>CALULT010000016.1 GCA_944321565.1 uncultured Paraprevotella sp. | reverse complement strand
AGCACCATTGTTAAAGAAGTGTCTACTGACTTAGGTTATAAAACAAAAAAGTGTCTAGTGAAATCAGGAAAAGACATGAACTTGGTGTCTTTTGATAGAAGTAGTACTGACTTGGCAAAGTAAGATATCTTATTTGGCCAAGTCAGTTATCTTACTTGGCCATCGAAGTATATCTTCTTTTTGGGAAGTTGCTCTCTTTTGGTTAGCGGGCATTCATTCTTATTTGATGCCGCGGCGGTTGAGCGCGGCAGAATATTTGGCGGCATTGGCCAAGTGTTCCTTATAAGTGCGGGCGAAGTTGTGTGTGCCCGAGAAGTCTTCTTTGGCGCACATGTAGAGGAAATCGTGGTGCACGTGGTTCAGCACGGCATCAATCCCGGCGATGGAGGCGATGCGGATGGGACCTGGAGGAAGTCCGGCGTTGCGGTAGGTATTGTATGGGCTTTCCACGTCCAGGTGCTTGTGGTAAATCCGTCGCAGTGAAAAGTCGCGCAAGGCGAATTTTATTGTCGGGTCGGCCTGCAGGGGCATGCCGCAACGCAGGCGGTTGACATACATGCCGGCCACCATTGGCTTTTCCTCGTTGTTGGCCGTTTCTTCGTCCACGATGGATGCCAATGTGGCGACTTCTTCCGGTGTCAGGCCGGCTGCTTTGGCCTTCTCCAGCCGTTCTGCCGTCCAAAAGGCTTCGTGCTCCTTCTGCATGCGTTGCATGAACTGGTCGAGCCCGATGTTCCAATACACTTCGTAGGTGTTGGGGACAAACAAGCAAGCGATGGTGGCCGTGTCGTATCCATAATGTCGGCAAAAAGCCGAGTCGGCCAACGCACGTGCCACTGTGGCCGAATCCATCATCAGTTTCTTGCTAAGCGTGCCGGCCAAGCGGTCCATGGTGCGCGCCGTGGGGATGGTGAGGCGCACCGGAGCCTGGTTCCCTTGGCGAAGCTTGCGGTACAGGCCGAGCATGTTGTCGTCCGGTTCAATGGCGTAACGCCCGCTTTTCACGGCATAGCCACCCACGGCCGCCAACACCGGGAAGCCGCATGAGATGCTTGGCCGTGCGGCCGTTTTGATTTTCACGCTTACGGAATCTGCGGTGTCGTCGTCATCTATATATATATGTGTGGTTTCATTGATCCGGAACGTCGTGCTGAAGAATATGAGATATACGGCAAGGAACAGCAATGCCCCGATGGCGCAACCTGCCGCTACGGCCCGTCTCCTGAATGCGTCTTTGGTTTCCATCTTTTTTTCGTTTTTTTTGTTTGCAAAGTTAACCAAAAAGCATGCCGGCTCAAAAAAGATGCGTATATTTGTGGCTGTTTTTAATCTCATTTTTGATATTATGAAAGCAAGAAAGCTGATAGCCGGCGCGGCTCTCATGGCCGCAATGCCTTTAATGGCACAGGAAACGTCCCAAATCCGGTTGCATCCGGAACAGGCGAACCAGGTAATTCCGAAGGAAATTTACGGGCAGTTTGCCGAACACTTGGGCACATGCATTTATGGCGGCCTTTGGGTGGGCGAAGATTCCAAGATTCCCAACACGGACGGTTACCGCAACGATGTGCTCCAGGCGTTGAAAGACCTGAAAGTGCCCGTGTTGAGATGGCCGGGAGGTTGTTTTGCCGACGAGTACCATTGGCGCGACGGCATAGGCCCGAAAGAAAACCGCCCGCGCATGGTGAACAACAACTGGGGCGGCACAGTGGAAGACAACAGTTTCGGTACACATGAGTTCCTCAATCTTTGCGAACTCCTGGAATGCGAACCCTATGTGTCCATGAACGTGGGCAGCGGCACGGTGCAGGAAACAGCCCAATGGGTGGAGTACATGACTGCAGAAGACGGGCCGATGGCCAAGCTGCGCAAGCAGAATGGCCGCGAGAAACCTTGGAAGGTGAAATATATCGGCGTGGGAAACGAAAGTTGGGGGTGCGGCGGCAACATGCGTCCGGAATATTATGCCGACCTTTATCGCCGTTACCAGACGTATTGCCGCAGCTACAACGGGAACGAGTTGTTCAAGATTGCCAGCGGCTCGGGCGAGTATGACTTGCATTGGACGGAAGTCTTGATGGACCGGGCGCGCAATTTCATGAATGGCCTTTCGTTGCATTATTACACCGTGGCCGGTTGGACAGGCAGCAAGGGCTCGGCCACGGATTTTTCCACGGAAGATTATTATTGGACGATGGGCAAGTGCCTCGACATTGAGAACTGCATCCTTGAACACATGCGGATCATGGACGAGTACGACCCGCAGAAACGGGTGGCATTGATGGTGGACGAATGGGGAACCTGGTGGGACGAGGAGCCTGGTACCATCAAGGGACACCTTTATCAGCAGAACACCATGCGCGACGCTTTTGTGGCCGCGCTGTCGCTGAATGTGTTCCACAAATACACCGACCGCATCAAGATGGCCAACATCGCGCAAGTGGCCAACGTGTTGCAGAGCATGATCCTGACGAAAGACGACAAGATGGTGCTCACCCCGACTTATTACGTGTTCCAAATGTACAATGTGCACCAGGATGCCACTTATTTGCCTTTGGACGTGTTGTGCGCCACCAAGCAGGTAAGGGCACAGATGGGGCGCGACGGCGGACAGCGCACCCTGCCGTTGCTGGGCGCCACGGCTTCGCGGGCTAAAGACGGCACGGTGCATATCTCTTTGTCCAATGTGGATTTGGAGAAGGCGAATGAAGTCACTGTGGATTTGGCCGGACTTGGCGTGAATGCCGTTTCGGGACAAATACTGACCTGCAAGCAGATTTCCGACAAGAACACTTTTGAACAGCCTGACGTGGTGAAACCCGCCGGGTTTAAGGATGCGAAAGTGTCGAAAGGCAAGCTCGTGGTGAAGGTGCCTCCCATGAGCATCGTGGCATTGGAATTGAAATAAGGAAAAAACAGGAAATAGAGAATGGATACCCTTTCCGCCGGATTGGCGGGAAGGGTAATATTTGTTTGGAAACTTGTTGGCCTTTTGTTGGCGGGCGCCTGCCGGCGGATAATATCCGAGGAAAGATGGTGGGGCATAACATTAATTTTATTAACTTTGCTTTTTATTAAATACATACTTTAGTTGAGAAAGAAATGAAAAGCGACATCGAGATAGCCCATGGATGCAGGCTGGAGCCGATAGAAAACATTGCGAAGATGGTCCGGATTCCATTGGAGGAGTTGGAACATTATGGGAAACACATTGCCAAAGTCCCGAACACCCTGATTGACGAGGAACAGGCAAGGAAGAGCAATCTGATATTGGTGACGGCCATCACGCCGACGAAGGCCGGCATCGGCAAGCCTACGGTGTCCATCGGGCTTGCGCTGGGATTAAGCCGTTTGGGGAAACGGAACATCGTGGCTTTGCGCGAACCTTCGCTTGGCCCATGCTTCGGGTTGAAAGGCGGCGCGGCGGGCGGAGGCTATGCGCAGGTGTTGCCGATGGAGCGCATCAACTTGCATTTCACTGGCGATTTTCATGCCATCACTTCGGCACACAATATGATTGCGGCATTGCTGGATAATTATATTTACCAGCATCGCGACGAGGGATTTGCCATGAAGGAGGTGTTGTGGAAGCGTGTGCTGGACGTGAACGACCGTAACCTGCGCTATATCGTGACCGGATTGGGGGTCAAGACCAACGGTGTGATGATGGAAAGCGGTTTTGATATTACCCCGGCGTCTGAAATCATGGCCATCTTGTGCTTGGCCAAAGACGGGGACGACTTGCGGCGCAGGATAGAAAACATATTGTTGGGCACGACTATCGACGGGAAACCTTTCCGGGTGAAGGACATGGGCGTGGCGGGCGCGATTTGCGCACTGCTGAAAGACGCCTTGCATCCCAACCTGGTGCAAACAACGGAAAACACGCCTGCCATCGTGCATGGCGGCCCGTTTGCCAACATTGCCCATGGCTGTAATTCCGTCGTGGCCACGAAACTGGCCATGACGTATGCGGATTACGTAGTGACGGAGGCCGGATTCGGTGCCGACTTGGGCGCGGAAAAGTTTTTCAATATCAAATGCCGCAAAGCCGGACTGCAACCGCGCCTGACTGTCATCGTGGCCACAACGCGCGGATTGAAGATGCATGGCGGAGTGGCATTGGAACAAATAGGGCTGCCTGAGGCGGAGGGATTGCGCCGGGGATTTGCCAACTTAGACAGGCACGTGCACAACATACAGTCGTTCGGCCAAAGCGTGGTGGTTTGCTTTAACCGTTACGACACGGACACGGACGAAGAAATAGCAATGTGCCGTGCGCATTGCGAAGCGTTGGGCGTGGGCTTTGCCGTGAACAGTGCTTATTCAGAAGGCGGGCGTGGGGCGGAAGAACTGGCCAGGCTCGTGGTGGATACGATTGAAAACAGGCCTTCCGGCCCGTTGGCGTTCACTTATGCCGACGATGACGACATAGAGGTGAAAGCGGAAAAGGTGGCGCGTGACATATATGGAGCTGCCGGAGTGACATTCTCGGCTTCGGCACGGCGCACGTTGGAACGCATCCGCCATTTAGGTGCGGAAAAATTCCCGGTGTGCATAGCCAAAACGCAATATTCCTTCTCGGCCGACGCGCATGCCTATGGCGTACCGACGGGTTTCAAAATCCATATCCGCGAGGTAGTGCCCAATTTCGGGGCGGAAATGGTCGTGTTGGTGGCCGGCGATATTATGCGCATGCCTGGACTTCCCCGGCATCCGCAGGCAGAACACATCGACGTGGTAAACGGTGAAATCGTGGGACTTTCTTGATTTGCGCCGAAGGAGGTTCATTCTTGTCTTTGCCTTGGCCGCGGTCTTGATTGTCGCCGGGGGATGGGGCGTGTGGTGCCGTGTCGGGAAGATGCTGCCCGGCGACGGGCAAGTCACGCTTGTGGATTCGTTGAATGATATGGCCGCGGAGTGGATGTTCGTGGCTCCGGATAGTGCACAGGCATGCGCGTTGCAGGCGGAACAGGCTGCGGAAGGGTATGTCAGCGGATTGTGTGAGGCATTGAACCATCAGATGTATGTGTGTCTCTTGAAGATGGATTTCGGGCAATGCGAAAAGTTGTATGGACGCATCTTGAAATCCACCCATAATGAAATAGAATTGTTCGCGGCCGAAGTGGGAATGATGTGGATTTGCCAACGGAGTGCGCAAAACAAGGCTTTCTTCGACCATTCCGACCGTGCCATGCGGCATCTGAAGCGGATAACGGACGAGGGCGCGGGAGAGGAAGGGCGCGGAAAGTCGCGGACGGAACGTGCCACAACCTTTTTTTATTTGGCACAGGCGGCTTACCACACGCAATTGTTGCAGGAAAACGAGGCACAGGGCGCGTTGGCGGCAGTCGATACCGAGGGGCATATCCGTCGCGACAAAGCGTTGTTGTCGCTCTATTGGTATCTGAATGGCGTCATGGCCGGCCAGGGCAGGATGTGGGAAGACGTGGAACAGACGTTGGCGGCTTTCGACAGCTACCTGACCGTGTATTCCTTGGCGACCCATTATGGTTATCCTTATTTTGAGGTCAAGGCGGAATTGGCCTTGGCGGAAATGTTGTCCGACACGTGGATTTGCGGGATTATTGAAAACAACCGGGCGGCAGAGCTGGATTATTTGTGCCATTTATTTTCGGTGGAAAGCACAGAAGAAGCTGGATGCAACTTGCAGCTCCCGTTGGAGATGGCCGAAACCGGCCTGGAGCAAGCCTTGGGGTTCGGTAGCCTGTGGCTTGAAGCGGAAGCGCGCCTGGTTTTGGGGGGCGTGGCGTTCTCTTTGGAGGATTATGTTTTTGCGCTAGAGGAATACGGGCATGTGATTGCACTCTTGAACGAACATCACCGGAAATATTATCCCAACGACAAGGAGCTGTTAAAAACGTATGACGATTCGGGTGGGGACCCTGCGGGGATTGTCTGGGCTAAAGCGTCCGACACACAAACCGTGCCGGGCCTGGTGATGGCGGTGCGCGAACAGTTAAGTTTGACCTACAGTGCGTTGGACGACAAGCCCGCATCTGATTATAACCGTAATGCTTATTTGGATTTGTTGGACTTCACGCGGCAAGACCGCTCTTTGGAAAGCCGGGTACATGCCGCAGAACGGGATAACCGTGCCTTGAGGGTCGCTTTGCAGGCGGTGGTTGTGTTGGCTTTGATGTTCTCTGTTTTTTTGATTCTCTACGCCCGCAAATGGCGGAAGCGCGACATGCGCCAACATCAGTTGTTGGACGACATGTCACGTTGGTTTATGGAAGTGGCTTCAAGGACTTCGGGGAACGGTGCGGCCATGGCATTTGAGATATATCCGTGGATGAAAAAGGAAAAACGGATTTTGGAAGATGTCCTGCGCCCCTATCTCGCCTGGGCGGAGAAGAACCGTACACTTTCGGGGGAGTCGGACGAAGAGTGCCGGCATATCCATGACGAAATCGCCAAGGTCAACCTGCGCACGGAGCAGGATAAACGGGAAAATATAGGGAAACGTGCAAAAGTGGCGTTGGTACACGATGTGACTCCGCTAATCGGGCGCATCCTGCATGCCGTGGACAGCTTGGGACGGGCAGGCACAGCTACCGGGACGTTGGAATATGTGGAAGAACTGGCCGATGAGATTAACCGCCACAACGACGTGTTGACAGAATGGATCCGCCTGAACCGTGGAGAACTGGCACTCGCGGTCGAGAGTTTTCCTTTGCAATCGTTGTTCGACTTACTGGCGCGTGGCGAACTGATGTTCCGCAGAAAGGGCGTCATATTGCGGATTCATCCGACATCTCTTTTGGTGAAGGCCGACAAGGCGTTGACGTTTTTCATGCTGCACACTTTGGCCGACAATGCCCGTAAGTTTACTCCGGCAGGCGGCCTGGTGGAAGTGAAGGCTGAGGAATTGGCAGATGCGGTTGAAGTTTCGGTGACCGATACCGGTTGCGGGCTTTCGGATGAAGATGTGGAGATGATACGTTCTTCGAAAGTTTATGATGCATCCAGAATAGGTGTCCATGGCGGTTCGGTTTCACAAAAGGGGCATGGCTTCGGCCTGTTGAACTGCAAGGGGATTATTGAAAAATACCGCAAGTCGGGCGGCCCGTTCCAAGTGTGCCGTTTCCATGTGGAAAGCCGTTTGGGCGAGGGAAGCCGTTTCTCATTCCGTCTGCCCAAGGGGGTGTTGCGCATGTCCGTATGCGCGGTGTTGGCATGGGGTGGATATGGGGAATCCCATGCGGATGGTTTACAAAAGGCGGCATCGTATGCGGATTCTGTTTATTTTGCCAACATCGACGGGGATTATGCGCGGGGCATCCGAATGGCCGACACTGCTTTCTGCATGATTAATGCCTATTATGCCACGTCGCTTCCTGCTTCGTGCCGGGACGAGCACCTGACAACGGACGGGGGCGGGGAAGAGGAACTGAAATGGTGGGCTGCGGGCGTGAAGGCCGACTATCATTTGATTATGGGGCTCCGCAACGAAGTGGCCATTGCCGCTTTGGCACTCCGCCGATGGGATGTATATGGATTCAATAATTTCCAGTTTTCTCATTTATATAAGTTGCTCACGAAGGACAGCTCGTTGGAAGATTTCTATCTTCAGCAGCGCAAGGCCAGGTCGTCCCTGAACATGGGCATTGTCTTGTTGGTGTTGTTGGTTTCTTTGTTTGCCTTGTCGGCATACGTGGTCTATTTCCGGCGTCGCATCTTGTTCCGTTTCAATGTCATGCAGGTGCTTGAGGTCAACCGTTCGTTGTTGGGCGTGGCCGGAAACGGAAGTGCCCTGGGCGATGATAAAGACGGGTTGGTATGCCGGATGCTTTCTGTGGTCTTGTCTGGTTTGGGAGAACTGCACAACATCAATGGCATAGGGCTTTTATTGCGTCCGGAACGGGAGCACAAAGGCCGGAGTGTTTTTGTGGGGGACAACGTGCCGGAGATGGACGGCCTGATGGAACAGGCTTGTCAGGCAGAGGAGGTGGTGGCAGACCCGGCAGTCAATGTCCATGCCTATCCTTTATTATTGCGGAAGGGGACGGAAGGCGGCACGTTGTGTATCGGAGCCATATCTATGGATTATGGAGACTATCGCATGAGGAAGGAAGATTTCATTTTTGAGCGTTATGTGGTGACTTATCTTTCTATCATGCTTTATGAGACTGTGGTGTTGCGCGGGATGGAGCAGACCGACGTGGAGGCGGCGCAGGAAGAAAGGCGGCGCGCTTTGTTTGAAGAGTCTAGGCTGAGGGTGCAAAACCAGATTCTGGATAATTGCCTGTCTTCTATCAAACACGAGTCTATGTATTATCCCAGCCGGATTAAGCAAATCGTGCGCGGAATGCGGGAAAACCGGGGGGAGGGCATCATGGCGGAACGGATAGGCGATTTGCGTGAGGTCGTGACATATTATGAAGAGATTTATACTTTGCTTTGCGCACAAGCCGACCGTCAGGTGGAAACATCGTATTTCAAGTGTATGGTTCTCCGGCCGGCCGATGTCTTCAACGAATGGCATCGTCATGCAAGCCGGATGGCAGGACGCAAAGGATGTGCGATAGATGTGGATGGGGAAAACGCTTGCACGGATGACGTGTGTATCTCTGCCGACAAAGTCTTGATGGCATACTTGTTGGAGACGTTGACCAAAGAATGGTTGTCCGGATGTCGGGAGGACGGAGACGGCCTTTGTCTGCGATTGCGCCTGGAAACAAGCGGCCGTTTTGTGCGTTTTTCCCTTTCGGCCTCGTGGAATGCGTTCCCGTCCGGGGAAACGGATGATTTGTTCTATTCCGGAAAAGCACATTATCCTTATCTATTATGCAAGGAAGCAATGAGGGAACAAGACCGGTTGAATAATTTTTGCGGTTGCCGCATTGAGGCCAGGCACACGGCCGATGGCGGGAGCCTGGTGTGGTTTACTTTACCAAGGAATGAAGGAGGAAAATAGATATGAAGCCATTTAAGGTAGTCATCGTGGAAGACGTAAAATTGGAGATGAAAGGCACGTTGGAAATCTTGCGCACGGAAGTCCCTGAGGCGGAAGTCATCGGGACGGCCATGAACGAGGATGAGTTGTGGACGCGGCTGCGGGAACATGTTCCGGAATTGCTGTTGCTCGATTTGGGGCTGGGCGGTTCTACCACCGTGGGCATAGACATTTGCAAGCAGGTGAGACAGAAGTTTCCCGACATGCGCATCCTGATTTTCACGGGCGAAGTCCTCAACGAGCGCCTTTGGGCAGATGCCTTGAAGGCCGGAGCGAACGGCATTATCCTGAAGGCCGGCGAACTGATTACGCGCTGGGATGTGTGCCAGGTCATGGAAGGGCGGAATTACGTGTTCAACCAGCCTGCGTTGAAAGTCATTGTGGAACGTTTCATGCAGACTGTGGAGACGGAGTGGCGGCATAAAGATGCCTTGTTGCGTTATGAGATTGATGAATATGACGAACGTTTCCTGCGTCACTTGGCTTTGGGCTACACCAAAGAGATGATTACCAACTTGCGTGGCATGCCGTTCGGGGTGAAAAGTTTGGAGAAGCGGCAGAACGACTTGGCTTCGCGTTTGTTTTCGCCTTCCGAACAAGGCGGAATCAATGCCACGCGGTTGGTGGTGAGGGCGCTTCAGTTGCATATCATAGACTTGGAACATTTGGAACCGGATGAAGAATAGATTGGAAACGGAACATACGGCGGGAACATTCGCTTCGTGGCTCTTGGCGGCTTTGTTGGCGTTGCATTTTTTGTGGTTCCCTGTGTCTTGGTTGGGAAGTGCGGTCGGAATGCCGTGGGGAAACCTGATGTCGGTGGAGGGCATACGTTGGTATAGTTCCCACATGCAGGACATCCTCTGCACTCCGGCATTGGCATACGTGATTCCATTGATTGTGCTGGTTGGTGCAGTGGAACGGTCGGGCGTTTGGGAAATGTTGCGCGATGGCTTTTCTGCCAACCGCTTTCATCTCACCTACCGTCAACGGCGGGCGTTAGGCTTTTCCATCGGATTATTTTTGTTTTTCATGGTTGCGGTCTTTTTGTCTGTCGTGGGGCCTGTGCCTGTGTTGCTTAGCGTCACGGGGCAGGTCTATCCTTCCCCTTTCTTTATTGCGCTTTATCAAAGTGTCCCGATGGGGCTGACCTTTTCCCTGATGGCTTATGCTTCGTTGTGCGGGCATCTGAGGGGGTGGCGGGAATGCCTGTCGGTATTATATTGGGGAGTCGGACGGCATGCTGTGTGGATATTCATTACCGTGATGGCGGTGTGGCTTTTCAAGGTGTCTGCGTATGTGTGCGGGATGTGGGAAGTGCCCGCAAGTTTATGAATCGGTTAAAGGAATAATATGGTAGAAAGAGATTTATTGAAGGATTTGAATGACAGGCAGCGCGAAGCTGTGGAGTATAACGACGGCCCGTCGCTGGTGATTGCGGGAGCAGGGTCGGGGAAGACGCGCGTGTTGACCTATAAGATAGCTTATCTGTTGCAACAGGGCATGATGCCTTGGAATATCTTGGCACTGACTTTTACGAACAAGGCCGCGCGGGAGATGAAGGAACGCATCGCCGGCCTGGTGGGCAAGGAGTTGGCGGGCGGGATTTGGATGGGCACGTTCCATTCCGTTTTTTCGCGCATCTTGCGGATGGAAGCCGACAAGATAGGTTTTTCTTCCCGCTTCACGATTTATGACCAGTCGGATTCCGTGAACTTGTTGAAGACGATTATCCGCGAAATGGGGCTGGATGATAAGGTCTATAAACCATCTACCGTGGCGGCGCATATATCCCAGGCCAAGAACCGTCTGATAGGGGCGGAAGCTTATTTGGCGGATGCAAAGACCCAACAATATGATGCGATGGCGAAGATTCCAAGGACGGGCGATATTTATTTGCGCTATGTGGCGCGCCTGAGGCAGTCCGATGCCATGGATTTCGACGATTTGCTGTTTTATACGTTCTGTTTGCTGAAAGATTTTCCAGACGTGTGTGGCCGTTATGCCGACAAGTTTGATTTTGTGTTGGTTGATGAATACCAAGACACGAACTATGCGCAGCATTGCATCGTTTGGGAACTGACACGCAAAAGGCAAAAGGTGTGCGTGGTGGGCGATGACGCGCAAAGCATTTACAGCTTTCGCGGCGCAAACATAGACAACATTCTTACTTTCAGACGGCAATATGACGGGGCGCGGATTTTCAAGTTGGAACAGAACTATCGTTCGACGAAGAACATAGTGGCTGCTGCCAACAGCCTGATTAGCCACAACGAGCGGCAGATACCCAAAGAGGTGTTCAGCGAAAAGGAGGAGGGTGAACCCATACGCGTCTATGCCGCATACAGCGACATCGAGGAAGCCGAAATCGTGGCGAACAAGATTGCGGAATTGCATCGGCGGGCGAAGTTGGACTATGATGCCTTTGCCATCCTTTACCGCACGAATGCGCAGAGCCGTACTTTCGAAGAGGCGTTGCGCAAGCGCGGCATGCCTTACCGCATCTATGGGGGCTTGTCGTTTTATCAGCGGAAAGAGATAAAGGACGTGATTGCCTATTGCCGGCTGGCGGTGAACCCTCACGATGAAGAAGCCTTTAAGCGGGTAGTGAACTATCCGGCGCGTGGGATAGGGCAGACCACGGTGGGGAAAATCAAGGACGCGGCTTCCGAGAGTAACACCAGCCTGTGGAATGTGGTGATGGCTCCGGAAGAGTATGGCTTGGCTGTCAGCAAAGGAACATTGGCCAAGTTGAAGGTCTTCGCGGAAATCGTGGGCGGATTCATTGGCCAAGTGGAAAAGATGGATGCCGCCTTCATGCTCCAGCATATTATTCATGAAAGTGGTATGATGAAGGACATTTACCAGGATTCAAGCCCGGAGGGGATGAGCCGGCAGGAGAACGTTCAGGAGCTGTTGAACGGGGTGCAGGAGTTCGTGGCAGGACGTTTAGAGGCCGGGCAGGACGCAAGCCTTGGCGAGTTCCTGCAGGAAGTGTCCCTGTTGAGCGACTTGGACGAGGACGACGGGGACGATAGCCGAAAGGTGACGCTCATGACCATCCATTCGGCCAAGGGGCTGGAATTTCCGGCCGTGTTCATCGTGGGCATGGAGGAGAATTTGTTTCCTAGTCCACGGTCAAGTAATAGCCCAATGGAATTGGAGGAAGAGCGGAGGCTTTTCTATGTGGCCATTACCCGTGCCGAACAGTTTTGTTTCCTGAGTTTCGCGCGGAGCCGGTTCCGCTACGGGCAGACGGAATTCAGCAATCCGAGCCGTTTCTTGCAAGACATTGACCCGAAGTATGTAGTGATGGATCAAGGAAATGGTAGATTGGCCGGTGCAAGTAGCCGCGCCCGTTTCTCCGATGATAGCCGCAGGGGCGCATCGGAGCGTTTTGGGCGCAGTTTGTGGGAAAGCCGTGAGGAACCATTCACGTCTGTTGCTTCGGTGACTGCTAAGGTCACGGGATTAAAACCCTTAGGACGGGTTTCCCGTATGTCCGGTACGGGAACGCAGGGGGCGTCTAAGCCGGCCCCTTCTTCTATGGGGGCATACGGTGCCTTGCAGGCAGGTATGCTGATTGAACACGAGCGTTTCGGGCTAGGTGTGGTGAAGGCTGTCGAAGGAAGCGGAGAGAATGCCAAAGCTACAGTGGAGTTCAAAAACACCGGTACCAAGCAACTTTTGTTGCGCTTTGCCCGCTTCAAAGTGGTGGAATAATTTTGTACCATCCAAAGCCGTTGTTCAAATAGAGAGCGGGAAGTAAGGATGCTCCCTTTCTTCCCGCTCTCTGCCTTAAATTTAATTATGTGAATCAGTTGAGTGTTCCTGTTTAAGGGCTTACGCCCGTCCCGTTCAGCAAGTTGCGTTACGGCTCATTGGATCTGGGCCAAACCACATGGATGTGCTCGACATGAAAAAGTCTTTGTTCAGTTTGGACTCTTTGTGCATGCTGGTCAAAGCCACTACTGCGAAAAGCACCATCAACACTGTTGCCATAAGTATTACGGCAAACAGCATAATACTCGTTGTCATCATTTTCTTTTTACCTTTTAATTAAACAATCTTTTTTACCTTTCAAAACCTCTACCTAAGGAGGATTGTATTTCAAATTTGTTTGTCTTTTCTTCTTTTGACACTGCAAAGTTATGGCCAAAAAAAGCTTCGCGCAAGAATTTTTGTTTGAATTTTGCGGATAGGGCTGCAAAAATTGACGTAAATCAAGAAATTGTTCCTGTTTTGTTGCTTTATGGTCGCATTTAGGGACGAAAAGATGGATTTTCTGACATAATGGCAAATCCCATATTGGGCTTTCCCCAGGGTTAGCGCACTTTGTTGCGGTGGAAATGAGGGCTGACGTAAAGGTTGAAAAACACCATGGACACCACACACAGGAGGCTTCCAAAGAGATAAACAGCATCGAATGCGAGGTGCTCGGCGATGTATCCGCCTGTGGAGATGCCTAGTCCGATGCCGATGTCCCACGAGGTCAGGTAGGTGCTGGTGGCGGTTCCGCGCTGGTTGTTGGGCGCAAGGTTGACGTAGAGCGTGTTGTAGGCAGGGAACATCACGCCGAAGCCTACACCGAGCATAAAGGGAACGAGATAGAACGCGAAGGCGCACCAGGCGTGGCTGTAGCCGATGAGCGTGGAGCAGCAGGAGAGCAGGAAGAAAGCGGCGATGACCACATAAAAACCGTAGGAGATGATTTGGGTGATATAGCCCTTGTCCACGTATTTCCCTGCGAAGATGCGGCTTACGCCCATGCCCACGGCCATCAGCGTGAAGAAAAATCCGGTAGGCACATCAAGCCCGATTTCGCGGGCATAGACGGCCACGTAATTGGTCGTGGCGCCGTAGGGGATGGACAAGAGGAGCAGGGCAATGCCGGCAGGGATGCCTTTCAGCAGGATGAAGCGGTCGAGTGAGACGGGAGGTCGCTTGACGGGTGTTTTGCGCGGAGCCTTGACGCACAAGGCGCAAAGGAAACCGAGGAAACAGGTCAGCAGGCCGATGCTGAAGATGTGTCCGTAGCTCAGGTGGGAGTCGTGGAGAAACAGTCCTGTCATGGGGCCGATGCTCATGGCGATGTTGTTCGTTAGTCCGTAGTAGCCAAGGGCTTCGCCACGCCGGCTGGAGGGAGTGATGTCTATGACCAGCGTGTTGCCGCCCACGGTCACAGTGCCGAAGGCGATGCCATGCAACACGCGCAGCATAATGAACACAGCGAGTAATCCGGCCAGTACGTAGCCCAGGAAGATGGCCGTGAAGAGGAAGTAGGCCGCTATATATATAGGTTTACGCGCGAAGCCGTCGTAGAGGTAGCCCATGAAAGGGCGGGTGCAAAGGGCCGACACGGTGTAACAGCTCAGGATGGTGCCGATGGCCGCTTCGCCGCATGAGAATGTCTCTTTCAGGTAAAAGGGCAAGACAGGAACAAGCAGCCAAAATCCGAAGTAAAGTAGGAAATTGGCTGCCAGTATGCAAACAAAACTGCGTGTGACCAGTTTGGGTTCCACCATTAGTTGGCGGATTTAAATTCTTCCAAGAAGCGCAAGTCGTTTTCCGAGAACATGCGCAAGTCTTTCACTTTGTATTTCAAATTGGTGATGCGTTCGATGCCCATGCCGAAGGCGTATCCGGTATAAATTTTACTGTCAATGCCGTTGGCGTCGAGTACGGCGGGATCCACCATGCCGCAACCGAGGATTTCCACCCATCCTGTGTGTTTGCAGAACGAGCAGCCCTTGCCGCCGCAGATGTCGCAACTGATGTCCATTTCGGCCGAGGGTTCCGTGAACGGGAAGTAGGAGGGGCGGAGGCGTATCTTGGTCTCCTTGCCGAACATTTCCTGGGCAAAGAGCAATAGCACTTGCTTCAGGTCAGTGAACGAGACGTTGCGGTCCACGTAGAGGCCTTCCACTTGGTGGAAGAAACAGTGGGCACGCGCCGAGATGGCTTCATTGCGATACACACGTCCCGGGCAAATCACGCGGATGGGCGGCTGTTGGCGTTCCATGACACGGGCTTGCACCGAGGAAGTATGCGAGCGGAGCACGATGTCGGGATGGGCTTCCACGAAAAATGTGTCCTGCATGTCTCGCGCCGGATGGTCGTCGGCGAAATTCATGGAGGAATACACGTGCCAGTCGTCTTCCACTTCGGGGCCTTCGGCCAGCGTGAATCCCAAGCGCGAGAAGATGTCCACGATTTCATTCTTGACGATGGTGAGCGGATGGCGTGTGCCCAGCGCGATGGGGTAAGCCGTGCGCGTCAGGTCTAGGTCGTCGGCCAAATGGTCTTGTGCGCTGGCGGCTTCCTTCAGCGCATTGATTTTCTCTTGGGCTTTGTTCTTCAGCTCGTTCAGCTTCATGCCTACTTCCTTCTTTTGGTCGGCCGGCACATTCCTGAAATCGGCCATCAGGTCGTTGATGATGCCTTTTTTACCCAAGTATTTGATGCGCAGTGCTTCCGCTTCCTTGGCGTCGGCGGCCTGCAATTTTTCCACTTCTTTTAGCAGTTCTTCTATTTTGTCTATCATACCTAGAAAGTTTGTTCTCTAAAAAAACCTTGCAAAGGTAATCATTTATCCTCAAAACTTTGTGCGTTTTATGGATAAAAGTTGTACTTTTGCATGTTTTTAAAAGGTTTGTATCCTGCGTTAGTATGAGGAAAAAAATTGTGTGGTGCATGTTGCTGGGTGCCATGCTGGCTTCCTGCGACCGTAAGAGGGTGGTTTCCGAAGTGGACTATTCGGTGGAGAACGTTTCGGATTCGGTGGATGAGGCATCATCCGATTCCTTGTTGTTGTTTCCCGAGCCGGAGATGGAAGAGGAAGAACTTCCGGCTAATGCTGATGAACTTTTCGATGACTTTGTTTTTGAATTTTCCAGGTTGCGCAAGTTCCAAGCCAGCCGGGTGGGATTCCCCTTGCCCGTGGTTGTGCATGGTGACACTTCGTGGATTGACCAGGAAGACTGGCGGCATGAGAATTTGTTTGCCCATTACGATTATTATACGGTGTTCTTCAACAATGAGGAGCAGATGGAAATGGAGAAACGCACAGACTTGGAACACGTGGACATGGAATGGATAGATATGGAAAAGCGCAAGTTCAAGACCTTCCATTTCGAACGCAGGGAAGGGAAGTGGATGCTTGTGGAGGAAACCGTGCAGCCGATTGTGGAGTCGCCGTTGGCTGATTTCATGGACTTCTACGTGCGTTTTGTGGAGGATGCCGATTTCCAGTCGCGGAGCGTGGCGGACCCTTTGCGTTATGTCACGGCCGACCCCGACGATGATTTCAGCATGATTGAAGGCACTTTGGACCATGAGCAATGGGATGCCTTCAAACCCCAGTTGCCTGCGGGGAGACTGACGAATATCCGTTATGGGCAGACATACGATGACCCGAGACGCATGATATTGGTCAAACAGGGTATTTCAAATGGTTTGATGGATATTCTGACTTTCCGCAGGCGAGGCGGGAACTGGAAATTGGTGTCGTATGAAAATTAAGGAGGGTGTGTGATGAGAGACGAGTTTGATTATCCTGTGTCCAATACGTTCGGCATTAAGGCCAAGGCGGCTCATTTCGTGGAGTATGGCGTGGTGGACGAATTGCGGGCCGTGGTGCGGCGTGAAGCTTGTGGCGCGGAGGTGTTGCATGTAGGTGCGGGGAGCAACTTGCTGTTTCTTTCCGATTTCGACGGGCTGGTGCTTCATTCTGCCATCAGAGGAATAGATGTTGAGGAGTGTGGGGGTGAAACTGTCAAGCTCCGCGTGGGGGCGGGTGTCGTTTGGGACGCTTTGGTGGCACATTGTGTGGCGCACGGTTGGCACGGGCTGGAAAATCTTTCCTTGATTCCCGGCGAGGTCGGCGCGGCAGCGGTACAGAACATCGGTGCCTACGGGGCTGAGGCAAAGGATGTGATTACGGCTGTGGAAACGGTGGATTTGCGGACGGGAGCCGTGCGCGTGTTCGATGTGGCGGAATGCGGTTATGCCTACCGGAAAAGTGTTTTCAAGACGGATTTGCGTGGCCGGTATGCCGTGACGCATGTACGCATGACGCTTTCGCGCCGTTTTTCTCCCGATTTGGAGTATGGCGGGGTGCGCGATGCCCTCCGGTTGGCAGGTGTGGAGCCTGAACGTGTGACACCACAACAACTCAGGGATGCCATCATTTCTATCCGCCAGGCTAAACTGCCGGATCCAAAAGTACAGGGAAATGCCGGAAGCTTTTTCATGAACCCAGTGGTGGAGCGTAGCGTGTATGAACGCATTTGTGATGAGTTTCCCGCTGTGCCTCATTATGAGGCGGGCGAAGGGAATGTGAAGATTCCGGCCGGATGGCTTATAGAACAATGTGGGTGGAAAGGCCGTGCGCTGGGGCCTGCGGCGGTACACGACAAGCAGGCTTTGGTGTTGGTAAATTTGGGCGGAGCCACGGGACAGGACATTTTGCGGCTTTGTGAGGCTGTCCGTTCTGACGTGCGGGAAAGGTTCGGCATTGAACTTTGTCCTGAAGTGAACATGATAGGAAAATAAGGAATGAAAATCACATTTTTGGGCACGGGGACGAGCACGGGGGTGCCGCAAATCGGTTGCAAGTGCAAAGTGTGCCGCAGCACGGATCCGCGCGACAAGCGTTTGCGCACGTCCTTGTTGGTGGAAACGGGGCGGGCGAGGATTTTGCTGGATTGTGGCCCGGACTTCCGGCAACAGATATTGCTCCATGACTTCCGGCGCATTGATGCGGTGCTGCTCACCCATGAGCATTACGACCATGTGGGCGGGATAGACGACCTGAGGCCTTTTGGGTTGTTTGGCGATGTGGACCTTTATGCCTCGCCACGCACGGGCGACCAGTTGCGCCAAAGCCTGCCTTATTGTTTTGTGGAGCATAAGTATCCCGGTGTGCCCATGCTGCAGCTGCATGCCGCGCGTCCGCATGAGGCTTTCACTGTGGGGGATGTCCGCGTCACTCCTGTGGAAGTTATGCATGCGCGATTGCCCATTTTGGGTTTCCGGGTGGGCAACATGGCTTATATCACGGACATGAAGACTATTGCCGACACGGAATTGGAATATTTGTGTGGGTTGGATGTGCTGGTCGTGAACGGGTTGCGCCATGAGCCTCATTTTTCACATCAGACGATAGAAGACGCCTGCGCGTTCTCGCGCCGTCTCGAAGTGCCCCGCACGTATTTGGTGCACATGAGCCATCACATAGACTTGCATGCCGTGGAGGAGACTTATCTTCCGGAAGGCGTATTTTTGGCTTACGACGGGTTGGAAATATGCCTATAATTGTTTGTAACGGATAGGCAAGTGGATTTTCTTGCAAATGGATTGAATGAGCTTAATCCGGCACAGTGTATGCAAACAAGGGGGGACGTCAATCCCCCCTTGCTTGCTTTCATTTTATGGACGTATTTCCACGCTGGTGCGGTACATGTTCAGCCGCACGAGGGTATGGTTCGTGAGGTCGATGCTCCAAAAGCTTTCCGTGTCGTTCGGGTCTTGATAGATTTTCTGCAGTTTCCCATGCCGGCCTGTCGTGGTGCGCAGGTTGACGGTGGTTTCCGCCTTTTCCGGCACGGTGCGGCGGGTCGCGGCGGGAGCTTCTGCCAGTACTCTCCGGCTGAACACGTCCAGCGAACCGTCTTGGTGGGTGACATATACTTTGCGGGAGGTTACGAGCAGGCCTGTGGGCTGGTAGTCCAAGGGAAGGGCGCGGTCGCGCAGGTCCTGTTGTTTCCAGTATTGCCCTTTGGCCACATAGTCGTCTGCACGAGACGGGTCGATGCCGTAGATGCCACGGAAGTTGTTGTCGTAGGCCGTCAGGTAGATGTTGCCATCCACAGGATCCACGGCCCACTGTGCCGGTTGGTGGCCGGAGTGGGTCATCTTTTGGTTGTCGCGGGTCACGCAAGTGACTTCCTGGAAGTTTTCCGCTGTGAGGTCTTTATATAAATAGGTGTCCAGGCTCATGTCGTCGCGCACCAGCAAGTAGTGTTCCGTGGCAAGCACCGCGCCGCTTCCGCTCAGGCGGTTCTGCGTGTAGGCTGCGGCCTCGCCCCATTTCCCGATGCGGGTGACGTATGTGGGTTGTGCCGGGTTCGAAATGTCGAATACCTCGACACACGACTGGCGGCGCACCACGTAGAGGCGGTGCCGGGCTTCGTCCACGGCCACGTCGTCGATGTAGTCCGGTTTGTCGTCCGTACCGCGGAAATCCAGGGCTTGTCCGCCGGAAGTCCATTCCGAGATGGTTGCCACGACTTGTTTCTGCGTCATGTCGTAAATCAGTATGCAGGGCGAAGCGGGTGCAGATTCTCCGGCCTGTCCGGCATGGTTGTTGGCTGCAATCAGGTAGCGCCCCTGCAGGAAGGCCATTCCGCCGCCCGGCACGAATCCGCCGTCGGGAAATCCGAAGTCGGCGGCTTGCAGCACCTCCTTGACGTATGGTGTTTCGTATTCAATCACCCCGTTCTCGCCGGGCATGACTTTCACGGACAGTTCCAGGCTACCGGCACGTAGCCGCACTGTGGCGGCCTCTTCGTCTTCTGTCGCATGGCCGTCTTTCAGGCTGAAGGTGAGGGCGGATTGGATGCCCGGTGCGCCTTGTGTGGCCGACACTTCCAGCCATTCGGGCATGCCCGTCAGCATCCATCCTTCGTCGAACGAGGTCAGCACCTGCAACTGGTCGCTCTTCCCTGCGGCCACGTGCAGTTCCGCCTTGTCTGTGGCCAGATAGTCCTCCGTGTTATACGCCACATGGTTCAGATCCCCGGCATCCGGGCGCAATTCCAATGTGGCGTGGATGTTTTCCGTTTGGTGGGCGTAGGCGTCCTCGGGCGTGTCATATCCCGCTTGGGTCACCCGGGTGATGTTCAGGATGTAATGCTTGTTGCGTAACAGGTCGGCCGCTCGCAGCAGCCCTGTCGCCTCGTCTTGTTCGGAAAAGTTCACCCGGTACCATGAGATCCGGTTTTCCTGTCCGTAGTATCCGCCGACGAGGAACGTGGTGTGCCATGTGCCGTCAGCGTCCGATTCCGGCACGATGATTTTGCCCCGTATGGCGTTGGTTGCCGCCGTGCCTTCTGTTTGGAACGACATCAGTTCGCTGTCCGCCACCACGGTGGCTGTCTTCACTACATATTCGTTGCGCACTTGTGCGTTTGTTTGTCTTTTGACCCATTCGAAATGTCCGGGGGCAGGGGCGGCATAGCCTTTGAGTGGCACGTCGCACACCTTTACGCAAGCCAGCTTGAAATTGGGCAGTCCGAAGGCTTCCGTGGCATTTCCGTTCAGCACCACGTCGATGGTCGATACGGCGCGGAGCATTGACACGCGGTTCAGCGATTGGCCGGCCGCGGAACAGTCATAGGCTTCCGGTGTTTCGCCCCACATGGGGTATGGTGCGGTATTTCTTGCCCAGTCCGTGTTTTGGAAGGCAACCTCCCGGTACAAGTCGTCTTTTTGCCCGATGCGTCCTTCTTGCAAAGCTTGTGCCACTTCGTCCTGCAGGTTGGCGAAAAAGACGAAACGCAGCCCTTGTGCTTCGGATTGGGTTAAGGGAAGCCGGTAGAGCCATTTCCCGCCCCCGTCGATGGTGTATAGTTCGCCGGCGGGATAGTGGTGGCGGAAGTTGCCATTGGTGTCAAAGGCCAGCACGTCTAATGTTTGAATGGCATTTGCCCGAGTCACTGCCGTGGCGCGGCTCTGTGGCGTGGCGGTCTCGGCCTGTGGGATGTCCAGTTCGAAGGTGACGGCATTTCCTTCTGTGAAAGTTGGTGCCGGCATGTCGTCGGCCTGGCAGGCTGCAAGGAGAAGCAGGCCGGCCGTCAGGCACAGCGGTGCCAGGTATCTGTGATAGATGTGTTGTATGTTCATATTCTCTTCTTATTTATACAGGTTAGGATTGTTTTTGCTGTCTAGATAGTCGGGAGAGTCGATCGGGAACTCCGGCAGGTGTTCCAGGTAGAAGTTGCTCATCAGTTGATGCGCCCACGGCCCGTTGGTGAAGCTGCTGGTGTGGTTGTAGCCCAGCACGTGTCCCAACTCATGGAACATGACGGTGGCGGCTCCCCATTCGGTGTTGTAGTTCAGCCAGCGCATTTGGTCGAGCCCGAACACTCCGGGGCCACCCAGTCCGGCTGCATGCTTGGGTGATACCAGTCCCACCTTGAGGTTGTGTGCGGCTTTCATTTGCGACAGCACACGGTCGGCCGTCACAGGGTCTCCCGTGCCGCCGTTCCCGTAGAGCAGGTGCTCGTTGGCTCGGATGAGGGCTTCGTGTTCCTTCATGTCGGTGAGGTAACCGATGTTCAGGAACAAGGCCACCGCTTCGCGGCAGTGCACGGGGCGTATGCCTATCCAGTTCGGGCTGGGGCCGCCGTCGGGTTTGGTGGGGTCGCCGCCATAAAGGCTGAAGGAAATGGTCCATCCGTGTTTGATTTGTTGCAGCTTGCGCCAGTAGTCGCAGTAGGACGCGGCGCGGAGCGAGAGCATTCCGTCGGGGAAGTACGGATTCCGGCGGATGGTCACCGATTTGCCCGAGAGGGTCTTGAAGGTGCAATCACGGGTGAGGAAAGGCAGCTCCTTGTAGAAGTCGATGAACGGCGGCACTTCCTCGAACCGTGCCAGCAGGAACTCTTCTTCTGAAAGGTCGGGCATCTTGGCCCAGATTTCCACGTTTTCCAGTTTGCGCGGCGAGTAGAAGCGGAGGTGCAGCTTCCCTTCCTCCACGTTCACTTGCAACGGTTCCGAGGTGTTGAAGCTGCGCTGGTTGGGGTCGCAATACACCGATGCCGGCTCATTGTCTTGCAGGATGCGCAACACTTGCGGGGCATTGATTTCGTCGGCCGCGATGTGGAGGGCATCGTCAGCCGTGATGGTCACGGCTGTTTGGCGCACGGTGAGCCATTTCCGAAGGTTGCCGGAGGCGAAGCAGAGTGTGCCGCTCCGCTCGGCCATGGTGGCCGGGGCCGAGAGCCGGATGTGGGTGGTGCCTTGCGGTGCCGACGTGGCATCGACTTCCAGCCACGACGGGCATTCGGCGAGTGTCCAGCCCCCGCTGTGGGTGGAAGACACCTGCAAGGTGGTTTGCCCGCCTTCCAGTGGCAGTACGGGGGCGGCGGGGCTTACTGAAAAAGCGTCTTGGCCGAATTGGATGTTGTCCAGCCGGTCTTCTTCCCAGCCTTGCACGTTGAGACCGTGGTCCACCAACAGTTCGAAGGTGTAGTAGGTGCCGGCTTCGAAGCGTCGGTTGCGGATTTGGTCGCCAGGGAACGCCAAAGTCTTGTACAGGGCGTCCGTGGTTTCCACTTCGAAGGTGAACTCCACGCCTTCGGTGGTGTTTGGCAACAAGGCGGCATAGGCCGAAAGGATGCCCTGTCCCGGAACGGTGCAATGTGCGGTGCCTTTGTCTTGTAGTTCTACTGTCAGTGTGCCGTATGCTCCTTGTGAGCGTAAATCCACGCTATCGCGGGCCACGTAATAGGCACATGAAGGCAGGAAGTAAGCCGTGCTGCCGTCTTTTTTCCGTGCGTTGATACGGATGCGCTTCACTTCGATGGGGTTCAACTGGCGATTTAACACCCTGAATTTGACCAGGCTGGTGCGGTGGGTCAGGCTGAAGTCGGGCAGTCTCACGAATCCGCCATCTTGCGTCAGCCCGCCTTCTCCCGTTCCGTCCCGGGGGATGTCCACCCGCCCCGAGGTCATCAGCATGTAGCGGCCCAGGTGGCGGCTTGTGGTGCCTTCCTGTATTTGGGTTGAAGGGATTCTGTATTCGTAGTATCCTCCAAGTTTGGCATCGTCTCCCCGGTGGTGCGGCGTTGGATAGAATGCGCTGTAGTCCTTTGCCGTGTGCAGCAGGTAGTCTATCAGGAAGATGTTCATGTCATTCGGGTCAGCGTTCGCCATGTCGTATTGGAACACTGCTGTTTTTTGTCCTTCCGATTCGGGCGAGGCACTGAAATTGGCCGTGAACATGGCACCGTAGCTGTTGTAGAAGCTGTCAATGACATATACGGTGTCTGCCGCGTTCCAAAAGAAACCGCCTGATTCGTCCACGTAAGCCCGGTTTTTGGGCGATGTGCCGGGCATGGTGCCCTTGAATAGCAGTCCGGCGGGCTTTTCCTGGGGTGCCGGTTGCAGTTCGTCCAGCTCTTCTTGGCATCCAGCCAGTCCGGCCAGCAGCAAGAGAGGTATGATTTTTCCTATTTTTTTCATTTGATTGTGTGTGTAAAGTGAATAATTGTTTGGCTATGTGGGACTTTAATCCCAAATGTTTGTTGGCATGCTTCCCCGGCCATAATAGCCTCCGTCTTCGAAGTCATTAGGGGCTTTTCCGGACGAAGCGAAGAATCGCACCGTGTCCATTTGAGTTACTCTTACTTGAGGAATTACGTACTTCTTTTTACCTTTTTCGTTTTTTAGCTTCTTCATAATCAGGTCTTTTTTGAAATAAAATAGTTGTATCACACATTTGTATTCGTTGCAAATATATATATTATATCGCAATACGGTGGGTTTATTAAATAGTTTTCATATCATTTTCTGTTTTTTTTGTGGTTTGCGCGTTTGAGTTGCCATTTGGTAGTGGGATTATATGTGTGCGCGCCTTTTGAATTGCGGATTCGCGTTTTTTGTTAGTTCCCTTATTCCTTATAAAACCTTTTAGGTGTGGCTGTTGTGTGCGCATATATGATGCTTGGGGGCTTTGTTGGCAGAATCGGAAGTGGAAGGAGTTGCAGATATGACAGATTGTAATTTGTGTGGCTGCCTGTATTTCTGCTTTCTTTTGTCGTTTTTTTGCAGTTTGGGTGTTCCAGACGTTTGAAACTGGGTGTTCCAGGCCTTGAAACTGGGTGTTTCAGGCTCTGAAACTGGGTGTTTCAGGCTCTGAAACTGGGTGTTTCAGGCTCTGAAACTGGGTGTTTCAGGCTCTGAAATTTTTTTCATAGGGGAGGTAGCAGCAATGCGGGCTTACTAGTGTGTTTTTATAGTGGGTCGTTAGCCAATCGCCCCCGTCACGGGGAAACGTGCGGGGGCGATGCTTAGGTGATTATTCAATGATTAATTGTCTTCAATGCGGTCTTCGCGGATGAAACGTCCTTTTTGGGGTGTGGCCGATGCGTGTTTTTTCTTCTTGTTCGCATTGGAGTCTATGCCGTATTGTCCGTAGCCGTATGTGCCATACGAGCCATAATGTCCACCGTATGTGCCATACTTCCCGACACCGTAGTAGTAGCCATATTTGCGTTGTTGCAAATCCACGCCGTTGAGCACGAGGCTTATCTTCGGCAACTTCTGTTCATTGTGGATTTGGTTGACGATGGCAAAGTTTCGTTTGAGCGAATAGTCGCAACGGCATATGACTATAGTCGCATCGGCGATTCGTCCCAAAAGGAGGGTGTCGCTGACCGCCCCGATTGGCGGGGTGTCCACGATAATCATGTCATACCATTTGCGCAAGCGCGCGAACGCATCGTCCAAGCGGTCTGAAGAAACCAGTTCGCCCGGGTTAGGAGGAACCAATCCTGCCGGAAGCACGTCTAAGTTGTCATGGATTCCGGAGTGGAAGATTTGTTCTTTCAGGAAGTCATCGGACGCTTCGTCGCCTGCCAAGTATGCCGTGATGCCCTGGCTGCCTGTTTGCAGCCCGAACAGCCGTGCCAGGCGCGGTTTGCGGATGTCAAGCCCCACGACCAACACTTTCCGTCCCATCAATGCCATGCTCATGGCCAGGTTGGTGGAGACGAACGTCTTTCCTTCTCCGGGAATCATGGATGTGCAAATCAGCACTTTCTCGGACTTCTTCATAACGAAGCCCAACTGCACCCTCACATTGCGGAATGCTTCTTCCATGATGTCGTTGGTGTTTTCCTGCACGACGATAGCACGTTTGCCGTCCTCCACTTTCTTCGACGTAAAGATGTCGCCCAACAAAGGAATGTCGGTCAATTTCTCGAGGTCGTTGCGTCCTTCGATGCGGTAACGCAGCAAGTTGCGCAGATAAATTATCCCGACGGGAATGCCCACGCCCATCACCAAGGCAATGAGGGCGATGAGTTTTTTCTTGGGGGAAATGGGGCGTATGGTGCTTTCCGGGGCATCGATGACTTGTGCCTTGTCCACGGTGGAAGCCAGCGAGATGGCGTTTTCTTCACGCTTTTGCAGCAAGATTTGATAAAGGGTGGCCTTTACCGTTTGTTGGCGTTCCATGTCGGTGAGCACCCGTTCTTGTGTCGGCGTACTGGAAAGTTTGCTTATGAAGAGGTCATACTGTTCGTCAATGTTACGCTTTTGCACTCTCAGGTTGTCATACACGGAAGCCAAAGAGTGGCGGATGCCGGGATAAAGTGATGCGATGGCATTGGTGGCAGCCACTACTACGGGCGAACTTTCGGGTGCTGTCTTGAGCAACCGTTTGCGTTCCACGACTTCCGTGTTGTATTTCGCGATGATGTCATTTAGCCCTTTGTCTGTCAGGCCGAGGTTGGCCGGGATGATTTCCATGTAGTTGGCCGGATTGTCCACATATTCTTTGAGCGACTTGACGAGCAGCATCTGGGTTTGCAGTTCGATTTGCTTTTCCTGGTAGTTCTCAATGCCTTTGTAGGCCGCTTCCGCGTCGGACGTGAGGTTGACCAATTGGTTTTGTTTCTTATATGACTCCAATTGGCTGTCGGTGTCCCCCAATTCCGCGTCGATGATTTGGATGCGCTTGTTGATGAAGGCTTCGGTTTTGAGTGAGACTTCATTCTTTACTTCGTTGGCGTCCTCATTATATACGCGGATCAGTTCGTTCATATAGTCTTCCGCCCGGTCGCGGCGCGTGTCCGTCATGGAGATTTGCGCCATGGTGGTCAGTTTGCTGGTCGGCTCGATGGTGGTCCTTGACATATATGCGTTGGCCATCCATGACGGTCGGTAGATGTAGATGCGCACAGGGGTGTCGAAAACGGTGTTGTTGGGATTCGGATGCAACATGACCCATCCGGAGAGGG
Source organism: uncultured Paraprevotella sp. (assembly GCA_944321565.1). Taxonomy (GTDB): domain Bacteria; phylum Bacteroidota; class Bacteroidia; order Bacteroidales; family Bacteroidaceae; genus Paraprevotella. The sequence goes on along the minus strand of CALULT010000016.1, from coordinate 25,756 downwards.
TCTTTACGCGGATGGGCAGGCTCTTGGCTTCTGCTTCGAATTCTTCCTCTAAAGCTTCGCCTTCGATGTGGTAGGTGCCGTCTTCCATCGGGGTGATTTCGAGCGACACCGGCATGGAAAGGGTGTCCAAGTCCACCGGCGACATGTCTGCCAGTACCGGTGTTTCTTTATACATTTCCATGTCGCGAATATTCCCCTTGAGGCTATAGTTTACGTAGAGTTTCAAATTCGTGACAGCCCTTTCGGCCAACGTTTTGCTGTTCAATATCTCGATTTCGTTGTCGAACCCGTTGCTGTTGTTCAACAGTCCCAGTTGTGAGAAATCTGCCAGGCCGGTGCCTCTCATGCTGCGGCTATACGGATCCTCTTCCTTGATTAGCACTTTCGCCCATGTGGAATACACGGGCGCCTTATACCTTAAATATAGGAAAGCAAGAAACAGGCATGCAATGATGGAAACCACGAACCATTGCCAATGCAGGATGACATTGTCTATGAGTTCGCGGTAGTTGAAACTGGATTCTTGTTCTTCCGTTTCACCGTTGGTGGGGAATGTTTTGTTTGCCATAAATGTTGTGCAGAATGTTTTCTGAGGTGCAAAAATAGGAATCTTTTACATAATCTCCAAATAAAAAGTCCAAATACTGCATTTTTATATGTTTTTTGTGGAGATGGTAAAATAAAACATGTGTTTCGTTGGTTGTTTATAAAAGAAATATTACATTTGCAGCGACAAACCAACCGATTCATTTTTTTGCTATGAAAATAAAAGATTTGGAAGATTCGCGCCTTGTGAAGATGTCTATACTTGTCAACGACATGATTTTGTTGATGATAAGTTACTGGTGCGCTTTTGCGTTGAGCTACGGGATTTCCGAGGCTCTTTCTTTCCCTTATATTCTGAAAATTACATTGCTGATAGGTGCGGTGGCAATAATTCCAACGTCATATATCGCTCCTCCGGTGTTCCTCAAACACATTGTGCATGGCGATGCCATCCTGGGGCGTTCCGCTTATACGGCAATACTCCAGTTCCTGTTCGTGCTGGTGGCGTTGGGGTTGTTGCGCAGCATAAATGACATCAGGGGCTTCTTGGTGTGGGGGACATGCCTGTTTTTCATCGTGCTATATGCGGAACGTTTTTTGATACATGATATGTTGCGGAGGAACCGGTCGAAGGGGCATAACTTGCGTTATGTCGTGCTGGTCGGGCACCCATGGAACTTGATGGATGTGTATGAAACTTTGAACGACCATTCCCTGGGTTTCAAGGTCTTGGGCATCTTCACCCGCCAGAAGCTTCCGGAGGGCATGGACATCAAAGTCTTGGGCAACCGGACTGCAGTCATGGACTATTTGAAGCTACACACGGAGGTGACGGACCTTTATATTGTCCCGGACACGGATTACGTGACGGAGACGGAGACTATTTATAGGTATTGCGAGGACCACATGATTCGCTTTTATGCTTTGCCGGTGTTCTTGGAATTTCTTACCAAACGGATGGAGCTGTCCCATTTGGGCAACACGATGCTGTTGAGTGTGCGGAACGAACCGTTGCAAGATCCGGTGAATAGGGGTGTGAAACGTTTGTTCGACATCTTGGTGTCGGGCGTCTTCTTGTTGACGGTGTTCCCCTTAATCTATGTCATCGTAGGGATTGTCATTAAAATCCAAAGCCCCGGCCCCGTCATTTTCAAACAGAAGCGGAACGGCTTGGACGGGAGGGAATTCTATTGCCTGAAGTTCCGTAGCATGCATGTCAACAAGGATGCCGACCGGGTGCAGGCCACCAAGGACGATCCGCGCAAATTCAAATTCGGCGACCTGATGCGCAGGACTAATATAGACGAGCTTCCGCAGTTTATCAATGTGTTCAAGGGAGATATGAGCCTGGTGGGGCCGCGTCCCCACATGCTGTTCCACACCCAGGAATATTCGCGGCTGATTCGCCGCTACATGGTGCGCCACCTTGTGAAGCCCGGCATTACGGGATGGGCGCAGGTGCAAGGCTTCCGGGGTGAGACGAAGACGGTTGAGCAAATGGAGGATCGCGTGAAGGCCGATATATGGTACGTGGAAAACTGGACGTTCGGGCTGGATTTGCGCATCATGTGGAAGACGGTCGTCAACATGCTCAAACATAATGAGGAAAACGCTTATTAATCACAATAAACAGAGATAGAAGATGAAAGGAATTGTATTGGCCGGCGGATCCGGCACCCGCCTTTATCCCATAACCAAGGGGGTCAGCAAGCAGATGTTGCCAATTTTCGACAAACCGATGATTTATTACCCGATTTCGGTGCTGATGCTGGCGGGCATACGTGATATTCTTATCATATCCACACCATACGATTTGCCGGGATTCCGCCGTTTGCTGGGCGACGGAAGCGATTTCGGGGTGCATTTCGAATATGCCGAACAACCATCGCCCGACGGTTTGGCGCAAGCTTTCATCATTGGCCGCGAATTTGTGGGTTCGGATAGCGTATGCCTTGTGTTGGGAGACAACATTTTCCATGGTGCCGGATTTACGGGGATGTTGCAAGAAGCCGTGGCGAATGCCGAGAAGGATGGGAAGGCAACCGTGTTCGGCTATTGGGTGAACGACCCGGAACGTTATGGCGTGGCCGAGTTTGACAAGGAGGGGAATTGCCTGAGCATTGAGGAAAAACCGGAGAAACCGAAAAGCAATTATGCCGTGGTTGGATTGTATTTCTACCCGAACAAAGTGGTGGACGTGGCTGCCCATATCAAGCCTTCCGCACGGGGTGAACTGGAAATCACGACGGTGAACCAAGTGTTTTTGTCGGAGAAGAATTTGAAGGTGAAAACGTTGGGGCGCGGATTTGCATGGCTGGACACCGGGACGCACGACAGCCTCTCGGAAGCATCCACTTTCATTGAGGTCATCGAGAAACGGCAGGGCTTGAAAATTGCTTGTCTTGAAGGCATTGCTTACCGGAAAGGGTGGATCAGCGCGGAACAGCTGAGAGAGGTGGCGCGCCCTATGATGAAAAACCAGTATGGGCAATATCTGATGAAGCTGAGCGAGGAGACGTTCTAGGGCTTTGGACGGGAACACCTCCTTGCTGCGACTAGACGGCATGCCGCGGCGGTGCTTGTCGCAAAAAAGCAGTAGTACTTACTTTGCCAGGTAAGATATCTTATTTGGCCAAGTAAGATATCTTATTTGCCCAAGTCAGTATATCTTCCTTTTTGGGGAGGCTTGAAGCTTCACCTCGGCATGAAAAACAAATGGATTTGTTTTGTCCTGCTCTCAGTTTGCATTATCTTTGGATAAGATAAGCTTCACCTCGGCATGAAAAACAAATAGATTTGTTTTGTCCTGCACTCGGTTTGCATTATCTTTGGATAAGATAAGCTTCACCTCGGCATGAAAAACAAATAGATTTGTTTTGTCCTGCACTCGGTTTGCATTATCTTTGTGCTCGGATTCAATTTAGTTAGGTTATAGAAATGGGTATATTCGCAAAATTATTCGGGAAAAAGAATGAAGAGGAAGCGCGTGTGGGCGGCATGGAAGACTTCATGACGCTCATCCGTGTATATTATCAGGCTGTCATGGCCATGCAATTGGGCATCAGCAATCTGGCCGCATTGCCGGACTTGCGTGTCTTCAAGCAGACCTTGCATGTTCCTACGGTGAACAACAAACTGGGCATCGGGGAACGGAAGCGTTGCCGGAGCATGCTCATGGACGTGTATGGCATTCCGGAAGGGTTCTTTAAGGAAATCGACAATAGCATCAAGCGTAATTGCAAGAACATTAACGACGTGCGGACTTACCTGCTCATGTTCCAAGGTTTCAGCCAGGACCTGATGATGTTGATGGGCAACTTGATGCAGTGGAAATTCCGTATGCCTTCTATTTTCCACAAGGCTTTGCGCGGCATGACGGCCAAAACCATCAACCAAGTGTTGACCAAAAATGATTGGAAGGACGACAACGTGCGCCGCACGTGTGTCAACATCCGCCAGTACCAACACAGGTTGGGGTATAGCGGCGAATGGATGACGGAATATGTGTATCGCATCATCATGCTGGCCAAGAAAGAGCCGAAGCCCAAAGACGTGGAAGAGAAAAAATAGGGCGAAAGCTTGCGAAGTGAATGTTTTTTTCTTAATTTTGTAACGGAAAGGCAATGACGGCAGAGGAAGAGGCATTGATGCGGAAGCTGGAGACTTGTGTGAACCACTTCGTGTGGGAATACGAAGCTTTGAAAAGCCAAAATGCCGAACTCGCTTGTGTCATAGAGGAGAAAGACCGGCAGATGGCCGAACTGAGGGCGCAGGTGGAGAACCTCCAAAAGGATTATGCCAATCTGAAGACGGCCAAGATGATTGACATCAGCAGCGGAGAAATGAGAGATGCAAAATTGAGATTGTCGAGGCTGGTGCGTGAAGTGGACAAGTGTATCGCACTTTTGAACGTGTAAACGGGCATTATGGAAGATAGCGAGGACTTTACGATAAGGCTGACGGTGTGGGAACATACGTTCTTTGTCACTGTCAAGCGGAAAGAAGAGGAGATTTACCGCAATGCGGCAAAAACATTGGATTCGCAATACAACAAGATGATTGCACAATATCCCGGACAATCTCCTTCGACCTATATGTGTATGGCGGCGCTGGCCGTCGCGGTGCTGTGGCAAAAAGAGGCGGCCCGCAACGACACACGTCCGTTGGTGGAAGGCATGAAGCGCATCCTGACAACGTTGGGAGCTGACGCGGAGGCCAAGGCACAGTAAGGGTTAAGCATACGAAAAAGGAAACGACGCGCACGGTCTTCCCTTTCTCCGCCGAAAGGCGGGAGGGGGTGGCGGTGCGTTATTTTTTTATATTACTAATTAATAACAGAAGATATGGTATACATAATCTCCGCAGCCTGTCTCGTCGTGGGATGCATTGTGGGTTTCGCAGTGTTCCGCTATGTGGCGACAGGCAAGTATCGGAAAATCATTGAAGAGGCCGGGAAGGAAGCCGAAGTCATCAAAGAGAAGAAATTGCTCGAAGTGAAGGAGAAGTTCCTAAACAAGAAAGCCGAGCTGGAAAAGGAAGTGCAGCAGCGCAACCAACAGCTCCAGCAACATGAGAACCGGCTGAAGCAAAGGGAGCTGAGCCTGAACCAGCGCCAGGATGACCTGAACCGCAAGAAAGGCGAACTGGAAACAGACCGCAAGCGGTTGGAAAACCAGCAGCAGGCTTTGACCCGCAGGGAAGAGGAGCTGAAAAGCTTGGAAGCGCAGGAACGCGAAAAGCTGGAAACCATTAGCGGGCTGAGTGCCGACGAGGCGCGTGAACGCCTGGTGGAATCCTTGAAAGACGAAGCCAAGACCGATGCGGCCAGCTACATCAATGAAATCATGGACGATGCCAAGATGACGGCCAGCAAAGAGGCCAAGCGCATCGTCATCCAAACCATCCAGCGTGTGGCAACGGAAACGGCTATTGAGAACAGCGTGACGGTGTTCCACATCGATAACGATGAGGTCAAGGGGCGCATCATCGGACGTGAAGGGCGCAACATCCGTGCGTTGGAAGCCGCTACGGGCGTGGAAATCGTGGTGGACGACACGCCGGAAGCTATCGTGATATCCGCTTTCGACCCTGTGCGTCGCGAAATCTGCCGCCTGGCCTTGCATCAGCTCGTGTCAGACGGACGCATCCATCCGGCGCGCATCGAAGAGGTCGTGGCCAAAGTGACCAAGCAAGTGGAAGAGGAAATCATTGAAACCGGTAAGCGCACGGCGATAGACCTCGGCATCCATGGCTTGCATCCGGAACTTGTGCGCATCGTAGGCAAGATGAAGTACCGCAGCAGCTATGGACAAAACCTGTTGCAGCATGCGCGCGAGACGGCAAACCTTTGTGCCGTCATGGCTTCTGAGCTGGGGCTGAACCCGAAGAAGGCCAAGCGCGCGGGCTTGTTGCACGACATAGGCAAGGTGCCCGATGAGGAACCGGAATTGCCGCATGCCATCTATGGAGCCAAACTGGCGGAGAAATATAAGGAGAAACCGGACATCTGCAATGCCATAGGGGCACACCATGACGAAATGGAAATGACCTCCTTGCTTGCGCCCATCGTGCAGGTGTGCGATGCCATCAGCGGTGCCCGTCCGGGTGCCCGCCGCGAAATCGTGGAAGCTTACATCAAGCGTCTGAACGATTTGGAGAACATTGCCATGAGTTATCCGGGTGTGACCAAGACGTATGCCATCCAGGCCGGGCGCGAATTGCGCGTCATTGTGGGGGCGGACAAGATTGATGACAAGCAGACGGAAAGCCTGAGCAACGAGATTGCCAAGAAGATACAAGACGAGATGACTTATCCCGGACAGGTGAAAATCACGGTTATCCGTGAGACGCGGGCGGTGAGCTACGCGAAGTGATTACTGACTGGTTCTTGGGATGAAAAAAACAAGGCTGTGTTTCCTTTCCGGGCAAGGGAAAGGAGCACGGCCTTGTTGTTAAGGATGCAATTCGCGGATATGCCAAACAAAGGAATCAAATGGATAGATACGGTGCGTGCGTTGTGTATGATGGCTGTGTATTGGGTACACAGCGAAATCTATTATGGGGTATCCGGGGTGTCGTATGGCTATGTGGTGTTGCCGTTTTATGTCAATGCCTTTTTCTTCGTGAGCGGTTATTTGTTTTTCAGGAAATACTTGGATTCTCCTGAAGCCGGACCGGATAGTTGCCGGGGTGTGGCCAATGTGGTTTTCAGGTTGATGCTACCTACGATCTTGTTTTCTTCATTTATTTATATCCCGAAGAAGTTGTTCCATGGAGACGCCTTGTCTTTCGGGCAGTATCTGTATGATGTGTTTGGCGGGCTTAGTTATTGGTTTACTTCGGCTTTGGCCGTGGCTCAGCTGCTACTGTTGGCCTTGGTGCGTTTCCGCCGTTTGGGGATGTGGCACTATGTGGTTTTGTCATGCGCTTTTTTTGCGTTGGGCGTGTGGAGCTTCATTGCCACGGAGAACACTTTCCCTTGGAACTATCAGGCCGGGCTGTCGGCGACTTTGTTTATGAGCTTGGGAGGTGTGTATTTCAAGCATGAAGGTGAAGTCAACAAATGGCTTGTGCCTTATGGTGTGATGCTTGCTGCTGGTGCGTATGTCTTGGGCGTGGCTCTTACGTGGCGTTCGCAGTCGTTAGCTGTCATGGTGCCGTTTCAGGTTGACTTTTGGGGATTGGTCGTGGTGTTTTGCAGCATCATTAGCCTTGTGGCTTTAGCCCGGGTGCTGCCTCCTTTGACGTGGCTGAGGTTTGTCGGGCGCAATTCCATCGTGTTTTATTTCTTTTCCGGGGTAATGCCGGCCATGTGGAGCACGGTTCTCCGATTGTGTTTCCCTGGACTGCAGTGCTACGGCGGCACGTTGCTTGTCCTCGTGCTTTCTTTGGCGTTGAGTGCGGTGTTGTGCATGGTCATCAACCGTTATTTTCCCTTCCTGCTGGATGCGCGTAAGCTGTCCTGCTTGTGGAAACGCCTTCATGCAAGGTGATGGACCCCCTCCGCGGCTCCGTTACAGTTCAATCAGGATGCGGGCGTTGATTTGCCGTCCCGTCAGGTAATTGGGCACGGCGTATTGTTGGTTGGTCACGTCCGTCACCCAGTAGTAAGAGCTGACGTTGGCGATGTCGAAGAGGTTGAAACAATCCACGCCGAGCCAGATGTTGCGGAAGTGGCGGATGAATTTCTTGTCGTTGCGGCGGTCTTCATTGTCCAACAGCCGGTAGCTCATTCCTATGTCCACGCGTTTGTAGGCAGGAGCACGGAATGCCATTCGTTCCAAGCCCGTGTGGGGCGGGCCGAAAGGCAAGCCGTCGGCTATGCTGGCTTTGAGCGTCATCTTCCAGCGGGTACTGCCGGGGAAGAAGTCGCTGAAGAAGAAATTCAGGTTGTAGCGTTGGTCTGTGGCTTGCGGGAAGCTCTTGCCGTTCACCTTCTGTTGCGCTTTCATCAGGCTGAAGCTGATCCATGAGTCTGTGCCCTCCACAAACTCGCCGAACAGCTTGAAGTCGATGCCGGTGGTGTAGCCCGTCCCGATGTTGCCGCCGTAATAGACGATGCGCACATTGTCCACGTTGTAAGGAATCAGGTTGCTCAACGCCTTGTAATAGACTTCCGTGGTGAACTTGAACGGGCGGTCAAAGAGCTTGAACTTGTAGTCGCCGCCCACTACCACTTGGAACGACCGTTGCGACTTGATGTCGCGGTTGAGTTGCACCGTGGTGGAACCGTGTGCCGTCACCGTGTCGCGCAGTTCTTTGTAGAAAGGAGCTTGGTAGTAAAGTCCCGTGGCGATGCGGAACGTGAAGTTGTCGTTAAAGGCAGGAATGATGCCCAATGACATGCGCGGACTGGCCAGGAATTCTTTGTTCCAGCTCCAATAACTGAGGCGCAGCCCGTAGTTGAAGGAGAAGATGCCGCCTTTGGTGTTGGTGAACCGCCACGTGTCCTGTCCGTACATCTCAAGCCGGTTGCTGCTGATGCGGTTGGCCGACCGCAGGTTATAAATCAAGTCCAGCCGGTCGCCTGTGTGTGGGATAGAATAGCCGGCAGAGTCGCGCATCTCCCATTCGCGCGAGTTCTCTTTGATGGTCTCGTGCCGCCATGTGAGGCCGGCTTGGATGTCGTGCCCGTCGGGCTTGTGCGCGAAGGCCAGCTTCAGGCTCTTTACGTTTGCGTCTAGATAGTTCCGGGCATGTTCCATGTAGGTGCCCACCCCCAGTTGTTCCGTGGTGTTGGTCTCGTCCAGCCAATATTGTCCTTGGATGTCGTAGGTCTCCTGTTCCTTGGTGGCAAAAGCTGAGGCCAGCAGGGACAGTTTTGTGCGGTCGGTGAAACTGTGCGAGAGGCTCAACGTGCCGAAGAGGGTGCGGAAGAGGTCTTCCTCTTTCCCGTCGAAATACACGCGGAAGGATTTCACGTCCTGCATCGTCCCGAAATTGGTTTGGCGATCGGCAGGGAGGAAGTCATATTTGTTTTGCGAGATGTTGCCGATGAAGTCCACGCTCCACCGCCGGTTGGGCGACCAGCTGAGGTAGGTTTGGTAGTCAAGGAATCGCGGGCTGTATTCCCCCTTTGTTTCCAACGATCCCAGCATGTATTGGTTCGTCTTGTAGCGTACTCCGTGCGTCATGCTGAATCCTTTTTTGGCATAACCCACATAGATTCCGGCTCCCAAGAGGCTTGCCGAGGCCGTGGCTTCGAACTTCTTCGGCTTCTTGTAGGTGATGTCCAGCACCGAGGACATTTTGTCGCCGTACTTGGCTTCAAAGCCTCCGGCCGAAAAGTTGATATTCTCCACCATGTCGCTGTTGATGACGCTCAGGCCTTCCTGTTGTCCTGAACTGATGAGCAACGGACGATAGACTTCCACACCGTTGATATACACGCTGTTCTCGTCGAAACTCCCGCCCCGCACGTTGTATTGCGAGCTGAGTTCGTTGTGGGTGCTCACGCCGGCTTGCGTGGCTACCAGTTCCTCCACGGCGTTCCCCGTGGTCGAGGGCAGGCGTTTCAGGTTTTCCGCGTTCAGATGTTGTGTGGCGTTCATTTGCCGCCGCACTTCCTTGACCGTAACCTCGCCCATGTCGATGCGTTGTGTTTGCAGGGTGACATTGAGCCGCAGGTCGCCGCGGGGTTTGATCAGCGTCCTCTTTTTCGTTTCGTATCCCAACATGCTGAACGACACTACGACCGTGTCTGCCGTATTGAATTCCAGCTTGTAGCGTCCTTGCAAATCCGTTGTCGTTCCGGCTGCCTGCCCTTCAATCCTTACAACGGCGAACAACACCGGGTTTTGCTCGTCGTCAATGACGCGCCCGGAGAGTTTCACTTTGCCTTGTCCAAAGGCATGCGGCACGGCGAAAAACAATAAGAAGAGAAAGCTAAACAGCCTGAACAGTCTTGTCTTCACGTTTTATTTATTCGATATTGCTTTTTAAACAACGCAAAAATACGCTTTTTTGTATAAATCCCGGCGATTTATTTGCCAAAACCGTCGATTCTGTGCTGGATTCTTTTTCCCATAAACGATAAATCATGTATCTTTGCCTAGATTACAAAATGGAAACGAGAAAACAAGGTATGGAAAAATTCAGCGAATTAATCAAAATACGCCGCAGCATGCGGAAGTTCACGGACGAGGAACTTACCCAGGACGAAGTGGTGGCACTTTTGCGGTCTGCCCTCATGGCACCTTCTTCGAAAGGCTGCCATCCTTGGGAGTTCGTGGTGGTGGACGACAAGGAACTTTTGAAACAGTTGGCCCATTGCAAGGAACAAGGGGCGGAGCTCATCGAAGGCGCGCCGTTGGCGGTGGCCGTGTTGGCAGACCCCGCGAAAAGCGATGTGTGGGTGGAGGATGCTTCTGTGGCCACTACCATGATGCTTCTCCAGGCCGAGGACTTGGGGCTGGGGGCTTGCTGGGTGCAAATCCGCAACCGTGCCATGGCCGACGGCAAACCTGCCGAGGAAATGGTGCGCGCCATCCTTCGTGTGCCGGAGCATCTGCGGGTGTTGTCCATCGTGGCCGTGGGGCACAAGGGCATGGAACGCAAGCCTTTCAACGAAGACCGCTTGTTGTGGGAGAAGGTACACATCAATACGTTTGACAACCAGCAGGCATGAAAGTCGTTTGGATAGGGGCGGGCAACTTGGCCACGCAATTGGGCGTGGCTTTGGCGCGGGCCGGTCATGAAACGCTTCAAGTGTTCAGCCGCACGGAAGCATCGGCGTCCGCCTTGGCCGCCCGTTTGCATTGTGCCGCAACTGACCGTGTGGAGGACATCTTGACGGGGGCAGATGTGTATGTCTTTTCAGTGAAGGACAGCGTCTTGGAGGAATTGGTTGCCCGGATAGCCCCGTGTATAGGCCAGGCTCTTTGTATCCACACGGCCGGCAGTATGCCGATGGATGTGTTCCGGGGGCATGCCGCACATTATGGTGTATGTTATCCCATGCAGTCTTTTTCCCGCACGGTGGATGTCGATTTCCGGGAGATTCCTTGTTTCGTGGAGGCTTCGGATGAGGCTTCGCTCGCGCAGGTGCGGCAGTTGGCCGAGTCTGTGTCGGGGCGGGTCATGGAGATGTCCACGGCGAAACGCCGCTATTTGCATTTGGCTGCGGTGTTTGCCTGCAATTTTGCCAACCATTGCTATGCGCTTTCGGCGGAGGTGTTGGAGAAAGAAGGCATCCCGTTCGATGTGATGCTTCCGCTTATTGACGAGACAGCCCGCAAGGTGCATCGGATTGCTCCTCGGGAGGCTCAAACGGGGCCGGCCGTGCGCTACGACCGCAATGTCATTGACAAGCAGATGGACTTGTTGGCGGATGACGAGGGATTGCAGGGGCTTTATGGGCTGATGAGTCAAAGCATCCATCGTTTGGCTTTGCGGAAAGAAAGGAAATAAGTGAAATGATAAATTACGATTTAAAGAAAATCAAAGCATTGGCGTTCGACGTGGATGGGGTGCTGAGTGGGGAGACAATCCTGTTGCATCCTGGGGGCGAGCCGATGCGCACGGTGAACATCAAGGACGGTTATGCTCTCCAGTTGGCGGTCAAGATGGGGTTGCACGTGGCTATTATCACCGGTGGACGTACCGAAGCCGTGCGCCGGCGTTATGAGAATCTTGGCGTGCCGGACGTGTATTTGGGATGTGCTGTCAAAATCAAGACATACGAAGAATGGTTGCGGAAATATGGCTTGACAGACGAAGAGGTGCTCTATATGGGTGATGACATTCCCGATTACGAGGTGATGCGGCGCGTGGGTTGCCCGTGCGCGCCGGCGGATGCTGCACCCGAAATAAAGGAAGCAGCCATTTATATATCACATTTGCGTGGCGGCTACGGCTGCGGTCGCGATGTGATAGAACAAGTCTTGCGGTCGCAGGGCAAGTGGCTGAAGGACGAGAAAGCCTTTGGCTGGTGAAGATGCATATATATAATAAGGTGTAAGAAACATGTTGGACAATCTGAAGAAATACCATATTGTGTTGGCCAGTAATTCCCCGCGGCGCAGGGAACTCTTGGCAGGACTGGACATTGATTACGAGGTACGGGTGTTGCCGGGCATCGATGAGTCCTATCCGGCGGGATTGGCTGCCGAGGAGATTCCGCAATACATCTCCAGAGAGAAGGCCGGGGCTTACGAAGCGGTCATGCAACCGGACGATTTGATTATCACGGCGGACACCATCGTGTGGGCTGATGGCCAAGTGCTGGGAAAGCCCAAGGATGAGGCCGAAGCGCGGGAGATGTTGCGCAAGCTTTCCGGGCGGACGCACCAGGTCATTACGGGGGTGACTTTACTTGCCCGGTCGATGAAAAAGACGTTTTCCGTGACGAGCGAAGTGACCTTCGATGTGCTCACGGAAGAAGAAATCAATTATTATGTGTCCCGCTACCAGCCGTTGGACAAGGCTGGGGCATACGGCATTCAGGAATGGATAGGCTATGTAGGAGTGTCTTCGCTGCGCGGCTCTTACTTCAACGTCATGGGGCTTCCCGTGCAGCGGTTGTATAAGGAATTGAAAACGTTATAAAAAGAAGAATACGATGAAAATGAATTCTTGGATAGGATTGGCTTGCCTCGGAGTGGCTTTCTTGACACTGAATGCCTGCGAGGAAGACGAGCAAGTCTGCACTTTGCCTGCTTTTGCGGGTTTCCGTATTGAACCGTTGGTTTGGAATCCCGGAGATTCTGTGACCATCACTGCGGTGCAATCCTCTTTAGGCGATTTGTTGTTCAAGGCAGAATACCAATGGCGTGTGGAATGCCAGGACACAACTTTCTCCAAAGACTATGAAGTGGTCTATGATGTGGACAAGGGTGACCCGTATATCGGCATTCGTTTGCCGTCCGATTTCGCGGGCAACCGGGCTGCTATCCGCTTTTCTGCGGATTATAGTTATTCGGCCACTGCGCCGACCAGTGCGCCTGCCGGTATTCGTGGCGAAGGCTTGTATGGAAGCATCACGACTTTGCCTGCCAGCCAGTTGTGGGGCAGTGGAAGCGGGACATACACCCATAGTTGGTAGAGTTCGCTTGCAAACATTGCGATTCACTTTCTCTACGGCGTTTTAGCCATGGAGAAAGTGACGTGATGTGTTTTTTTCTGTGGCGGATTGTCCGGTCTTGCCGGGGCTTCCTGTTAGATAAACGGCATCTTGGCACTAAAAACAAATATTTCTTTTGTTTTGCGCTGGGTTTATATTATCTTTGTACGCATGAAGAAAATCTTATTTGTTTGTTTAGGGAATATATGTCGTTCCAGTGCGGCGGAAGAGATTATGCGTACAATGGTCGCTGATGCGGGACTGGCCAGGGAGTTTTTCCTCGACTCGGCGGGATTGATAGACTATCATGAGGGTGAGCCGGCAGACTCACGGATGAGGGCGCATGCCGCCCGTCGGGGATACCATATCACCCACTTGTCGCGCCCCGTGCGCTATAATGACTTTTTCGACTTCGACCTGATTGTGGGCATGGACGACCGCAACATCAGCAAGCTGAAGGCGATGGCACCCGGATTGGACGAGGAACGCAAGGTGGTGCGCATGACGGACTATTGCCGGCTGAAGGTGGTGGACCACGTGCCCGACCCGTACTACGGCGGGGCTTCCGGTTTCGAGAACGTGCTCGACATTTTGGAGGATGCCTGTGCGGGATTGCTTGAAACAGAAAGGGGTGGCGCGGAATGAACTGTTTTTCTCCTGCGCTTGGTTTGCGTTGCTTTTGCTTAAGATAAGCAGTAAACTTGGCATGAAAAAATAAACAAGTTTATTTTGTCTTGCACTCGGTTTGCATTATCTTTGTATTTCAAGAATCATAAAACGGGAAAATATGGGAAAGTTCATTAATCCTTTTACGGATGTGGGTTTCAAGCGCATCTTCGGGCAGGAAATCAACAAGGATTTGTTGATTGACTTCCTCAACGCCTTGCTGGACGGAGAGCGGCAGGTGAAGGACATCAAATTCCTGGATAAGGAACTGCTTCCTATATTTGAGAAAGACCGCGGATTGATTTACGATGTGTATTGCACGGATGAAAACGACGAACAGTTCATCGTGGAGATGCAGAACAAAGAGCATGTCAATTTCCGTGAACGGGCATTGTATTACCTTTCGCAGGCCATCGCTCGCCAAGGCGAGAAAGGCGTGGATTGGAAATTCAACCTGAAAGCTGTCTATGGCGTATTCTTTCTCAATTTCAGCTTGACGGACCTTCCACGGAAATTGCGCACGGACATCGTGCTTTCCGACCGCGACACGCATGAGCTGTTCACCGACAAGATGCGTTATATTTTCATAGAGTTGCCCTCGTTCACAAAAGAAGAGAGCGAATGCGAGACAGATTTCGAACGTTGGATTTATGTGTTGAAGAATATGGAGACATTGCAGAGGTTGCCTTTCAAGGCTCGCATGGCAGTATTCCAGAAGCTGGAGCAGATAGTGGACATTGCCGCCATGAGCAAGGAAGACCGTATGAAATATGACGAGAGCATCAAGGTCTATCGCGATCAAATGGCCATCATGGAATATGAACGGCAACAAGGCAAGGCGGAAGGTTTGGCGCAAGGCAAGGCGGAAGGTTTGGCACAAGGCAAGGCGGAAGGTTTGGCACAAGGCAAAGCGGATGTGGCCCGCAACCTCAAGCGGATGGGGATGACGGCAGAGTCCATCGCGCAGGCTACCGGATTGACACTGGACGACATTGCCGGATTGTAACTTTATACAGAAAAGAATATGCTGACAGCTACAAGAAGAGAGTGGAATGAACTGTATGTGTTCTTCGCCTTGCTGGGGCGAGGTGAAATCGCGCTGGGCAATGAAGCCGGAAAGCCTTCGGGGCGCGTGTTGCCCATTGCGCAGATTGTCCGGCAGGAACATGACGGTAAGCGTGTCTATACGATAGGGAAGAGTGAGATACGGGTTAAAGGGGAGCAGATGGAGGAACGGTTTCCGCGCGAGGATTTCTCCACGGTGGCCCAGTTGATACTGGACGCGCTCGGGCAATGCCGTAAAGAGGAAGTGGAAGCTCCGGAAGGGGTGGAGGAGTTTCTCGATGCGCTGAAGATTTACGACATGGAAGCCCGGACTGATGACCGTACGGACTTCTATCTCACGTTCCACGATGCTGCTTTTCCGCCGATGGGCTTTCGCGTTTATTCACGCCTTTGCGCCATGCCGCCGTTGTTGGATGGCGGGCGCACGGCCAACCTGAAGTTTGAACAGACCGGTGCGCGTTTTTCCCAGCCTACGGTACAGAAAATCAACTATACGGATAACCCGGAAAACCCCGACGAAGTGGGGCGCCGTATGCTGTATATCGAAAGCCTGGGCGGCGTGTTGAAGTTCAACGACGTGGCCGACAAGGTGTTCCGCAGCAACCTCTGTCTGATAGACTTGAACTTCCCGCGTGTGTTGGGAGAGATGGTGCGCACCCTGCATTTGGACAACATTAGCCGTGTGGACGAGCTGGCGGTCGTGGTCGAAGAGCGGAATCCGTTGAAAATAAAGGAAGAACTGATTCGTAAACACGCTTACTACCGCCATAAAATCAAGGAATTCCTTATGGCTGTTGCTCTTGGGATGCGTCCGTCCAAGCAGTATGACGGCACGGAATCCGCCGTGGCGGGTTTTGTGATGGTGGACGCGCAGGGGGGCATGTTGGCTTACCGTAAGACGGAACGCCAGACTTTTGCCGATTTCCTCTTCACCCACACCCGGTTGGAGAAAAGCAACCCGGAGAAGGACAAGTATGGTGAGTTGGAACGCGAAAACCGTGCTTATTATCTGAAACTGAACCTCAAGATTGGTTTCGTCAAACGTTGAAGTCCGATAGAAAAATCAAAAAAAGGCGGGATTATTTCTTTCTTCGCGTCAAAATGCGTACTTTTGCCCCAAGATTTACGCACGGTAACGTGCAAAACGGTTAAAATCATTAGTCATGAAGATTTCACACATCGAACATTTGGGTATCGCAGTGGAGAGCATCGAGGCCGCACTGCCCTACTTTGAGAACGTATTGGGCCTGAAGTGCTACAACATCGAAGAAGTAGCCGACCAGAAAGTGAAAACCGCTTTCCTGAAAGTGGGAGAAGTGAAGATTGAACTTTTGGAGCCGACCAGCCCCGACAGCACCATCGCCAAGTTCCTCGAAAAAGGCGGGCGCGGTGTACACCACGTGGCTTTTTGCATCGAAGACGGTGTGGCCAACGCTTTGGCCGAGTGCGATGAAAAAGGCATTCGTCTCATCGACAAGGCTCCGCGGCCGGGTGCGGAGAAACTGCAGATTGCATTCTTGCATCCGAAATCCACTTGCGGCATCCTGACTGAACTTTGCGAACACTAAGGCGTAAGAAGTGAATTGTCTGCAAATTTTTGAATTTCATCAGAAGGCGCGCCCTTGAATCTTATACTTCCAGCGGAAATGCTTGCTCTTTTTGCAGGCGTTCCGCTGGTTGGTCGTTTAAAGGGGGCAAGCCTAAAAACATAATAAGCAAACATTATGAGTGTCCAAACAGAAAAAATCAGAGAATTAGTGGAACTTCGTGCCAAGGCCCGTATGGGGGGAGGCGAGAAGGCAATTGAAAAACAGCATGCCAAAGGCAAATACACGGCCCGCGAGCGCATCGACATGTTGCTGGACGAGGGCAGCTTCGAGGAGATGGACATGTTCAAGCTCCACCGCTGCACGAACTTCGGCATGGAGAAGAAGCAGTTCCTGGGCGACGGCGTGGTGACCGGCAGCGGCACCATTGATGGCCGCTTGGTTTATGTCTTCGCGCAGGACTTCACCGTCAACGGCGGCTCGCTGTCCGAGACGATGGCCGAGAAAATCTGCAAGGTGATGGACCAGGCCATGAAGATGGGTGCGCCCTGCATCGGGCTGAACGACTCCGGCGGCGCGCGCATCCAGGAGGGTATCAATGCCTTGGGTGGTTTTGCTGAGATTTTCCAGCGCAACATCATGGCTTCAGGCGTGATTCCTCAGATTTCAGGCATCTTCGGCCCGTGCGCCGGCGGTGCGGTCTATTCCCCGGCCTTGACAGACTTCACTTTGATGATGGAAGGCACGTCTTACATGTTCCTCACCGGGCCGAAGGTGGTGAAGACGGTGACGGGCGAGGACGTGTCGCAGGAAGATTTGGGCGGCGCGAGCGTGCATGCGTCCAAGTCGGGCGTGACGCACTTCACGGCGGCCACGGAGGAAGAGGCGATGCAGATGATCCGCACGTTGATCAGTTATATTCCGCAGAATAACATGGAGGAAGCTCCGCGCGTGGAATGCACCGACCCCATCAACCGCGTGGAGGACTTCCTCAACGAGATTATCCCTGACAACCCGAACCAGGCCTACGACATGTACGAGGTCATCGGTGCGATTGTGGACAACGGCGAGTTCTTCGAGGTGCAGCCGGACTACGCGAAGAATATCATCGTGGGTTTCGCCCGCTTCAACGGGCAGAGCGTGGGCATCGTGGCCAACCAGCCCAAATGTTACGCCGGTGTGCTCGACTGCAACGCGAGCCGCAAGGGTGCGCGCTTCGTGCGTTTCTGCGACGCGTTCAACATCCCGTTGGTGACGCTGGTCGATGTGCCGGGCTTCCTCCCGGGCACGGGCCAGGAATACAACGCCGTCATCCTCCACGGTGCGAAGCTGCTTTACGCCTATGGCGAGGCCACGGTGCCCAAGGTGACGGTGACGTTGCGCAAGAGCTACGGCGGTTCCCACATCGTGATGAGCTGCAAGCAGCTGCGTGGCGACATCAATTACGCCTGGCCTTCGGCCGAGATTGCGGTGATGGGTGCCGAGGGCGCGGTGGCCGTGCTCTACGCCAAGGAGGCGAAGGCGGCAGAAGACCCGCAGGCATTCCTGAAGGAGAAGGAAGACGAGTACAACAAGCTCTTCACCAATCCCTACCAGGCGGCGAAGTATGGCTACATCGACGACGTGATTGAGCCGCGCAACACGCGCTTCCGCGTCATCCGTGCCTTGGCGCAGTTGCGGACAAAGAGCTTGTCCAACCCGGTGAAGAAGCATGGCAATATACCTTTATAATAATAGGAGACAAAGTGCTATGGGACAAGAATCCAAAAAAGAGGTTTTGGCGGCCATTACGTTGGCCTTGTATGAGTACCAGGGCTATACGATGCATGTGCAGGAGAGTGGCGTGTTGACCATCGGCGGGGCAAACACGGATTGGAACTCCAAGTTGCGCCTGCAACGCCATGCCCCCGAACATAATTTCTAAAACAAGCGTACAATGAAGACTTATAAATACAACATCAACGGCAACGACTATGAGGTGGCCGTGGAAGGGATTGAGAATTATGTGGCCACGGTGGTGGTGAATGGCGAGACTTACACGGTGAAGATGCCAGAACCTGAGAAACCTGTCCATCATCCGGTGGCAGTGGTGAAACCGGCTGGCGTGCCGGCTCCCGTGGACAAACCGAAACGCTACGGCGTGAAAGCCCCGTTGCCGGGTGTCATCGTGGACGTGGTGGTGAAGCCGGGCGATGAAATCAAGCGTGGCGACACCGTGGTCATCCTAGATGCCATGAAGATGGAGAACAGCATCACGTCCGACCGCGCCGGAAAAGTGGCCGAGGTCTGCGTTTCTCCGGGCGAGTCCGTCATGGAAGGCAAGGATTTGGTGATTTTGGAATAGACACATTTATGAACACGACAAAGAGGGTGCGTCCTGACGGGACACATCCTCTTTGTCGTAATTGTCAGAAGAGCAGTTTCGCGATGGCATAGCCGCCGAACACGAGCCACAGGTAAAGCAGGCCGGCCACATAAAAAGGCTTGGCACCGGCTTGCTTGAATTTGTCAAGGCTGGTTTCCGCGCCGAGGGCGGTCATGGCCATGGTGAGCAGGAAGGTGTCCACGTTGTTGATGAAGCCTATGCCTGCCTGCAGTGCTTCCTGTGGAATGAAGGTGGCGGACTGCAACAAGGAATTGATACCGATGACCACCAGGAAATAGAAAGCGAACCAAGGGATGGTGATTTTGCGCTTCTGCGTTTGCCCGGCGTTGCCGCCATTGGTCCGGCGGGACAGGAAAAGGCTCATGATGACCAATACTGGAGCCAACAGCATGACGCGGATCATCTTGGTGATGGTGGCGGCATCGGCCACTTGTCCGCCGGCGGCATCGATGGCGTTGCCCGCTCCCACGACATGGGCCACTTCGTGGAGTGTGGAGCCGACATACACGGCAATGGCTTGGTCGCTCAACCCATCCAGCCAGCCCGCGCGGTACATGACGGGATAGAGGAACATGGAAAGTGTGCCGAAGATGACAACCGTCGATACGGCCACTGCCGTTTTGTGAGGTTCGCAACGCACCACGGGTTCTGCGCCGAGGACAGCTGCCGCACCGCAGATGGCACTTCCCGTGGAGGTCATCAAGGCAGTTTGCCCGTCCACTTTCAGCAATTTCCCGAAGAGTATGCCCAGCAACAACGTGCCCGTCACGATGATGAGGTCGGCAGTGATGGCCGGAAGCCCGATGGCCATGACTTGCTGGAAGGTCAGTTTGAAGCCATAGAGCACCACGCCGGTGCGCAGGATTTGCTTGGAACAGAACTTGATGCCCGGCACCCACGTCTCGGGCAATTTGTTGCGCAGGCTGTTGGCATAGAGCATGCCCAGGATGATGCCGACAATCAGCGGGCTGAACGAAAGCCGCTTGACGAACTCAAATTCTGCGATGTAAAAGGCGGAGAATGAAAACAGCACGATGAGCAGGATGCCGTGCAACACTTCTCCTTTGTTTTCTTTGAACATAATAGATATGGATTAGATGAATAAAGATGGTTGGACTGCAACCGGAGCGCAAAGGTACGACAAAAAAAGCACGTGGCAAGACATTGGCTGGTAAAAAAGGAAACAATCCAAGGTGCAATCCGTGGCATTCGGAGCCTTACAAGCCCATGGCCGGATGCGTTCCCCGAAGGGAGGCGTCCGGCCATGAGCTTGTACTATTCTGTGTTAAAATAGGAGTACGCGTATTCGTTTTTCCGTCATCCGAAGCTGTACATGACTTCCGGTTTTTCTGACACCCAGATCAAGTTTTCTTGCTGCCGGATGAAAATCTTGTTCTCACGTGCCAGCCAGCCTATGGCCAAGGCGGTGTCTTCCACGCTCAACCCCAACTTGCCTGCCAAGTCGGTCAAGGTCATTTCCGTGGTGTCCTGCAGGGCATGCCAAACTTTTCCGGCGTTTGTTCCAATCGTAGCTTTATACATAGTGTTGTTTTTTTGTGGTTGTTCGTGTTGCAAAGATATTTGTTTTTCTTTTGACATGCAACATTAAATAGCAATAAAAATTGTCCTTCAGGTTCGCTTTTATCGTGAAAATGTCTTTTCCTGTAAAAAAGGTAGCTTTTTCTGTAACTTGTATGCTTGCGGGTTGGAAATAAGCGATTATCTTTGTAACCGTTCCGGTATTAATATCAGGACATGAGAGAAATTGGGACGGGTCAGTTATCAACGATCATGAAGTGGTTATGGTATTAAAAAGAATCAGGCAATGGGTGGCCGCCGTCTTTTTCGTGTCGGTCACGATGTTGTTCCTCGACTTTGCGGGCGTGTGGCACGGGTGGTTTGGCTGGATGGCCAAGATTCAGTTCGTGCCTGCGGTGTTGGCTTTGAACGTGGCCGTCGTGGCGGGGTTGGTGTTGCTGACCTTGCTGTGCGGCCGGGTGTATTGTTCCGTGATATGTCCGTTGGGCGTGTTCCAGGATGTGGCGTCGCGCCTTGGCGGGAGGTTCAAGAAGAACCGTTTCCGCTATTCCCCGGCGTTGTCATGGTTGCGCTATGCCGTGCTGGTGGTTTTCGTCGTGGCTTCCGTGGCGGGTTTCATCAGTTGGGCCGGATTGGTGGAGCCTTATAGCGCGTATGGGCGCATGGCCTCCAACCTGTTTGCCCCCCTCTACCGTTGGGGCAATAATCTTTTGGCTTATTGGGCGGAACGTGCGGACAGCTATGCTTTTTATGAGACGGACGTGTGGATGAAGGGGCTTTCGACTTTTGTCGTGGCGGTGGCTACGTTTGCCGTGCTGGCGGTGCTGGCCTGGCGCAACGGGCGTACCTATTGCAACACGATATGCCCGGTGGGGACCGTGCTGGGTTTCCTGTCGCGTTATGCGTGGCTCAGGCCGGTCATCGACACGTCGAAGTGCGTCAATTGCAAACTTTGCGAGCGCAATTGCAAGTCTTCTTGCATCGACATCAAGGCCCGCCGGATAGACTACAGCCGTTGTGTGGCCTGCATGGATTGCATCGCCAAATGCCCGAAAGGCGCCATCCGATATGCACATCCGAAGACGGTTGGGGTGCAGGAGGCATCATCCTCCAGGCAGCCGGATGGTGCGCGCCGCAGTTTCCTGACGGTGGCCTCGCTTTTTGCCGTCGGCACGTGGGTGCGGGCACAGGAGAAAAAGGTGGATGGCGGGTTGGCTGCGATAGAAGAAAAAAAGGTGCCGGAACGGAAAGTGCCTTTGAAGCCTGCCGGGGCGAAGGGTTTGCGCCACTTCACGGCGCATTGCACGGCTTGCCAGCTGTGTGTGTCGGCATGTCCGAACGGGGTGTTGCGTCCCTCTTCCGCTTTAGGCACATGGATGCAGCCCGAGATGTCCTACGAGCGGGGCTATTGCCGTCCGGAGTGTGTGCGGTGTTCCGAAGTGTGCCCGACGGGGGCGATACGCCCCATCACGGTGCCCGACAAGTCTTCCGTGCAGATAGGCCATGCCGTGTTCCATGCGGAAAACTGCATCGTGAACACCGATGGGGTGGAGTGTGGCAACTGTGCCCGCCATTGTCCTTCGGGAGCCATTTTGATGGTGCCGTCGGTGGCGGGGAAGCCCGATTCGCCGAAGTTGCCGGTCGTGAACGAGGAGCGTTGCATCGGTTGTGGCGCCTGCGAGCATTTGTGTCCGGCTCGTCCGTTCAGCGCGATCCATGTGGAAGGACATGAAGTCCACAGTTTGATTTAGAATAAAAGCAATAAGGAATATGGAACAAAAAGAGCATCAACATAAAGGAATGGGGCGCCGCAAGTTTCTGAAGCTCCTCGGGGCTGGCGCGGCGGCCACTTCGGCAGCCCTCTATGGTTGCGGGACGAAAAGCGGCTCGTCGGTTTCCGGGACAGGTGCGGGCGAGGTGCCCGAAGGCGGCATGACCATGCGCGACAATCCCACCTCGGGCGACAAGGTGTCGCTCCTGGGCTTCGGCATGATGCGCCTGCCTTTCCGGGAAAAGAGGGGAGAGATAGACCAGGAGATGGTGAACGAACTGGTGGATTACGCCATGGCGCACGGGGTGAACTATTTCGACACGTCGCCCGCCTATTGCCGGGGCCTTTCGGAACGTGCCACGGGCATCGCCTTGAGCCGCCATCCCAGGGACTCTTATTTCGTGGCTACCAAGCTTTCCAATTTCTCGAACTTCACGCGCGAGAATTCCATTGCCATGTATCGCAAGTCGTTCGAGGAAATGCAGGTGGACTGCATCGACTATTATCTGTTGCATTCCGTGGGCGGGGGCGACGGCATGGGGCTGCTCAATGCCCGTTTCTTCGACAACGGGATGGTGGATTTCCTCTTGAAGGAACGCGAGGCCGGGCGCATCCGCAATCTGGGCTTTTCGTATCATGGGGATATCCGGGTGTTCGACTACCTGCTGTCGCGTCATGACGAGTTCAAGTGGGACTTCGTGCAAATCCAGTTGAATTACCTGGACTGGCGGCATGCCAAGCAAATCAATGCGAACAACACCGACGCGGAATATCTGTATGGCGAGTTGGCTAAACGGAACATCCCCGCCATCATCATGGAACCCTTGTTGGGCGGCCGGCTTTCCAATGTGCCGGACAACATCGTGGCGCGGCTCAAACAACGCGAACCGGCGCAGAGCGTGGCCTCGTGGGCTTTCCGCTTTGCGGGAAGTTTCCCCGGGGTGCTCACCGTGCTGAGCGGCATGACGCGCATGGAACACTTGCAGGACAACCTGCGCACGTATTCCCCGCTTAAGCCCTTGTCGGAAGAGGAATTCCAGTTCCTGATCGACACGGCGAAGCTGATGATGGAGTTCGACACGATTCCCTGCAACGATTGCAAATATTGCATGCCGTGTCCCTACGGCATTGACATCCCGGCTATCTTGTTGCACTACAACAAATGCCTGAACGAGGGAAACATCCCGCAAAGCGCACAGAGCGAGGGTTATCGAAAAGCCCGCAGGATTTACCTTGTGGGATACGACCGCAGTGTGCCCAAGTTGCGGCAGGCCGACCACTGCACGGGATGCGGGCAGTGTAACCCGCATTGCCCGCAAGGCATCGACATTCCCAAGGAGCTGCACCGTATCGACGCCTACGTGGAGAAACTGAAACAAGAAACGTTATAAGGGGCCATGCAGGATTTGATTGATTTGTTGCATCGCAGCGAATGCTCGCTGGTGCTGAGGAACGGGAATGTGCACACTTACGAACAACATGGCGTGGCAGACTTGTATGAGCTGTTGCTGGCGCACCCGCAGTTGCTCCGCGGCGCGGAGGTGGCCGACAAGGTCGTGGGCAAGGGGGCTGCGGCACTCATGGTGTCGGGCGGTGTCGGGGAGGTGTATGCCGACGTGATGAGCCAGCCGGCGCTTGGAATGTTCCGGGCGGCAGGCATCCCGGTGGCATACGGGGTGCTGGTGCCGGCCATACGCAACCGTGCGGGGGATGGTTGGTGTCCGGTGGAGACGTTGTGCCGCGACGTGGCCACGGCGGAAGAGTGCCTCCCCTTGATTCGCAGATTCATGAAACGGGGCGGGGCGGCCGATGCGGAGAAATAGGACCTTATATAAATAGAAAAGAGAAAATATGGAAACAACGAGTGTGAAACTTTATGCTCCGGGTTATGCGGAGAAGCGGACCTACGCGATTGCCGCGTTGTTCGTGGCGGGCAACGTGTTGTTGCCGCAATTGTGCCACCAGGTGCCGCAGGGCGGGATGACGTGGTTGCCGATTTATTTCTTCACCTTGGTCGGTGCCTACAAGTACGGTTGGCGAGTGGGGTTGCTCACGGCGGTGCTTTCCCCGCTGGCCAATTCCTGGATGTTCGGCATGCCGGCTCCTGCCGTCCTGCCGGCCATCCTGCTGAAGTCCGTGTTGCTGGCCGTGGCCGCAGGCTATGCCGCCGCCCGTTTCCGCCGGGTGGGCTTGTGGCTGTTGACGGGCGTGGTGTTGTCCTACCAGCTCGCGGGCACGTTGGGCGAATGGCTGATGTCGGGCGACTTCCTCCTGGCCGCGCAGGATTTCCGCATGGGGTTGCCGGGCATGGCCTTGCAAGTCGTGGGTGGTTATTTGTTGATTAAGTACGTCATATATAAATAAGGCATAAGCTGATGTTTGGAATAGGAACGCAAGAGCTCCTGCTCATCCTGCTCGTCGTCCTGCTGCTGTTCGGCGGGAAGAAGATACCCGAACTGATGAGGGGGCTGGGACGGGGCGTGAAAAGTTTCCGCGACGGCATGAACGGCGTGGAAGGCCCGGGCACGGCCGCCGGGGACAAGAAGGAACAGGCCGCGGAGGAAGGGCAGGCGAAGGATGGGAAGTCCTGAAAGAGAGGGGGCGGAGGGAACGTTCTGGGACCACCTCGACGCCCTGCGCGGCTGCCTCTTGAAGGCGGCCGCCGCCACGGTGCTGTGCGCGCTGGCGGCTTTCTGCTTCAAGGACGGGCTTTTCCGCATCGTGCTCGCGCCGAAGGACGACGGTTTCTGCACCTATCGCCTCCTGGAGAAGCTGGGCGCGGCCCTGGGCGCGGAGGGGATGGTTCCGGAGGGGTTTTCCGTGCGGCTCATCAACACGGCCCTGGCCGAGCAGTTTGTCGTCCACATGAAGGTGGCGCTCTGCGCCGGCCTGCTTTGCGCCTCGCCCTACGTGCTCTACCTGCTCTTCCATTTCGTTTCGCCCGCCCTTTACGCCCGCGAGCGGCGCTACGCCCTTCGCACGGTGGGGGCCGGTTACGCGATGTTCCTCCTGGGGTCGGCGTTGAACTATTTTCTCGTCTTCCCGCTCACGTTCCGTTTCCTGGGCACCTACCAGGTGAGCGCGGAGGTGGAAAACGCCATCACCCTGCAATCCTACATGGACACGCTGCTGGCGATGAACCTCGCGCTGGGCATTGTGTTCGAGCTGCCCGTGCTCTGCTGGCTGTTGGCCCGCCTGGGCGTGTTGCGCGCGGCTTCCATGCGGCGGCGGCGCCGCCATGCGGTGGTGGCCGTCTTGGTGGCGGCGGCGGTGGTCACTCCCACGTCCGACGCCTTCACGCTCCTCCTCGTGGCCCTGCCGATGTGGTTGCTCTACGAGGCCGGGATATGGGTCGTGGCCGCCACGGCGCGGCGCGGGGCAAATAGAAACGGGTAATTGGGGGCAATAGAAATGTAGTGGGGAAACGGTTTCATGCTTCCCCGCTGTTACGCTGCGGAGGATTTGGAATCACGAGTGGTCGGAAGAACCCAATTTGCCGCGAGAATCCAATCTGCTGCGACGGATTTGAAATCCGGCGCAACCTGAGGTGCGGATTTCCGAATCCGCAAGCCCGAAAGGGGGGCAGTAGAAAATTAGTGAGGAAGAACGGTTTCATGCTCCCCCGTTGATATGCTGCGACAGATTTGAAATCAAGCAAGCAAAGAGTTTGTCCGTCC
>CALULT010000015.1 GCA_944321565.1 uncultured Paraprevotella sp. | reverse complement strand
TCACGTTTTTCCTTGCCTCGTCTCTCACCTTTGGCATATTTGCTTCGCGAATATAGGATGCGGTTCGGCCGAGTCAATGGAAAATCACGTTTTTCCTTGCCTCGTCTCTCACCTTTGGCATATTTGCTTCGCGAATATAGGATGCGGTTCGGCCGAGTCAACGGAAAATCACGCTTTTCCTTGCCTCGTCTCTCACCTTTCACTATATTTGCACCATGTTGTTACCCTATTTGAATCCTGATGTTGTGGAAGCGGGGCTGGACGAGGCCGGAAGGGGATGCTTGGCGGGAGCGGTGTTTGCCGCAGCGGTCATCCTGCCTAAAGATTACCGCAACGAACGGCTCAACGACTCCAAGAAATTGAGTGAGAAGGCGCGCTACAGGTTGCGCACGGAGATTGAGCACGATGCGCTAGCTTGGGCGGTGGGTGTGGTGTCGCCACGGGAAATCGACGAAATCAATATCCTCAACGCTTCTTTTTTGGCCATGCACCGTGCATTGGACCAGTTGGAAGTGCGTCCGCAGGCCCTGCTGGTGGACGGCAACCGGTTCCGCGCATACCGTGACTTGCCCTGCACGACGGTGGTGAAGGGCGACGGGAAGTATATGAGCATTGCCGCAGCTTCTATCTTGGCCAAGACCTACCGTGATGATTACATGCTCCGCCTGCACGAGGAATATCCGATGTATCATTGGGATTCCAACAAAGGCTATCCGGCGAAGGCGCACCGTGAGGCTATCCGGCAGTATGGTACGACGCCCTACCATCGCATGACGTATAACCTTCTCGGCGACGGGCAGCTGCAACTTTTCCCGCCGGACGGAGGTGAAAAGTTGTGAATTTGGCAGGTCAGGACGATTTTCTCGAAAACTATTCGTAAATTTGCACAAGAAATAAGGTATATATAAATATAGGTATTATGGCAAAGAAAGCACTCTTGATGATTCTCGACGGATGGGGAATCGGAGACCATGGCAAGGACGATGTGATTTTCTGCACACCCACACCCTACATGGACTATTTGGCACAGAATTATCCGATGTCGCAACTGCTGGCTTCGGGTGAGAACGTGGGTTTGCCCGACGGACAGATGGGTAACTCCGAAGTGGGGCACTTGAATATCGGCGCGGGGCGCATCGTTTATCAGGACTTGGTGAAGATTAACCGCGCTTGTGCAGACGGCAGCATCTTGAAGAATCCTGAAATCGTGTCGGCTTACGAATACGCCAAGAAGAACGGGAAGAGCGTCCACCTGATGGGGTTGACCTCCACGGGCGGGGTGCATTCTTCGCTGGACCACCTGTTCAAGTTGTGTGAAATCTCCAAGGAATATGGTATTGCGCACACCTACGTGCACTGCTTCATGGATGGTCGCGACACCGACCCGAAGAGCGGCAAGGGCTTCATCGAACAGTTGCAGGCCGAATGCGAGAAGACGGGCTGCGTCATCGCTTCCATCATCGGGCGTTTCTACGCCATGGACCGTGATAAACGTTGGGCGCGTGTGAAGGAAGCCTACGACCTCTTGGTGAAGGGCGAGGGCAAACAGGCTACGGACATGGTGGCCGCCATGCAGGAATCATACGATGAAGGCGTGACAGACGAGTTCGTGAAGGCCATCAACAATTCCACCGTGGATGGTACAATCAAGGAAGGCGACGTGGTGATTTTCTTCAACTACCGCAACGACCGTGCCAAGGAACTGACCATTGTGCTCACCCAGCAGGACATGCCGGAAGAAGGCATGCAGACCATTCCGGGCTTGCAGTATTATTGCATGACGCCGTATGATGCCAGCTTCAAGGGCGTACATATTCTTTTCCCGAAAGAAAATGTGGAAGACACCTTGGGCGAATACTTGAGCAAGAAAGGGCTGAAGCAATTGCATACGGCCGAGACGGAGAAATATGCTCATGTGACGTTCTTCTTCAATGGCGGGCGCGAGGCTCCGTTCGAAGGAGAGGATCGCATCTTGGTGCCGTCGCCCAAAGTGGCCACTTACGACCTGAAGCCCGAGATGAGCGCATACGAAGTGAAGGACAAGCTGGTGGCCGCCATCAAGGAAGACAAATATGATTTCATCGTGGTGAACTTCGCCAACGGCGACATGGTGGGGCACACAGGGGTATATGAAGCCATTGAGAAAGCGGTGAAGGCCGTGGACGAATGCGTGAAGGAAGTGGTTGAGACGGCCAAGGCCATGGGCGACTACGAGGTGATTATCATCGCCGACCACGGTAACGCCGACCACGCAGTCAACGAGGACGGTACGCCGAACACGGCGCATTCGTTGAATCCCGTGCCTTTCATTTACGTGACGGAGAACAAGAACGCCAAGGTGGAGAATGGCATCTTGGCCGACGTGGCACCGTCCATTTTGCACATCATGGGCTTGGCGCAGCCGGCCGACATGACAGGTAAGGATTTAATTAAGGATTAAATATTTTCTTTATCACGTTTGTGGGCAAGTTTATCGGGCGTGATGCCGGGTACTTGCCCTTTTTTTGTTTAACCGATGTTTCTTTCACTTCAGTCTTTGCGTTTCGTGTTCGCGGTGGTGATTTTCCTTCACCACTTGGGCGTTTTCGAGGCCGGTGGGTCTTGCGGGGTCAGCTTTTTTTTGGTGCTGAGCGGTTTCGTCATGGCCAAGGGGTATGGAGGGAAGGTATTTGCGTCCGGCTTCTCATTCAGGCATTACATGGAAAAGCGGTTGGTGCGCCTTTACCCTCTGCACTTGGTGTGCCTGTTGCTGGCCATGGTGGTGCATGGAGTCCTGTACCAGGCCGATGTGTGGGGGCTTTGGCTTCTGCCCAATCTGGCGTTGTTGCAAGCTTGGATTCCCAGTGCTTCCGTCTATTTTTCCGGCAACGCCGTGTCGTGGTGCCTGTCCGATTTGTTGTTCTGTTATGCCATTTTCCCTTTTGTTTGGCGCAGGATGAGTGCGGTTTCTCCCTTTTCCGGATGTGTGGGATGGTGGGCTTGCGGTTTTTTGGTGCTTTATGTGGCGGCTTTGTGTCTTGTTCCGGAAATGTGCGGGAATGCGTTTTTTTATATCTTCCCCTTGTCGCGGCTGTGGGACTTCCTGTTGGGGATGTGGTGTTTCCGTTTCTATGAGGAGGCGATGGCGCGGGGGTGGCTTTCCCGTGTGCGGCATGCAGTTGTTTTCGAGATGCTGGGCTTGGGGCTGACGGTTTTGGCCTGTGTGCTCTATTCCCGTGTGCCGGCCAATGCGGGTTACGCTTTGTTGTTCTATGTGCCGGCGGCTTTGACGGTTTTGGCTTTTGCTTTTTCAGCTACTACGGGCAGTGTCTTGTCGCGGATGCTTTCCGCTCCATTGTGTTGCCGGTTGGGCGAGGTCAGTTTTACTTTCTACATGGTACACCAGTTGTGTATCCTAGCCGGTGAGGCTTGTGCCGGCAGTTGGAGCGTGGCGGACAGCCTGTGGGTGCGCGGTCCGCTGTATTTTGTGGTCTCCTTGTGTGCGGCTTTCCTGTTGCAGGCGGTTGTAGAGAAACCCGTAGCCCGTGCCTGGCGGCAAAAACGCGGTTAAGAAACTGTTTTGAATTTCTACAAAAAGTTTTTTTCCTGCTTGATGTACTCGTTTTCGTGTGTGCTTTGGGCGATTTTCCGGCCAGTTTCGCTTCTGTTCTTCGTCAGATAGCTCGCTATTTTCCTCATCACGGAAGCAAAACTGACTCGAAAACTCATCCCAAATCATCGCACGATAAATTCAAAACAGTTTCTAAAATGCCATTTTCCCCGAAAAGGCATAAGATAAGCCGCACCTCGGCATGGAAAACAAACGAGTTTTTTTGTCCTGCACTCGGTTTGCATTATCTTTGCACCTAGATAAAAGCAGTGTGATGAATGTGCAGATAGAACCAAGCTGGAAACAACGCCTGGCAGGAGAGTTCGGGAAGCCCTATTTCGCGGCCTTGACGGACTTTGTGCGCCAGGAGTACCGCACGGCGACTTGTTATCCGCCAGGTAAATTGATATTTAACGCTTTCAACCTTTGTCCGTTCGACAAGGTGAAGGTGGTCATCATCGGACAAGACCCTTACCACGGGCCGGGGCAGGCGCACGGGTTGTGCTTTTCCGTGAACGACGGGGTGCCTTTTCCACCTTCGTTGCAGAATATCTTTAAGGAAATCCGGGACGATGTGGGCACTCCGGTGCCCCAAAGCGGGAACCTGACCCGTTGGGCGGAACAGGGGGTATTGTTGCTCAATGCCACGCTGACCGTGCGTGCCCATCAGGCAGGGTCGCACCAACGACATGGTTGGGAAGAGTTCACAGACGCTGCCATCCGGGCATTGGCCGAGGAGCGCGACCACTTGGTGTTTATCTTGTGGGGGGCATACGCACAGCGGAAAGGAGCGTTCATCGACCGTAGCCGCCATTTGGTGCTGGCTTCTGCCCATCCGTCGCCTTTGTCGGCCTACAACGGTTTTTTCGGTAACCGGCATTTCAGCTTGGCGAACGCTTATTTGGAACAACACGGGGAGACCCCGATTAAATGGTAAGGAGGAAAAGATGAGTGAAAAGTGTATTCCCGTGGTGCAGATTGACGACACGTTGGTGTCCACCGACTGCCTGACGGAGAAATTTTGTTGCGACCTTGAGGCTTGCAGGGGAGCCTGTTGCGTGGAAGGTGATGCGGGAGCACCTGTGGAGCTGGACGAGGTGGCGGAGATAGAAGAAGCCCTCCCGGAGGTATGGCCGATGTTGTCAGGCGAGGCAAAGGCGGTGATCGACCGCCAAGGTGTGGCCTATACGGACGAAGAGGGCGACTTGGTCACAAGTATTGTTAATGGGAAAGACTGCGTGTTCACCTGCTACGACGCGCAGGGGCATTGTTTCTGTGCGCTTGAGAAGGCTTTCCGCGAGGGGAAGACGCATTTCTACAAACCTTTGTCCTGTCATCTGTATCCCATCCGTCTTAAACAAGTGGGCGATTGTGTGGCCCTGAACTATCACCGCTGGGATGTGTGCCGGATGGCGGTGGCGAAGGGCCGGCAGCTGGACATTCCCGTCTATCGTTTCCTGAAGGAACCGTTGGTGCGCCGCTTTGGAGAGGCTTGGTATGCGGAGCTGGAGCGTGCGGTGGAGGAATTACGGGCACAGGGGTATATATGATATGTAGCAGGGTAAAACAATTCCGGACGCCGGCATGGCAACGTGCCCTGCCGCGTTTTGCTTTATGTGGCGAAAGGTAGTCGTTTTTGTCCATTCCATCGGGAAATTCCTGTTTTTTTGTTCTTGTGGATGTACGGCTGGGCACTGAAAATAACGGTACAAGCATTCTTTTGACCGTTTTGTCCTTCGTTCCCAATCTTTTTCACTACCTTTGCAACGTTTATATATAATAACGCATACATGAGAAAAATCTTTTTCGGGCTTTCCCTTGCCGCAATATTAGGTCTTGTTTCCTGCATTCAGGACGAACCGCTCAATGCAGAGTGCGACATCGAGCAAGCTGTTGTGGTCACGGATGATGCGGAAGCATGGCTTCTCAACGCGTCCGAAGCCGTACAAGACGTGCCATCGGCAGATACCACCATCGTGTTCTACCTGCGGGAGGAATTCATGGATGAAAACTATGAGGGATGGGACAGGCTGAAGGATGTCGCCATTAACTTCCGCCTGACACCTGGGGCGACTATCACGCCGGAAAACGGAAGCGCACACGACTTCACGCAGGGTGGGGTGTATTACCACGTCACTTCGGAAGACGGGGCTTGGCAAAGGAACTATCATGTCATGTTCATTCCCGTGCAGCCATTGACAGTTACATACGATTTCGAGAATTTCCGCTGGGAATCGTTAGAACGTTATTGCGAATGGTTCGAATATTCCGACCAAGGCAATGAGATTAACATGTGGGCCACGGCAAATCCGGGCTTTGCCATCAGCAAATCTTCGGCGACTCCCGAAGAGTTTCCTACTATTCCGTGGGAAAACGAATCCATCAGCGGGCATAGCGTCAAGCTGGAAACGCGCGACACGGGGCTTTTCGGTGTCATGATGAACATGCGTATTGCCGCCGGCAACTTGTTTATCGGCACTTTCGACGTGGCCAATGCCTTGCAGGATGCCATGGCCGCCACGCGCTTCGGCTTGCCATTCAACAAAAAGCCCCTGCGTTTTGAGGGCTATTACAAGTTCAAACCCGGAGAGAAGTTCCAAAACCGCACCGGCGTCATACAAGAAGGCTGGGTGGACGATCCGGACTTGTATGCCGTGCTCTATGAAAACACGGACGAAAACGGGCAATCGTTTACGTTGCAAGGCGACAACGTGCTGACCCATCCCAACATCGTGGCCTTGGCGCGCGTGACAGACCGGGTGCACGACTTTGACAACTGGACGCACTTCGACATTCCGTTCGAATACTACAAGGAAATAGACGAGGAACGGCTGAAAACATACGGCTACAACCTGTCCGTCGTGTTCACTTCCAGCATCGAAGGGGGGGCTTTCTGCGGGGCAGTGGGCAGCACCCTGCTGGTGGACGAAGTGAAAGTGACTTGTGAAGATGAGGACGAATAACATAAACCGGTTTTGAAATGAAACGACTGAAATATATCTTGATGACGCTTTGCTTCTCTGCCGCAGGTCTTCTGCAGGCGCAAGAGAGCATGAAATCGCTGATGGACGAAAGGCGGGAAAACCGCGAGGCGAACTATGCGAAGTGGGGTCCCACGTCGGAGCACGACGGAATGGGCTTCATTGTCCGTGCGGGTTATGTCATTGGCGGCACTTCTCCGCTTCCCTTGCCTGCCGAAATCCGGAAAATCAACGAGTTCTCTCCCAAGGGGGGCTTCAGCCTCGGCATAGATGGTTATAAGTATTTCAACATGCGTTGGGGGCTCTCCGCCGGGCTGCGCTTCTTCATGCAGGGCATGCACACGGGGGCCAATGTGAAGAACTACGGCATGAGCATCGTCATGGGCGAAGACATCGTGTCGGGCAACTTCACCGGCACGGACATCACGGAGACGCGCATGAGCGGGTTCACCATTCCCGTCATGGCCACTTACCGCGTGGGCGCACGGTGGACATTCAACCTCGGCCCTTACTTCAGTTATTGGATTTACCGCGATTTCGACGGACATGTGTTCGACGGTTACTTGCGCGAAGGTTCGCCCGTAGGGCAGAAAATCACCATCTCTGCCGACAATCCTGCTTTTTATGATTTCAGCGACGACATGCGCAGCTGTTCATGGGGCATGGAGTTTTGTGCGGACTTCCGCGTCCGGGAGCACCTCAACGTGTTCGGGTTGCTCGACTGGGGGCTGAGCGACGTGTTCAAGGACGATTTCCAAACGGTGACCTTCCCCATGTATCCCATTTATGCCACGTTGGGTGTGGCCTACTACTATTAATTCCGGAAAGAACGAACTATAATAACGATTGGATATGAAGAAAATCTTACTTAGCTTTTGCATGGCCGCCTGCGCTTTGTTCGCTTCGGCCAAGGATTACACGGACAAGCTCGTGGTGACCATCAACGGGGTTTCTACTCCGGGACAGGAGACTACCATCGGCGTGGAAACCGCGGATGACGGGACGCTGAATGTCAGCTTGCTGAACTTCACCTTGGACGCGGGGGGAGGAAATTACATGTACGTAGGCCATATCAATGTGAATGGCATTGAGCTGGCTGATGAAGGGAGTTATGACAGCTTCAGCGTGTCGCAAGTCATCAATATCCCGAAAGGGGATAACGACTCGCTCTCTTGGATTGGCCCCATGCTGGGCGACGTGCCCATCGAGATGACCGGTAAACTTTCGGACGACAAGTTCTATTGCGCCATTGACATTGAGATGGTCAAGTTGGGGCAAACCATCCATGTCATCTTCGGCACGGACGACTTCACTTCTTCCGTCCTGTCCGCAAAAACCGACGACCCGGACAAGCTGGTGGACGTGTACACGCTCCTTGGCACATTGGCCAAAAGCAACGTGCGGAAAGCCAACGCCCTCGACGGATTGCAGCGCGGCATCTACATTGTGGATGGCAAGAAGGTCATCAAGCAATAAATAATAAGGTATATATGGTGCACAAACAGCCCCGCCTCGCAGGCGAGGCTGTTTGCCTTAGAAAGCATAACCTAAGCGAATCATGTGGTTAGCCGAACCGGAAGTCCCGTTGTCCACCAACGCACCGAATCCCCGCCGGAAGGTGTATTCCACGTTGATGCGTTTGTACCACACGCCCATGCCCAGCAGGATGCCGCCGTCGCAGCGGTGGTAGTCCTCGATGTCGCCAATCTTCAAGTCATGGATGTCGCGTCCGCTCATCTTTCCGGCCATGTCCACGCTGAAGAACGTGCCGAAACGCCCGTCCACGGCCAGGTTGTCCGTCACCTTGTACAGATAGCCCAACGTGAAGGGAATCCCGAAGTTATGGGCGCGGAACTTCGTATGCGACCGTCGGTAGTCGATGTCATAACCGCGTGTCCCGAACATGACACCTGTGTTCCAATACGCCCCTTTCCCTTTGCGGAACGCTTTGTTGAAATCCAGGCTGAAGTTGTAGCCCGGGAGCCGTCCCATCTGCGGGGAACGGTCGCCTTTGAAGTTATTCGTGGAAAAACCTCCACGCACGATCAGCTGTCCGCCCCAAACTTGGGCTTGCATCCTTGTCGTCCCGCACAACAAAAGGGCGCACATGCATATCCACAAAAAATTTCTCTTCATCATCACTTTATTTATTTATAGCCCGCCGTGGCGGGTACACGTTTATTAGTTCACAAAAATAACGATTTAAGCGGAATCTTCCGTGTTCTTCGGGAGAAAAATCTATTGCCGGGGAGATAAAATTGTCCACGTCGGATCTGGATTTTCGCTGTAGTGTGTGGTGTGGGCCTATAGAATAGGCTTTACGACCTCGACTTTCATTCCCAAGGCGTTCATAATACGGTAAAATGTGGCTACGCTGGGAGTGATGACTCCTTTTTCAATCTTTGAAATATAGGATTTCGTGACATTCAGTTTGTCTGCAAGTTCAGATTGCGTCATTTTTGCCTCTTTTCTAGCGTCAAGCAATATTTGGGAAGTATAGAATTCGTATGCTTCCTCATTGAATTTCGCACGTTGGGGAGTGCCTTCTTCACCGTATTTTTGTGCCAATATGGCACTGTAGTCATTTGTTTGATGATTGTTTGTCTCCATAATATGCTTCCTTTATTTTCAAAGCCTTGTCAATTTCTGACGATGGCGTTTTCTGTGTTTTCTTTTGAAACCCATTGAATAGTACTACAATTTGTCCGTCATCGAAGATGAAGAACACGCGGTAGATGTTACTGTCATATTCCATACGCAACTCATATAATCCATCGCGTAAAAACTTGATGAATTTGGTCGGTAGCCTATCTTCCGATTCCAATAAAGAGATGATATAATCCAACTTCTTAAGTTCTTTTCTGTAAGGGTGGATATGAACCTTTCAAAATAGCCGCCGTATGTGAGTATCTTTCGCCTCATGGGACAAAGGTAGCAAAAGTTTTATTATCATGCAACATGGAATTGTTGTTCAAAGTAAGATATACTGCAAACGCTAGAGAAGATATACTTCGATGGCATTTGAAGATATCTTACTTGGTCAAGTAAGTATATCCTCTTTTTCGGCGGTAAGTATCTTTTGGTAACCGTCTATCCGGCTTGCCGCCGCATGGAAAACAGAAGGGTTGTTACGCAAACAAACGCTGCGACGGATTTGCGATCCGGTGCAACAGGAGCTGCGGATTTCCGAATCCGCAAGTCCGCAAGGACTTTCAATGACCGTGGTGTGCGTATGGCCAGCAAATAGGAATTGTTTTTTCGGATTACAAATCCTGATACTCCATTGCGTGGGATTGCAAATCCCACGCAATGTGAGATGTTGTTGATATTCAATGCTTAATGCACATAATGGAAAGCGTCGGAAAATTTGGTACAAGTAAGGAAATACCGTTTTTGTACCGAATTTCCCTCCCGTTTGACCGTGTTTCCCTAATTTCGTACCCGATTAAATAGGATTCATTTATTCACTAATTTATTAATAAACATGAGGAAATTGTTTACTTTTGCATTTACGCTGTTGGCGTTTGCCGCAAATGCCCAACAGGTAGATGGAGATTTTGACCAGGAATGGTCTCCTTGTAAGCCGTGGGACAGTGCTGGCAACACCACGGAAAAGGGAACACAACCCGCAAATTGGATAATATCCAATGTTTGTGGTATAAACGGAACAGGTGCCACTCAAGTGGGAGAAATGCTCACAACCGGACAAGGAGACGCCGATCCGAATTATTCGGTGAAGCTGACAAATACGGCCAATCCATTTATGGCAACAGAAATCGTACCTGCTTATATCAGCTTGGGTACTACGTGGGCTACAGCCGTGTCTATTCCCTTTCCTGTACATGATGCTGATGGTGGAACTTTTGGGGGGCTGGATTTCAGCTACCAGCCAGATTCTATCAAGTTGTATTATACGCGCGCACATGGTACTGCGAATGCTACTGAAAAGGCTTCTGTCATTGCTTACCTGTGGAAAGGCACCTACACGCAAGCTGGTGTCCCTGGAAATACTGCATTTATGGAAAATACTGTTAAAACAGTGGACATGGTTGACCGTGACAGGAATATTTTGGGGATTGAAACAACTACTGGCGGAGAGGTCAGCCAAACAGAAGGGGCAGAGTGCATAGCCAAAGTGGAATATTACATAGAAGGTGACCAAGAGGAATGGACGGAATTGACTATTCCTTTTGAATACATGTCCGAAAGTGCTCCTCAAAAGCTAAACATCATTATTTCGGCCAATGATTATTTTGCAGACCGGGCTAGCATTGGCGTTGACAACGAATTGTGTGTTGACAATGTATCGCTCGTCTATAACTCCGAACTCGCCTCGCTCACCTATGACGGACAGGACGTTTTCGTGGCCGGGCAGACGGCATTCCGGGTGGATGCCTATTATGACGAGGCCAAGTTGGAATGCACGTCCAACGGGCGCGGCGCCAGCATCGAAACGAGCTACAACGAGATTACGGGCAAGTTGACCATCACCGTGAAGGGCGACGACTGGAGCGAAGACAACCTCAACCAGCACGTGTACACGGTGCAATTCGCCAAGCATGCGGTGTATCAGATCCCCAACTCGGACTTCGAGGCCGAATGGGTTTCCGAGGGCGAGCCGGGCAACGGCTGGAACTCCTTCGCTTCGGCAGGCGGCCAATGGGCAAGCTTTGCTTCTGCATCGCCCGCACCCGAAAAGGTGGAAGGCTACAATGGTGGCAGTGCCGTTAAACTTACTTCTAAGAACTTGTTTATTGCCAATGCCAACGGCAACCTGACGACCGGACGCATCAACATGGGCAGCATTTCGCCTGCAGATGCAGCCAATTACAACTTCACCGACCTCACGGACGGCGCATACAATTGCCTCTTTGCCGGCCTGCCCGACTCCGTGGAGTGCTACGCCAAGTTTACTTCCGGTGGCAGCGAGAACGGCCGCGGCCAGTTCATCCTGCATGATGAATACCGCTACTGCGACCCAGAGACCTCTAATGAAGAAGGTTACGAGGTACACAAGATAGCCCTCGCTTCCATCCTTATTCCCGAATGCGAGGAATGGACGCGCTTCTCCGCTCCGTTCGAATATACGGATACGGAAGCCGATGAGCAATATATGCTGGCTTCTTTCACTACGAACCCCGTGCCGGGCGGTTCTGCAAACGACGAACTGATTATCGATGATGTGCGCTTCATCTATAACTCCGAACTCGCATCGCTCACTTATGACGGACAAGACATCTTCGTCCCCGGACAGGCCAATTATGTGGTGAAGGGCTTGTACTACGAAGACAAGCTGGCATATACTTCCAACGGACGTGCTGCCACGGTGGAGACGGACTACGACGAATATTCGCGTACGCTGGTCATCACCGTGAAGGGCAACGACTGGACGGAAGAGAACCGCAACGAGCATGTGTATGAAATCGCGTTCGTG
This sequence comes from uncultured Paraprevotella sp., assembly GCA_944321565.1. Lineage (GTDB taxonomy): Bacteria > Bacteroidota > Bacteroidia > Bacteroidales > Bacteroidaceae > Paraprevotella. The sequence continues at coordinate 39,949 of CALULT010000015.1, read as the reverse complement.
CAGGAAGCCGGCTACCAGTTGGCCAATGCAAGCTTCGAAGACTGGGAAGCCGACAACGAGCCGGGCAATGGCTGGAACTCTTACATCTCAGGTGAAGGCAACTTCGCCTATGAGGCCGACAATTTCCCCGCACCGAAGAAGGTGGAAGGGCTTGGTGGCGGTTCTGCCGTGCAGCTTGTGTCCGAGGTTGTGGACGACCGGAATGTCAACGGCCTTCTGACTACGGGTAAGGTCAATATGGGTAGCCTGACGCAGGACGAATTGGCCAACTACAGTTTCTCTGAAATCGAGAATCCGTTGCACAGCCAGCCTTTCGGCGGTACGCCCGACTCCGTGGCAGTCTTCGCCAAGTTCATCTCCGGCGGCAGCGAGAACGGCCAAGGGCAGTTCTTCTTGCACGATGCTTATGAATACCGCGACCCTGAAGCTGCCAACTGGGAAGGTTATGAGGAACACAAGGTGGCTTCGGCTTCCATCCTGATTCCTGAGAGCAAGGAATGGACACGCTTCTCGGCTCCGTTCGAATATACTGGCGTGGAGGCTCCTGAGATGCAATACGTGCTGGCTTCCTTCGCGACGAATCCCGTGCGGGGCGCATCTGCGGGCGACACACTCGTCGTGGACAGCGTGTTCTTCATCTATAATTCCGAATTGGCCACGCTCACTTACGACGGAGAGGATGTCTTCGTGGCCGGTGAAGACTCATTCGAGGTGAACAGCGACACCTTCGACGAGAGCTTGCTGGCATACACGGCCAACGGCCGCGCCGCAACCACGGAGCAGAGCTTCGACGAAGAGAAGAAGGTGCTGACCATCACCGTGAAGGGTGAAGACTGGAGCGCGGACAACCTCAACCAGCATGTTTACATCGTGACCTTCGCCAAGAAGTCTGTTCCCTTGGCTGAACCGGTTTACCAGATTCCTAACGCGGACTTCGAAGCGGAATGGACTTCCGATGACGAGCCGGGCAATGGATGGAACTCCTTCGCTTCGGCCGGCGGCCAATGGGCAAGCTTTGCTTCCATGTCGCCCGCACCCGAAAAGGTGGAAGGCTACAATGGCGGCAGTGCCGTGATGCTCACATCTAAGAACCTGTTTATTGCCAACGCCAACGGTAACCTGACGACCGGACGCATCAACATGGGCAGCATGTCGCCTGCAGATGCAGCCAACTACAACTTCTCCGACCTCACGGAAGGCACACATTGCCTGCCCTTCGCCGGAACGCCCGACTCTGTGGCCGTCTTTGCCAAGTTCAAGGCCGGTGCGGACAACGAGGGTAAGAACGGCCGCGGCCAGTTCATCCTGCATGACGAATATGAATACCGCGATCCGGAGGTTGCCGAAGACGAGTCTCACAAGATTGCCCTTGCCGCCATCCTTATCCCAGAATGCACGGAATGGACGCGCTTCTCTGCCCCGTTCGAATACACGGGCACGGAGACTCCCGAGAAACAGTTCTTGCTGGCTTCCTTCACCACGAACCCCGTGCCGGGTGGTTCTGCAAACGATACGCTCGTTGTGGACGACGTGAAGATTATCTATAACTCAGAGTTGGCTACGCTCACCTATGACGGGCAGGACATCTTCGTGGCCGGAGAGGATTCGTTCGAAGTAATCGGTACCACGTATGACGAGACGAAGCTGGAATGCACTTCCAATGGCCGTGCCGCCACCATCGAGCAGAGCTACGATGAGGAAAAGAAGGTGCTGACCATCACCGTGAAGGGTAACGACTGGAGCGAGGAGAACCTCAACCAGCATGTGTATGCCGTGACGTTCAATGAGAACGGCACAGGCATCAACGAAGTGGAAGCCACTACGGCCGGCGCTCCCTTCGATGTATATACGTTGAGCGGCGTGAAGGTGCGCGAGGCAGCTACTGACCTGAATGGCCTGCCACGTGGCATTTATATCGTGAATGGCAAGAAAGTGGCTGTGAAGTAAAGAAACTGTTTTTTTGAAATCATACATTTTAAAACCTTGGGCGGGCGGGGAGCGTGAGTTTCCCGCCCGCTTTGGGTTTTGTGGCTACTCTGCTTGTAGCCTGCCGCGTGGGATTTGCAATCCCACGCACTGGAGTATCAGGATTTGCAATCCGAAAAAAATATACCTATTTAATATATGCCTCTCGTATATGTTTTTCGGAAAGCCCTTTCGGGCTTGCGGATTCGGAAATCCGTATTCCCCATTGCGCCGGATTGCAAATCCGTCGCAGCGCATCAGCGGGGGTGTGGCTTTTGGGAATAATGTCCAAAGATGAAAGTTTCAAGCGTTTGAAACTGTGTGTTCCGGGCTTTGAAACTGTGTGTTCCGGGCTTTGAAACTGGGTGTTTCAGGCTCTGAAACTTTCATGCTGCGAGGCGGGGGTGTTTTTTTTCCCTTTTTCCGCCCCGTTTATGTTGTCCGTGGATGCGTCCGGTGTTGTTCCCGTGGGTGTGAGACCCCCTCCGCCCCTTTGGGGCTCGTCCCCCTGCGAGGCGGGACTGTTCATTCCTGCCGCGTGGGATTTGCAATCCCACGCACTGGAGTATCAGGATTTGCAATCCGAAAAAAATATACCTATTTAATATATGCCTCTCGTATATGTTTTTCGGAAAGCCCTTTCGGGCTTGCGGATTCGGAAATCCGCATTCCCCATTGCGCCGGATTGCAAATCCGTCGCAGCGTATCAGCGTGGGGACTGTTCATTCTTGCAGGCTTTGTTTCCGGCCGGCTTATGATTTCCGGTTCCCTAATTTCCGTTGCAAGTAATCGTCGAGCGAGATGCCTTCCATGCGTTCGAAACAATTGCGGGCTGTTTTTGCAGTCCCGAATCCCACTCCGACACAATCGGCCACGGTCGAAATCCTGCCCATGGAGACACCTCGTTTCAATGCATCAATGCGGTAGGAATTGATGTAGTCGTGTACGTTGTTATAGCCTTGGCTGCGCAGGCATTGCAGCAGCAGGTGGCGGTTGATGCCCGTGGCTTCACACAGGCGATTGCGTCCGAAGGAACTTTCCTCCCATTCGCGGTCGTGCTGCATGAAATATTCCACCCGTTCGAAACGTCGCAGGTTGGCTTCGTTGAAGTCTTCCTCTTCATTCTCCGCGACGTTTTTTTCAGCGGGTGCTTCGGTCACCTCCATCATCTCCGGCTTGGGCAGATGTATGGCCATCGTCTCCAACGTGCGGAAGAACAGGTACATGTTCAACAGGCAGAACAGATAGAAATAGACTAGCAGCAAGGTGACGTTGAACACAGCGGTTGCCACCACGTAGAATATCAGGGTGAATCCCATGGCCGTCACATAGCCTTTCACATAACGCGGGATTTCAGCATTTTTTGCCAACAAACGGGGCAGGCGCAGGATATTCACCACATAATAGACGGAAAGCCAAAAACCGGCCAGGCGGAACAACATGTCCGCGCCCCACCAGCGGTCGGCAAATTCCGCATAGGACAAGATGACCTTTGGGCGGTTTCCCAGTAACAATGTTGCTATATATAATATAATAAGGAGTATGGCGGGAGAAGCATAACGCCACATCCGTCCCCATTGCAGGTAGCCCGGCATGGTGATGCCCAAGGGGTAGATGCCCTGCAGGAAAGACGTGACCACCAAAGCCAGCAACATGAAAGGATGGAACAAGCCGATGTTTTCGAACTTGAGAAAAGACGCAAAGGGGATGCCCAGGCAACAGAGCGCGCCAAAAATGCCCATGATCCATGCCAATGAAAGGTACTGCACCTTGTAGCGGGAATAAAGCGACAACACGGCGGCCATCATCAGGTGGATAGTGGCGAGCACGACGAGGGAAACGAAAGCGATTTGTTCCATGGCAGGCAAAGTTAAGAAAAAAATCCGGAATCAGGCAAAAACTTCTTTTAATACGTCCAATGATTTCAATTCGGGGAATTCGGGGACGTGCAGCCGGTAGTAGGTCTCCAGCACTTCGGCATAGCGGTCGCGTTCCTTGCGGTTCATGGCAAAAAGGCGCATGGAATCGTAGTTCATCCGCATGAACAAAGGGATGAGCGCGGCTTCGCGCGGTTCCAGGCAGGCATGGCGGAACGGGCGGACGGGAACGAAACAGGCATTCACCATGTCGAAATAGTCGCCTTCGTGCCATCCTTCCACATTGGGATAGAAGCCCAGGAAGCGGGTGAGCCGCGTGAGGAATACGAGATGGAAATTGGCGAAACCATGCGAGGCGGCGTCCAGCCACTGCAGGGAATAGTCCACATATTCGAACAGCGGGCCCCCCGAAGCTTCATGTTTCAACACGCGCGAGAGCACTTCGGCCAAGAACAGGGCTATGGCAGCCTTGCGGGCATCGTAGGGCAATGAGCGGTAGGCGTATGCGAAACGTACGTCGCGGACGTGTTGCAGGGATGCTTTCGGGCGGAACTCGAAGTCGAGCTCCAAAATAGAGAGAGGACGGAAAAACACAGTCTTGACAGCCGCTTTTCGCGACTTGGGGATGCGCACGATGAAAGACACCGTGCCCCGCGTGTCGGTGTAAACGTCTGCCACCGATGCGCTGTCGCTGTATTTCAGCAACCTCAGTACCACTCCCCTCGCTTTTTCTTGCATCCTTTCCCTTTCCTTTTGGGGATAAAATTAGGAAAAAACGGGTGAATATCCGCTTAAAAACGCATAAACGCACTTTTTTTGCAAGTTTTTTGCAAGAATGTTTTGCTGGTTCGAAGAAAAACGCTACCTTTGCAACGCAAAAACAAAAATACAGCCCAAAAGACAAATAAAAGGCTGTCATTCAAAAACAAACGGCGAAAGCCAAAAGGTATGGTCCCTTCGTCTATCGGTTAGGACGAGAGATTTTCATTCTCTAAAGAGGAGTTCGACTCTCCTAGGGACTACTAAGTTGAACGAATTAGATAAACATTGAGATGGCAAATCACAAATCGGCATTAAAAAGAATCAGACAAGCGGAGAAGAGACGGCTCCACAACAGATATTACGCGAAGACCATGCGTAACGCTGTGCGCAAGCTTCGTGCCATGACAGACAAGCAGGAGGCTGAGGCTATGTATCCCAGCGTACAGAAGATGTTGGACAAGTTGGCTAAGGTGCACATTATCCATAAGAATAAGGCTGCCAATTTGAAGTCTAAACTTGCTGTCTATATCAATAAATTGGGTTAATTTTATAGTTTAAGTTTTAGGTTATAATGTGAGCTGGGCTTGTGAAAGTTCAGCTCATGTCTTATTTTTATGCCGCTCTCCAAAAGGAGAGGGAGGTGGCTCGTTTTTCCATCAGCTTCTCTTTCCAGACACGTTTTTTTTCCGTATATTTGTGCGTTAATTGTGAATGCTCAAAAACCATGTCAGAAGAAGAAATCAAAGGTTCTAATTATTCGGCCAGCAGCATCCAGGTCCTTGAAGGTTTGGAAGCTGTGCGCAAGCGTCCGGCCATGTATATCGGCGACATCAGCGAAAAGGGTTTGCACCACTTGGTGTATGAAACGGTGGACAATTCCATTGATGAAGCCCTTGCCGGATATTGTACCCACATTGAAGTCACCATCAACGAAGATAATTCCATCACCGTGCAGGACAACGGCCGCGGTATTCCCGTCGATATGCACGAGAAAGAGCACAAGTCGGCTCTCGAAGTGGTCATGACCGTGCTTCACGCGGGCGGTAAGTTCGACAAAGGCTCCTATAAGGTGTCCGGCGGACTGCACGGCGTGGGCGTGTCGTGTGTGAACGCGCTTTCCACCCACATGATTTCACAGGTGTTCCGCAACGGCAAGATTTACCAACAGGAATATGAATGCGGCAAACCGCTCTATCCAGTCAAGGTAGTGGGCGAGACGGAACTGCGGGGCACACGCCAGCAATTTTGGCCGGATGGCAACATCTTCATTACGACCACTTACAAATATGACATCCTTGCCAACCGCATGCGCGAACTGGCTTTCCTGAATGCCGGCATCACTATCACGTTGACCGACATGCGCGAGAAAGACGAGGAGGGAAAGCCGCGACGTGAAGTGTTCCACAGCGAAGACGGCCTGAAGGAGTTTGTGCGCTACATTGATTCCAGCCGCATCCACTTGTTTGATGATGTGATTTACCTGAATACGGAGAAGCAGGGAGTGCCCATCGAAGTGGCCATCATGTATAACACGGGCTACACGGAGAACATCCATTCTTATGTGAACAACATCAACACCATCGAAGGGGGCACACACTTGGCCGGTTTCCGTATGGCGCTCACCCGCACCTTGAAAAAATATGCGGAGGACGAATATCCCAAGGAATTGGAGAAACTGGAGAAAAATAAGGTGGAAATTTCCGGGGAAGACTTCCGCGAAGGGCTTACTGCCGTCATTTCTATCAAAGTGGCCGAGCCGCAGTTTGAAGGACAGACTAAGACGAAGCTAGGCAACAACGAGGTGATGGGTGCCGTGCAACAAGCCGTGGGAGAAGCACTTACTAATTATTTGGAGGAACACCCCAAGGAGGCCAAGCTGATTGTCGATAAGGTCCTTTTGGCTGCCACAGCCCGCGTGGCCGCACGGAAAGCCCGCGAAAGCGTGCAGCGCAAAAGCCCTATGTCGGGTGGCGGCATGCCGGGCAAATTGGCCGACTGTTCGGATAAGGATCCTGCCAACTGCGAATTGTTCATCGTCGAGGGAGACTCGGCCGGCGGTTCTGCCAAACAGGGGCGCAGCCGTCAGTACCAGGCCATACTGCCCATCCGTGGTAAGATTTTCAACGTGGAACGTGTCATGTGGCATAAGGCCTTTGAGCACGAAGAGGTGAACAATATCATACAGGCACTCGGGGTTCGTTTCGGGCTGGGTGAGGACAGCAAGGAAGCCAACTACGAGAAGCTTCGTTATTACAAAGTCATTATCATGACCGATGCCGATGTCGATGGCTCGCACATCGACACCCTGCTGATGACGCTGTTCTACCGCTACATGCCCGAACTCATCCAGAAAGGACATCTCTACATCGCCACCCCGCCGCTCTACCGTTGCAAGAAAGGCAAGATTGAGGAATATTGCTATCGTGAAGAAGACCGCCTGCGTTTCCTGCGCGACTACAACAACGGCACGGAACAGGGCGTGACTATCCAACGTTACAAAGGTTTGGGCGAGATGAATCCGGAACAACTGTGGGAAACCACCATGAACCCGGAAACGCGCTTGCTGAAACAAGTGACCATCGAGGATGCCGCCGGAGCCGACTATGTGTTCTCCATGCTCATGGGTGAAGACGTGGGGCCGCGTCGTGAGTTCATCGAACAAAATGCCACATACGCGGAGATTGACGCGTAAATTGCCATTGGAAAACGTGCGGAAAAGATTGCGCACAACCAATATTGTTATAGAATGTCCCCAAAAGTAATTCCTGCTTTTGGGGACATTCTAGTTCATGGAGCGATGGTTGCGCTTCCAGGGGGTGTCCGTGTTGTCAGTCCAAAGCTTTGCACAGTGTGACATACGATTCCGACTGCCCATTGTAGCTATAAGAGCTCGTGATGGTCATGCGGTCTTCAGAAAAAGCGAGTTGCGAGTTTCCTCCTTCTTCGGTACCTTCATACACGTCATACATGTAGATGGTTCCTTCGCTTTCGTTCCCCCAACGCCAAAGGCTGACCCCTGCGCTTCCGTCGCGGTTGAAAAATACTGCGGTGCCAAACGGCGAGAAGAAGGCTTCCATGGTCGTTTCATCTCCAAAGTCAAAGAAGTAATCAGGACTGGCCATTATGTCGTTGACCAATACGGAAACCCTGTCTTCTTCTGCATAGTAGATGCCATTAAAGCCCAATTTGTCGTTCACCCATACTGTGCATTGGTCTTTCACCAACTGCCAAAAACGTCCGCAGAGAAGAGCCGTATTGCCCGTCATCAGTTCACCGACCGTTTCTTCCAAGTTGACGTTCAACTCTATGGATGTGCCTGTGTAGTCCGTCAAAACGATGTCCACCACAACGTTCTGCGCATCGCGCCTTGCCACTTGCAAAGTTCCAAAACCGTCCAGTTCGTATTGCATGTCGCTCAGTTTCGTGAAGCAGCCATAAATCAAATCTTCCGTTTCGATGGATGTGTCATGGTAGATGCCTTTTGTGAGTGCTTCCTTTTTTGCGGCATTCATTTTCTTGGAATAGTAAGTCGGAGCTTTCCGGAGCAAGTAATGTCCGTTGCCCATCATTTCGATGGAGCTGATTCCGCTTTCCGTGTTGGAAACCTGGTATTTCCCGCTGATTTCCGGATAAAGGTCTGCCACGGGAAGCAAGTCCGATGGTGCCGACATGTCGAAATCCTCATCTCCTGCCGGAGGTGCTGTCTCGCCGCCTCCTTGTTCACCGTAGTCCGGATCCAAGTCACCATCCGAGATGTTGCGCCTCAAAGTCATGGTGTCTCCATAGGAATCCTCTAAGACTAACGTGTCGGAGGTCAGCGAAACAATCCGTAATTGTTCCGTTTCGCCATACGCGGAGATGATAAGGACGCCGTTTCCTGCGTCATAAGAATAGGAATAAGTTTCCCTTTCGCCGTCTGAATAGGCCCACGTTCCGGTTCCGTCCGGGTTAAAGGTGATGGCGTCGCCGTAATAGTACCACGTGCCATACAATTCTTGCGGTGCGTTGACGTTCTCATCGTCTTCATCGCATGCCGCCAGCCCCACGCTCATGACAACAGCGAAGAGCAAAGTCCATAAATAGTTTAACTTTTTCATATCCAATCTATTTTAAGGTTAGGTGTTTTTGATTCGTTTTCCATTCCGTCGTAACCATCCCGTCAGATTCTTCTCTTTCTCTGTCCTGCAGCTTCCGCCTTTTTGGATTTTTGTTCCACTACGGCGTGGCGTATCACCACGTCTTCCAGCGGACGGTCGTGGTTATCGGTTGCCATGGCTTGTATGCGTTCCACCACATCCATTCCTTCAATGACTTCGCCGAAGACGGTGTATTGCCCGTCCAGGTGCGGTGCGCCTCCACGGTCAAGATATTCCAGCTTCATGTCGCGGGTGAGTTGTGCCGTTCCGTCGGTGGCTTCTTTCACTTGTGCCGCTATGGCGTCTAGCTCTTTGATGGAAAGTTTCTTCCCCCAGACAATGTAGAATTGCGAGCCGTTGCTCAGGCGGTCGGGGTTCACCTCGTCGCCTTCCCGGGCCATGGCCACGGCGCCACGCAGGTGGTATTGGTAAGGCAAGTCTATTTCCGGTGGTAGGAGGTAGCCCGGTGAGCCTTCACCCAGCACACTGTCTCTTGGTGCGCCTTTGGATTCCGGGTCGCCGCCTTGGATCATGAAGTCTTTAATGACCCGGTGGAAGAGTGTCCCGTCATAGAATCCGGTGGCAGCAAGCTTCAAGAAGTTGTCCCGATGGGCAGGTGTGTCATCGCTGAGGGCGATACGGATGTTGCCGGCCGAGGTTTCAAGCCTCACGACCGAACGTTTTTCGCGTGTTTTCCCTTCTACGAAAACCACCGTAAACATGGCGAGGATGGCCAATAAAAGGATTTTTTTCATAGAAATCGTTGTTTGAGATGGTAAATATAGTAAAAAGAATGTTGTCAACGAAGCGGGCATCCTCTTTTTAGGGCGATTTTTCTTCTTTTTCTTCCCCGTCGCTCTTATTAACAGGCTGTTGAAAAATAAATCCTTAATAAAAAGATGTGAAGCTTGTGGAAATTCGTATCTTTGTTCCCAATTAATAAATGTGAAATCCATGGACGAAGCGGTTTATCATGTGCCGGTGTTGCTGAAAGCTTGTGTGGACGGTTTGCAAGTCAAGCCGGACGGGGTGTATGCCGACCTGACTTTTGGTGGCGGAGGGCACAGCCGTGAAATCCTGTCGCATTTAGGTGGGGGCGGACATCTGTATGGTTTCGACCAAGATGCAGACGCATTGCGCAATGCAATTCCCGATGGACGTTTCACTTTCGTGCGCAGCAATTTCCGTTATTTGAGGAATTGGATGCGCTATTACGGTGTGGAGCAGTTGGATGGTGTGTTGGCGGATTTAGGCGTTTCGAGCCATCATTTCGATGATGGGGAGAGGGGCTTTTCTTTCCGTTTCGAGGGGCGGTTGGACATGCGGATGAACCGGTCGGGAAGGTTGACGGCGGCCGATGTGGTGAACGAATATGCCGAGGAGCGGTTGGCTGATATTTTTTATTTGTATGGAGAATTGAAAAATGCCCGCAAGCTGGCTGCGTGTTTAGTGAAGGCACGTGCTGCCGGACGGATAGAAACCACGGAAGATTTCGTGGAGGCCGTGAAACCATTGATGGGGCGCGACAGGGAAAAGAAAGACCTGGCCAAGGCGTTCCAAGCCTTGCGTATAGAAGTGAACAAAGAGATGGATGCGTTGCGCGAGATGCTTTCGGCGGTGGCGGATTTGTTGCGCCCGGGCGGACGTCTGGTTGTGTTGTCTTATCATTCGCTGGAAGACCGCATGGTGAAGAATCTCATCAAGACAGGGAATGTGGAAGGACGGCGTGTGGAAGATTTTTATGGCAATGTGGATTGTCCTTTCAGGGCTGTCAACAACAAAGTCATCGTGCCGGATGAGGCAGAACAAGCTGAAAACCCGCGCAGTCGGAGTGCGAAATTGCGCATCGCGGAAAAGAAATAGGAAAAGAAAAGGCACAAGAGGTACCAGTCATGGAGAAAAGCAAGGATGGCGAAATGACGGAGAACGAACGGCAGGAAGTCAAGGTGGTGGAAGAAAACCAAGAAGAGACGTGCGAGGCTGCGGATGGTGGGATGGTGGAAGAAGAGGCCAGTTCGCCGGGCACAGCTTTGTCGCCCATCAAGGCATTCACGCAAAATGAAGGCGTGGAGGAACGCCCCAATGTGTCGTTGCGCGAAATACTGGGTGGAGATATCCTTACGGGAGGCTGGCTGCGCCGACAGATGGGGTTGATCGTATTGTGTACGTTTTTTGCGATTGTCTATATCACCAACCGTTATTCTTCGGAACAGGAAATCATTGAAATCGAGCGGTTGAAGACGGAACTGACCGAGGCGAAATACCGTGCCCTGACCCGTTCGAGTGAACTGACCGTGAAGACGCGGCAAAGCCAAGTGGAAGAGAATCTGAGAACGACCCCCGACAGTGTGCTGGAGATACCCAAGGAGCCGCCTTTCCTGATTAACGCCCAAAATGAGGAGGAAGAATGAATTTCGATAATAAAAATATAATGCCCCGTTTCTTCGTGGTTATCGTGTTGATGGGGCTCGGAGGCTTGTACATCTTGGGTAATGCGGCCTACTTGATGTTCGCGGAAAGCGAATATTGGACGCAGGTGAGCCGCAAGCTGGTGCGGGAGAACGTGCCTATTCCCGCCAAGCGCGGCAATATCCTTTCGGCTGACGGGCAAATCATGGCCAGCTCGTTGCCGGAATACAAGATTTACATGGATTATATTGCCTACGACAAGGATCCTGAGGTGAAGCAGGAACTGCAGGCATGGCGCGACAGCATGCTGGAGGTGAAGATGGACTCCATCTGCTCGGGGTTGCACAAGATATTTCCTGATAAATCGGCAGGCTATTTTAAGAAACGGCTCCAACGCGGCCGGAAATTGAAACGGAGAAACTGGCAGATTTATGACCGTCGCATTTCTTATATTCAATACAAGGAATGCAAGAAGCTTCCTTTGTTCCGCGAATCGCCTTTTAAAGGAGGTTTTTATGCCGAGGAGTTTAACCAACGCAAGAAACCCTATGGGTCGTTGGCAACCCGTACCTTGGGCGCGTTGTATGCCAGTAAGGATTCTGCCCGTTATGGATTGGAATTGTCATACGATTCCATCTTGCGCGGTACGCCTGGCACTTCCCATCGGGCAAAGGTGCGTAACAAGTGGTTAAACTTGGTCGATGCGCCTCCGGTGGACGGGTATGACATTGAGACCACTATTGACGTGTCCATGCAGGATGCGGCCGAGAAGGCAATCTTGAAACAGTTGAAGAACCTTGATGGCGATGTGGGTGTGGTGGTGCTCATGGAAGTGGCCACGGGCGACGTGAAGGCCATTGTGAACATGACGAAATGTGCCGACGGGGAATACCGTGAGGTGAAGAACAATGCCGTGTCCGACCTGATGGAACCAGGTTCTACCTTTAAGACGGCTTCTATCATGGTGGCTTTAGAGGATGGGAAAATCACTAAGGATGATTTTGTGGATACCGGAAACGGGCAGTGGGAAATGCACGGACGCGTGATGCGCGACCACAACTGGCGGCGCGGCGGTTACGGGCGCATCAGTGTGCCCGAGGTGTTGATGTATTCGTCCAATGTCGGTGTGAGCCGCCTGATTGATGACAATTACAAGGAACATCCCGAAAAGTTCGTGGACGGCCTCTATCGTGAAGGTGTGGGCATCCCGCTTAATCTTCCCTTGGTGGGAAGCGGGGAGCCTAGGGTGCGCCGTCCGAAACCGGACGGTAGCAACTGGTCGAAAACAGCTTTGCCTTGGATGAGCATAGGTTATGAGACGCAGATACCTCCGATAGCCACGCTTACTTTCTATAATGCTATTGCCAATGGCGGAAAAATGGTGAAGCCGCGTTTTGTCCGTGCCGTGCGTAGAAACGGTGAAGTGGTGCGTGAGTTTCCGGTAGAGGTGCTCAAGGAGCAAATCTGTTCCCCCAAGACATTGAAGGACATTCAGGAAATTTTGGAACTGGTGGTCAGCAAAGGACTGGGGAAGAAGGCCGGCTGTAGGAATTTCAAGGTGTCCGGAAAGACAGGTACGGCGCAGGTGGCCCAAGGTGCGAAAGGCTACCATGGCGGGCGGATGAAATATTTGATTAGTTTTTGTGGCTACTATCCCTCGGACCATCCTAAATACAGTTGTATCGTGGCCATCCAAAAGTCTGGGCTTCCTGCTTCGGGTGGCGGGCATTGCGGGCCTGTGTTCAGCGAGATTGCCCAACGGGTGATGGCCAAGGGAGTCTATCGCGACGTGTCGGAGGCTTCGGATTCGATGTCGGTGTTCGTGCCCGATGTGTTGGACGGGAACATGGACGCGACGGAACAGGTGCTGGAAGAACTGGGCATCCCCTTCCGGCAGGATTGGGACACGGAGGAAGACGGGAAAATCGTGTGGGGGAAAGCCGAGAACAGCGGCAACAGCGTGGCGCTCATTTCGAACAACACGCCCATGGAAATCGTGCCCGACGTGAAAGGCATGGGAGCGAAAGATGCCGTGTTCCTGTTGGAGAGCCGCGGCCTGCGTGTGCGCATCGAAGGTGTGGGGCGCGTGGTGTCGCAAAGCTTGCCGCCCCATTCGAAATATAAGAAAGGACAGACGATACATATTAAACTAAGAAGATAAAAGGAAGCGTGAAGATGAAGCTGAAAGAACTGCTGGAGGGCGTGCGCGCGGTGCGCATCGAAGGAGATACGGAACGGGACATTACGGGGGTGAACATGGATTCGCGGCTCGTGGAGCAGGGCGACTTGTTTGTGGCCGTCAAAGGAACACAAGCCGACGGACATGCTTATATCGGCAAGGCGGTGGCGCAAGGTGCGGTGGCCGTGGTGTGTGAGGCATGGCCTGAAACATTGTCCGAGGGGGTGACATACGTGCAGACGGTTGATTCCGAAAGCGCGGTTGGCCGCCTGGCGACAGTGTTTTATGGCGACCCGACGTCGAAAATGGATTTGGTCGGGGTGACAGGCACGAACGGGAAAACCACTGTGGCCACCTTATTATATAAGGTGTTCCGGAGTTTCGGTTACAAGTGCGGGCTTTGTTCCACGGTGTGCAATTACATTGACGGCCGTCCTCTTCCCACCGAACATACCACGCCCGATCCTGTCACGCTGAACCGTCTGTTAGGACAGATGGCGGACGAAGGTTGCAAATACGCTTTCATGGAAGTCAGTTCCCATGCCATCGCACAACATCGCATTGCAGGATTGAAGTTTGCCGGTGGCATCTTCACGAATCTCACGCGCGACCATTTGGATTACCACAAGACTTTTGAGAACTACCGTGATGCAAAGAAAGCTTTCTTCGACAGCTTGCCTAAAGGTGCTTTTGCCGTGACCAATGCAGATGACAAGAACGGGATGGTGATGGTACAGAATACCAAGGCCGATGTCAAGACTTATTCGTTGCGCGCTGCCGCAGATTTTAAGGCAAAGGTGTTGGAAGAGTCGTTCGAAGGCATGTGCTTGGATATTGACGGGCGAGAGGTGAGCGTGTCTTTTATCGGGCGTTTCAATGTGTCCAACTTGTTGGCCGTGTATGGCGCGGCTTTGTGCATGGGACGCCAACCAGAGGAAGTATTGGTGAGCCTGAGTGCCTTGCATCCCGTGAACGGACGTTTCGAGACCATTCGTTCCTGTGAGGGCGTAACGGCCATTATCGACTATGCTCACACGCCGGATGCGCTGGCCAACGTGCTTTCCACTATCAACGAAATATTGAAACAGCGTGGAAATGTGATTACCGTGTGTGGTGCGGGCGGCAACCGCGACAAAGGCAAACGCCCGCTCATGGCGCAAGAGGCGGTGAAAGGCAGCGACAAGGTGGTCATCACGAGCGACAATCCGCGTTTTGAGGAACCTCAGGCGATTATCAATGACATGTTGGCGGGCTTGAACCGGGAACAGATGCGCAAGGTGATTTCCCTTGCCGACCGCAAGGAGGCTATCCGCACGGCCTGCATGATGGCACAACCGGGTGATGTGGTGTTGGTGGCCGGAAAAGGACATGAGGACTATCAGGAGGTGAAAGGCGTGAAGCATCATTTCGACGATCACGAGGTGGTTCGTGAGGCATTTGGCATTTAAATCCCTGCGTCATGTTATACTATCTGTTTAGATTCTTGGGCGAATTCGGGATTCCCGGTTCGCATGTGTGGACTTACATATCTTTCCGTGCGCTGTTGACGCTGATTTTGTCGCTGACCATTTCAGTGTGGTTCGGACAGTACTTCATTCGCTGGATGAAACGCCACCACGTGAGCGAGGCGCAGCGGGACAAGTCTATTGATCCTTACGGCGTGGAAAAGAAAGGGGTGCCTACGATGGGGGGTGTCATCATCATCCTGTCCATCATTGTCCCTTGCCTGCTCCTTGGCCGCTTGCGCAATATCTATATGATTCTGATGCTCATCACCACCGTGTGGCTGGGGGCATTGGGGTTTGCCGACGATTACATTAAAATGAAGGTGAGCAAGGACGGGCTTCGCCCAATATACAAACTAGCCGGACAGACGTTGTTGGGATTGTTTGTGGGGCTGACACTATGGCTCAGTCCCGATGCGGTCATTCGCGAGAATGTGACCACGCAGCAGCTGGGTGTGTCCGAGGTGGTGGTACACAAGAGCGAAGCGGTGAAATCAACCAAGACCACGATACCTTTTGTGAAGGACAATAACCTGGATTATGCCGAGCTGATGAGTTTCTGCGGGAAGTATAAGACGGCTGCGGGGTGGTTCCTTTTCGTGGTGATGACGACACTGGTGGTCGTGGCCGTGTCCAACGGGTCGAACCTGAACGACGGTATGGACGGCATGACGGCAGGCAACTCCGCCATCATCGGCGTGGCGTTGGGCGTGTTGGCCTATGTGTCGAGCCATATCGCCTTTGCCAGTTATCTGAATATTATGTATATACCAGGGTCTGAAGAGCTTGTGATATTCATTTGCGCGTTTGTGGGAGCGTTGGTCGGTTTCCTGTGGTATAATGCCTATCCGGCACAGATATTCATGGGCGACACCGGAAGCTTGTCCATTGGTGGCATCATTGCGGTGACGGCTATTATCATCCACAAGGAGCTACTCATCCCGTTGATGTGTTTCGTGTTCCTAATGGAGAGCCTAAGCGTGATTCTGCAAGTGAACTATGCCAAGTGGGGCAATCGGAAAGGCCTGAAGTTGCGGGTGTTCAAGCGAGCTCCCATTCATGATGCGTTCCGTGTGCGTCCCGGACAGTTGGCACCGGATGTGAAAGTGTTGTGTAACTGGCCCAAGGGTTGCTGGCTGGAGTCGAAAATCACGGTGCGGTTTTGGATTATCACGATTATTCTGGCCGCTATGACGATAATTACTTTAAAGATAAGATAGCTTTATGGGGAAGAAAATGGTGATTCTAGGGGCGGCGGAGAGCGGCGTGGGTGCTGCGGTGCTGGCCCTGAAGAAAGGTTTCGAGGTGTTTGTTTCCGATGCCGGGAAAATCAAGCCCCGTTATGTGGACATGCTCGACCGTTATGGTGTCGCCTGGGAGGACGGCGGGCACACGGAAGCGAAAATCTTGGCTGCGGACGAGGTGGTGAAGAGCCCGGGCATTCCCGAAGACGCGCCGATGGTGGTGAAGGCCAGGGAAGCAGGCATTCCCATTATCTCGGAAATCGAATTTGCCGGACGCTACACCGATGCCAAAATGATTTGCATCACGGGGAGCAACGGCAAGACTACGACGACCTCCTTGATATACCATATCCTGCGGAAGGCGGGCTATAATGTGGGACTGGCCGGAAACATCGGGCAGAGCCTTGCCCTGCAGGTGGCCGAGAAGGATTACGACTGGTATGTCATCGAGCTGAGCAGCTTCCAGTTGGATAACATGTACAAGTTCCGCGCACATATCGGTGTGTTGCTCAACATCACGCCCGACCATTTGGACCGCTACGGTTTCTGCATGCAGAATTATGTAGATGCCAAAATGCGTATCTTGCAGAACCAGGAAGCGGGGGATGCTTTTGTTTATTGGGCGGACGATCCAATCGTGGCGGGCGAGTTGGGGAAATATGATATCCATGCCCGCCGGTGCCCTTTCTCCATTTTGCAGGAGGATGGCATGGCTGGTTATGTGGCTGGTGGGGAATATGTGCTGGACGTGGACGGGATGTTCCGTATGCCCGAGGAAGCCTTGTCGCTTTCGGGCAAACACAATTTGTATAATTCCTTGGCGGCAGGCATTGTGGCGCGTTTGGCCGGTGTGCCCGACGAGATTATTCGCGAAGGATTGGGAGACTTCAAGGGGGTGGAGCATCGGTTGGAGAAAGTAGCCAATGTGCGTGGTGTGGAGTTCGTGAACGACTCCAAAGCCACCAATGTGGATGCCTGCTGGTATGCGTTGGATAGCATGAAGACTCCTGTCGTGTTGATACTCGGTGGGAAAGATAAAGGTAATGACTACCGGGCTATTGCCGACTTGGTGCGGCAGAAATGCGCGGGGCTGGTTTATCTCGGTGCCGACAACAAGAAGCTGCATGAATTTTTCGACAGCTTCGGCATACCTGTGGCTGACACGCACAGCATGAAAGACTGCGTGGAGGCTTGTGTGCGGATGGCCCGGCCGGGCGACACGGTGTTGTTGAGCCCTTGTTGTGCCAGTTTTGACCTTTTCAAGAACATGGAAGACCGTGGCGAACAGTTCAAATCGCTCGTCCGGGCTTTATAAAAAAGAAATTTCGGCATGGTCACAGCAGCAAAAGTATTAAGGAAGTGGAAGCTTTTTGAGGGCGACAAAGTGATATGGATGATTTTGTTCTTTCTTGGCTTAGTTTCCATCATCGAGGTGTATAGTGCTTCCAGCAACATGAGTTACAAGACGGGGTATTACTGGAAACCCATCTTGCAGCACGGCTCTTATTTCGTGATTGGCGTGATAGCCACGTTGTTGATCCACAAGATTCCCTGCCGTTATTTCAAGCTCATTCCATTGTTGGGCATTCCGGTCTCGGTGGTGTTCTTGGTTGTCGCCATGTTCACGGAAAAGGTGAACAATGCCAGCCGGTGGCTGGAAGTGGCCGGAGTGGGTTTCCAACCTTCTGAACTTGCCAAGGGCGTGTTGATTACGACTGTGGCTATGATTTTGGCCAGCATGCGTGATGAAAAAGGTGCCCAATGGCGGGCGTTCAAGTGGATTATGATTATGGCGGTGCTAATATGCGGACTGATTGTCCCCGAAAATTTCTCCACGGCAGCTATGACATTTTTAGTCGTGCTGATTATGATGTTCGTAGGCGGTGTGCCTTGGAAACAGTTGGGCTCCCTTTTGGGAGGGTTGACCGTGGCAGGTGCGGCATTATTCGTATTCCTGGCCTATGCCCCTTCATCCACTTTGAAGACTGTCGGTGAGTTGCCTTTGTTGCATCGTGTGCCCACGTGGGCCGACCGTGTGCGCGACCATGGCCCGGCACCTGACGATCCGGCAGAATACAACATTTCTGCAAATCCGCAGGTGACTCATGCCAAGATAGCCATCGCCACTTGCAATGTGGTGGGAAAAGGCCCCGGAAATTCCGTGGAACGCGATTTCCTTCCACAATCGTTTTCCGATTTCATCTATGCCATTGTGATAGAGGAACTAGGATTGGCCGGAGGTGCTTTCGTGATGTTCCTCTACATCGTGTTGCTATTCCGGTCTGCGCGTATTGCCAGCCGATGCGAGCGCAATTTCCCGGCTTTTTTGGTCATGGGGCTTTCATTGATGTTGGTCACCCAGGCACTTATCAATATGGCCGTGGCCGTGGGGGTCTTTCCCGTGACGGGGCAGCCTTTGCCTTTAATTAGCAAAGGAGGAACTTCGACGGTCATCAATTGTGTATATTTGGGAATAATTTTGAGCGTGAGCCGGTCGGCCAAAAAGAAGCGGTCTGGCGAGGCGGACAAAGTGGAAGCAGAGAACGAAAACTCAGAGCAAATGGCGGAAGCTTTTGAGTAATTCAAATTCCATTCATTTGCAGTAGGGGCGCGGTGTGTCGCGTTTTAATGGCATTTGTTTGTACGGGAGAGTGGACAATAGGACTTCAGGGAGTTTTTCCTTGATAAAGTCCTGTCGGTTCACAATTTTTTGTTGTTTGCGGCGAAAAACGGTATCCCCTGATTAGGGATAGGGGATTTCTGGATTAGTCTGGAAAACCGGTTTCGGGAAACGATGCAGGGGGCTTTATGCCCCGGTGCATATCACTGACTTCCTTGCACGATTTATAATCGTACTGCGTGACGATTCATAATCGTACAGGCGGACGATTTATAATCGTACAACCAAGTAAGCTATATGACCTGGTTTCCCCAATGATAAGACATGCCGATGCAACCGGCTTTCCGGACTGATTCTGGATTTCTCCCCTTTGGGATAAAGTTTTTCTATGGACAAGAATTGTTTTTGGGGAAAGGATACGGGGCAGTTCGATGCAATATCCGTGGATTCTTTTTGTCGTTTGTCTGTAGTTTTGCGGTGCGAAAAGTTTTCGAAATGTAATAGTTCTTTATTGCTCTTAGTAAAATAGAGGAGAAAAAAGTGTCTAAATCCCGATTTTATTACTATTTTTGCTGATAAAATCAAGCCTCATGAAAGAAGAGCTTAGAATTATCGTGAGCGGAGGAGGCACGGGCGGACATATTTTCCCGGCCGTGTCCATTGCGAATGCTATCAAAAAGAGGCATCCGGAGGCCGATATCCTGTTTGTTGGCGCTGAAGGACGGATGGAAATGAAGCGGGTGCCAGCGGCAGGTTATCCCATTAAGGGGTTGCCTATCTGCGGGTTCGACCGGAAACATTTGTTGAAGAATGTGGCTGTGCTTTTCAAAATTTGGAAGAGCCGGCGTATGGCCCGGAAAATCATCCGTGATTTCAAGCCGATGGCCGTGGTGGGCGTAGGCGGATATGCCAGTGGCCCGACCTTGAACGTGGCACAGGCAGAAGGTATTCCCACGCTTATCCAGGAACAAAACTCGTATGCCGGCGTGACCAACAAGCTGTTGGCCAAAGGTGCCGACCGGATTTGTGTGGCATACGATGGCATGGAGCGTTTTTTCCCGAAGGATAAAATCCTGTTGACGGGGAATCCCGTGCGCCAGGGGTTGTTGCAACATGCGGAAAACCATGATGAGGCTTTGGCCGCTTTCGGCTTGTTGCCGGGACGGAAGACCGTGTTGCTCATCGGGGGAAGCTTGGGGGCGCGGACGTTGAACGAAAGTATGTTGGAGAGCCTGAAAACGATTGCGGCTTCCGATGTGCAGTTCATTTGGCAGACAGGCGGATATTATTATGCCGGTATCCAGGAGACGTTGAAGCTGGAAGGCAAGCCGGCGAACCTCTTCGTGACGGATTTCATCGCGAAGATGGAAGAGGCGTATGCGGCAGCCGACCTCGTGATTTCGAGGGCGGGTGCCAGCAGCATCTCTGAACTTTGCTTGTTGGGTAAGCCTGTGATATTGGTGCCTTCTCCTAATGTGGCGGAAGACCATCAGACAAAGAACGCCTTGGCATTGGTGGACAAGGATGCCGCACTTTATGTGAAGGATGCGGAGGCGGTGGACAAATTGGTTCCGCTGGCCTTGCAGGCCGTGAAGGATGAAAACCGCTTGGCCACGTTGTCACAACATATCCGGAAATTGGCTTTTGCGGATGCTGCCGACCGCATTGCGGAGGAAGTTTGCCGTTTGGCCGAAACTTATAGGGAAAGGAAAAAGTAAGGAATGGAAATCCAAAATATTAAATCCGTATATTTCATCGGGATAGGGGGTATTGGCATGAGTGCGATTGCCCGCTATTTCTTGCATAAAGGTGTGTTTGTGGCCGGTTACGACCGGACGCCTTCCGACCTCACCCGCCATTTGGAGACGGAAGGGGCACACATTCATTACGAGGAATCTGTGGAACAGGTTCCTGCGGAATGTAAGGACAAGGGCGGTTGCCTGGTGGTTTATACGCCTGCCATCCCGGCAGAGCATAGGGAACTGGTGTTCTTTAAGGAAAACGGTTTCGAGGTGGAAAAGCGGGCACAGGTGTTGGGTGTTTTGACGCGGGCACACAAGGGACTTTGCGTGGCGGGAACCCACGGAAAAACGACAACTTCCACAATGGCGGCGCACCTCTTGCATGAAAGCCACTTGGACTGCAACGCGTTCTTGGGTGGGATTTCCAAAAACTACGGGACGAATTACATCCTTTCTGCCTCGAGCGACTATGTGGTCATCGAAGCCGATGAGTTCGACCGCTCATTCCATTGGCTGACTCCATACGCGTCGGTCATCACGGCCACAGACCCCGACCATTTGGACATTTACGGGTCGAAGGCGGCCTATTTGGAAAGTTTCAGGAAATATTCTTCACTGATTCGTCCGGGGGGATACTTGGTCCTGCACGAAGGATTGGAAATGCAGCCTGACGTGCAGGAAGGTGTGACGGTCTATCTTTATGGCCGTGACAATGGTGACTTCCATGCAGAGCATATCCGCATCGGTGACGGGGAAATCACTTTTGACTTCGTGTCGCCCATGGGAAACATTTCCGGCATACAGCTTGGCGTACCGGTGAGCGTGAACATCGAAAATGGCATCGCGGCCATGGCTTTGGCGCAGATTGCGGGTGCGACGTCCGATGAGATACGACGGGGAATGGCCTCGTTCCGAGGTGTGGATAGGCGCTTCGACTTCCAACTGAAGAGCGAAGAGGCCGTTTTCCTTACGGATTATGCCCACCATCCGGCAGAGATACGCCAAAGCATCCTGTCGGTGCGCGAACTGTACCGTGGCAAGCGCATCATGGCGATATTCCAGCCCCATCTTTACACCCGCACGAGGGATTTCTACAAGGAGTTTGCCGAAAGTCTTTCGTTGGCGGACGAGGTGGTGTTGACGGATATCTATCCTGCGCGCGAAGAACCTATTCCGGGCGTGACGAGCCGCCTGATATACGACAATCTTGCGCCTTCGGTGCAAAAGGTGTTGTGCCAAAAGGAAGACGTGCCTGGCATGGTACGCCGTTCGGAGGCGGATGTGTTTATCCTGTTGGGGGCTGGTGACATTGAAGCTTATGCTCCTCAAATTACGGAAATACTGAAAACGAGATGATAAAGAAAATAGGTGTCATAGTGTTGTTGCTCTGCCTGGGATGCTATCTTGTGGCTGCCGTCACGGTGCTGAACCCGTCGAAGGACGAGGAGAGGTGTAGCGGAGTGGAAGTCGTGGTGGAAGACAGCCTGCAGACGGGATTTATACGTTCGGGCGAGGTCATCCGGCTGTTGGAAAGCAAGAAGTGCGACCCGACAGGACGGCGGATGGGCGACGTGAGCTTGGCTCAGATTGAAAATGTGTTGCGCAAGAATCCGTATATCAAGGAAGCAACGGCCTATAAGACACCGGGTGGCAAGGTGTGTGTACACGTCAGCCAACGCCTGCCGGTGTTGCATGTCATGGCATCAGACGGAAGCAATTACTATATTGACCGTTCGGGCAAGCAGATGCCCAAGTCTTCATATTATGCCGACTTGGTGGTAGCTACGGGACACATCACGCCGCAATATGCCCGTAAAAACCTGTTGCGATTGGGGCGGTTCATCCAGGACAATCCTTTTTGGAGTCATCAGATTCAGCAAATCCACGTGGCGGAAGATGGCAAGGTGGAGTTGGTGCCGCGGGTGGGCGAACACATTATTTTGTTGGGAGAGCCTACGAATGTGGAGGACAAACTCAAACGGATGAAGCTGTTTTATACCGAAGGGCTGAACAAGGTGGG
The DNA here is from genome assembly GCA_944321565.1 of uncultured Paraprevotella sp. Taxonomy (GTDB): domain Bacteria; phylum Bacteroidota; class Bacteroidia; order Bacteroidales; family Bacteroidaceae; genus Paraprevotella. The sequence continues at coordinate 17,490 of CALULT010000015.1, read as the reverse complement.
ATGGAATAAGTATTCCACAATATGCCTGGAGTATGACAATCAAATTATTTGCAAGAAAAACAAGAAATGATATGGCTGTGGAAAAAGAAATCATCGTGGCGATAGAGTTCGGTTCGTCCAAGATAAGGGGCGTAGCCGGATACAAGAATACGGACGGCAGCGTCCAGGTGCTGGATGTGGAGCAAGCAGACGCCCGGAATTGCATCCGCAAGGGCAAGGTGTATAACATAGACAAAATGGTGGTGTGCCTGAAGGGAATCATCGAAAAAATGGAGGCGGCATTGGACTTGCAGGTGGACCGTGTGTTTGTGGGCATCGGAGGACAGTCGTTGCAGAGCCGGAAGAACACGGTGGGTCGTCAGTTTGCCACCAAAACGGTTATTTCGCAGGAAATCGTGGAATCCCTTCTGAAGTCGAACATGGGAACCGCTTATCCTGGATACGAGATATTGGACGTGGTGCCGCAGGAATACCGTGTGGGATTAGATGTGACCACAGAACCCGTGGGTGTGTTGGGAAGCCAGATTGAAGGCACGTTCCTGAACATTATCGCCCGGACGGAAGTAAAGGAATATATCCTCCAGTGTGTGGAAGCTTGCGGATTGGAAGTGGCAGGCATATTCATCGCTCCGATGGCATTGGCCGACTGTGTGTTGACCGACATGGAACGCCGTTCGGGATGTGTCCTTGTGGACTTTGGCTATGGTACGACGACCGTAGCTGTCTATAAGAGCAACCTGTTGAGGCATTTGGCCGTGATTCCTTTGGGCGGGCAGAGCATCACGCAAGATATCTGTAGCCAACAAGTGGAGGATGATGAGGCCGAAAAGTTGAAACTGAAATATGGATCGGCTTATTCCGAGGCGGGGGCGGAAGACTTGACGAAGAATGTGCTGACCAATAACGGGCGCACCATTGAGGAGCGTGTGTTGGTGGAAATCGTGGAAGCCCGCGAAGAAGAGATTTTGAGTAACGTGGCTGCCCAAATCCGTAACAGTGGTTTTCAGGATAAGCTGTTGGCGGGTGTCGTGGTGTCGGGTGCGGCGGCTAACGTGCAACATATAGACCAAGCTATTTCGGCCAAGCTTAAGGCTGAGAAGATGCGCTTCGTGCGGGTGGTGCCCTTGGATTTGCATACGGCGTTTGCAGACACGATTACAAGGGACGGCTCGCTGAACGTGCTGTTGTCGTTATTAAACGCCGGAAACCGTGATTGCACTTCATCGAAACAGTGCGTGGCCGTGGAACCCGAAACGGAAGAACCTGCAGGCCAAGAGCCGGGTAATGTGCCGGCCGGAGGTGACAAGGCAAGAGTTGATGAGTCGCAAGGGGGAGATAAGGAAAGGGAAGAACACGAAGAGAAGCCAAAACCCCGCAAGAAAAGCAGAATCAAGGAATGGCTTGAGAAAGTGACGAAAACCATAACGGAAGAATAAATGGAACAGGAAAATATGACGCAAGAAGATAACGGCATCCGGTTTAATATGCCTAAGGCAAATCCGGAAATATATATAAAGGTAATCGGTGTGGGCGGAGGAGGAGGCAATGCCGTCAACCACATGTATAAGGAGGGTATCCACAATGTGACGTTCATGTTGTGCAATACGGACAGCCAGGCCCTGAAAGATTCCCCGATTCCTACCCATTTGCAGTTGGGAAAAGACGGCTTGGGTGCCGGAAACCGTCCGGAACGTGGCCGTCAGGCGGCTTTGGAAAGCCTGGATGCCATCAAGGAGCAGTTGCAGGACGGGACGCGCATGGTGTTTATCACGGCCGGTATGGGCGGAGGAACCGGCACCGGTGCGGCACCTGTCATTGCGCAATGTGCGAAGGAGATGGGTATCCTGACTGTGGGCATCGTGACCATACCGTTCCGTTTCGAGGGGTTGAAAAAGATAGACCAGGCATTGGACGGGGTGGAGGAAATCTCCAAGCATGTGGATGCCTTGTTGGTCATCAACAACGAACGCCTGCGCGAGATTTTCAACGAACTGACCGTGTTGAATGCCTTTGCCAAGGCCGACGACACCCTTTCGGTAGCCGCAAAGAGCATTGCCGAGATTATCACGGTGCATGGCATCGTCAACTTGGACTTCCAGGATGTGACCACTGTGCTGAAAGATGGCGGTGTGGCTATCATGAGTACGGGATACGGTGAAGGTGAAGGCCGTGTAAGGCAGGCCATAGAAGACGCCCTGAACTCCCCGTTGTTGAACAACAACGACATCTTCAAGTCGAAGAAAGTCTTGCTCAACATTTCTTTCTGCAAGGAAGAAGAGAGCGCGCAGCTGACCATGGAGGAAATGAACGAGGTACACGAATTCATGAGCAAGTTCGGTGATGACGTGGAAACGAAGTTCGGATTGGCCACGGATGCGGAATTGGGGCAGAAAGTCAAAATCACGGTGCTGGCTACAGGCTTTGGCCTGAAAAACGTGCCGGGCATGGATGCCAAGAACGAAGAAGAGGACGAGGAAAAGCGGGCGCAAAAGGAAGAAAATGCCCTGAAGAAGGCCAATCGCCGCATTGAGTTTTACGCGCACGACATGAAGCAGGGAGTCATCAAACGCCCCCATCATCTTTATGTGTTCGGGGAAGACGACTTGGACAATGACGATGTGATTTCCGAAGTGGAGAATACGCCCACTTATAAGCGCAGCAAAGAAGTCCTGGCAGCCATAAAGGGAAAGACTTCCGGGGCGGAGAAGACAGTGGGCGAAGCGCCGTCCGGAAAAGGCGATGAGGAAAAGTCAATGATTGTGTTTTAAACTATAGACACCATAATATATATAGGAAAGGAGAGAAAGGAATGACACTTTTTGAACAAGTCAGCAAGGATATCATTGCAGCGATGAAAGCCAAGGACAAAATGGCCTTGGAAGCTTTGCGCAACATCAAGAAGGTTTTCATTGAAGCCAAGACTGCACCGGGCGCCAACGATGAGTTGAGCGACGAGGCCGCCTTGAAAATCTTGGCCAAATTGGCCAAACAAGGCAAAGACACGGCCGCGCTCTATGTGGAGCAGGGGCGGCAGGATTTGGCCGATGAGGAACTGGCACAGGTGGAAGTCATCAACCGTTATCTGCCCCAGCCGCTTTCTCCGGAACAATTGGAGAAAGAAGTGAAAGCCATCATTGAAGCCGTTGGGGCAACGAGTGCCAAAGACATGGGCAAGGTGATGGGTGTGGCGACAAAGCAGTTGGCCGGGAAGGCCGAAGGGAAAGCCATCAGTGCGTTGGTGAAACAACTGTTGGCTTGACACAACGCGGGACAACAGTCTGCCGGATGTCGGGAAGCAATTCCGGACATCCGGGCGGATTTGTATGAACAACGTGTTTCTGCTACGAGAGACTGCATGAAAGAAAAATGTCTTATCTGCAAAGATTTTAGCCTTTTGTTTTTTAATATTTCTTAAAAGGTGGTGCGTTTGTCTTGGGGACTGACAGTTTCATCCTATTTTTGTAAAATAGAAGTTAATTCTAAGCTCAATGTTTAAGAATAGTAGGAAAAAGATAGGTTTATGGATGTTGTTAACGATGGGATATGTTGTCGCCATTTCGGCGACAAGCCGTTTGGCGATGTCCGTAAGTGCCGACTCTGTGGAACAGAAAGTACCTTTTTCCGAATATACCCATATTTACAAGAACCGGTGCGTGTCTTCCACTTATCCGGTGGAAGTCAAGGTGCGGCGCAGTGCCTTGCTGGTCACCAGCAAGCATTCGCAAATGTTGCCGGTGTATAAAAGTAATGGTGTGTTCTATGGCTTGTTCAGGCTGAATAAGGGAACCAATTGGATAAGCGGTTTGCCGAAGGGGACTTACATCATTAATAATTCCAAGGTTGTCGTTTCTTGAAGATTGTCCGCACATGAGTAAAGAAGATTTGCAGAAGGGAAAAGTTCCGGGTCGTCCCGCTTTGATTGATTTGGACAAAGTGGTGCGCGACCGTGCCGGGAAGAAAGCCAAATACGTCCCTCGTTTTCTTGTTAACCGTCTCAAGCGGTTGATTCATCAGGATTTCATCAACGAATTCTTGAAGGAGGGATATGTGGGAGTCGATTTCTGCGAGCATAGCCTGGAATATTTGGATGTGAAAGTGGAAGTGGAAGGTATGGAGCATATCGCCGACCTGTCGCACAAATACACGTTCGTGTCCAACCATCCCTTGGGTGCGATAGACGGAGTGACCTTGGGCATGGTGCTTGGCAGGCATTACCAAGGCAACATCAAATATTTGGTGAACGATCTGCTGATGAACCTGCAAGGGCTTGCGCCCCTATGTATCCCGATCAACAAATTGGGGCACCAGGCGAGGAACTTGCCGCGGATAGTGGAAGAGGCATTCCGTTCCGACAGCCAGATTGTCATGTTTCCCGCAGGCATCTGTTCGCGCCGGATGAAAGACGGCTCCATACGCGACTTGCCGTGGAACAAGACATTTGTGGCCAAAAGCGTGGCGACGCAGCGTGATGTGGTGCCGATTCATTTTATCGGACGTAATTCAGACCGCTTTTATACGATTGCGGAATGGTGCAAACGTTTGCATCTCAAATTCAATCTGGCCATGCTGTTCCTGCCCGATGAGATGTATCGGAGCCAGCACGGGACGTATAAGGTGGTTATCGGGGAACCGATACCTTGGACTACGTTTGACAAGTCCAAGACGGCCTACCAATGGGCACAGGAGGTGAAGGAACGAGTGTATAAGTTGTGATGAGAAGAAAAACAAAATAGCAATATGGAAGAGATAATAGCTCCGGTGAGCCGGGAACTGCTGAAAGCCGAGTTGACACCGGACAAGCGGTTGCGTGATACGAATAAAAGCCATAACGAGATATATGTGGTCACGTGGCAGAATGCACCCAATGTGGTCCGCGAAATCGGGCGTCTGCGTGAAATCGCTTTCCGGGCTTCCGGAGGCGGGACGGGGCTTTCGCTTGACTTGGACGATTTCGACATGATGGAGGAGCCTTACAAGCAATTGATTGTTTGGGATCCCGAGGTGGAAGAGATTTTGGGAGGCTACCGTTACTTGTTGGGTTCAAAGGTGAAAGTGAAGCCCGACGGACAACCGGTGCTGGCCACTTCGCACATGTTCCATTTTTCCGAGCGTTTCATGAAGGACTACATGCCCTACACGATAGAACTGGGCCGGTCGTTCGTGACGTTGGAATATCAAAGTACCCGTGCCGGTTCGAAAGGGCTGTTCACGTTGGACAACCTGTGGGACGGGTTGGGCGCGCTGACCGTGCTGGTGCCCGATGTGCGTTACTATTTCGGCAAGATGACGATGTATCCGTCTTATCCGAGCTTCGGGCGGGACATGATCCTGTATTTCCTCAAGAAACATTTCGAGGACAAGGACAAGCTGATTGTGCCTTACCATCCCTTGCAGCTTGAGGCGGACACGGAAGACCTCAAGAAACTTTTCGTGGCGGACGATTTCAAGGAAGACTATAAGGTGTTGAACACGGAAGTCCGCAAGCTGGGTTACAACATCCCTCCTTTGGTGAATGCCTACATGGGGCTTTCGCCCACCATGAAGATGTTTGGCACGGCCATCAACGACGAGTTTGGCGATGTGGAGGAAACGGGAATCCTGATTGCCGTGGACGAAATCCGCGAGGAAAAGCGGAAACGCCACATTGAAACTTTTTCGGGACGCGGGTGACGCGTCCTTTTTCTTTTTTTATAGTCAAGAAGAAATGGTTTGCGAATAGCACAACGAAACTTGGTTAGAAGTGCCTCCAGCTTTTCTTTTTGTGCTTTTGGGAATAACATCCAAGCATGAAAGTTCCAGACACTTGAAACAGGGCGTTCCAGACACTTGGAACTGGGTGTTCCGGGCTTTGGAACTGGGTGTTTCAGGCCTTGGAACTGGGTGTTCCAGGCCTTGAAACTTTCATGCCGTGCGGCGGGGGCATCCTCTATGCACACCCTGTCCGTACGAACAGCCTTTCCTTGGAACAGCCCGCATTCTTGGGGATTTAAACCATCTGGAAAAACGAATTGAGGGAATTGAGTAATACAGAGTTCCTGCTTTTACAAACTTCTGAATGTAGGCAGTCAAAGCCGCCAAAAATGAACTGTCCCGCCTTGCAGGGGGACGAGCCCCGAAGGGGCGGAGGGGGTCTCACACCCACGGGGTCGTAACGCCCCTTCCGTTCACCTTGCGGGGTCGTAACGACCCTTTTGTCTCCCTTGCGGCGGCCATAATGGCCCTTTTGTTTCCCTTGCGGAATGATACGTGGGTGGGAAACCCCTCCCCGGCTCTTCGAGCCACCTCCCCTGCAAGGCGGAGGAGTTTTCTCCGCACGGGCAAGTGACGGGAAGCATGGCACTTGGTTACAAAAGAATATTCGTCAGTTGTTAAATCCCCAAGATTAGGAACAGTTCCCTTTCGGACTATTTCCCGGCAAGCAGGAAGATTTTTTGCAAACCATTTTTGTTCGGCTATAGAAATTCAAAACCGTTTCTTATACGATAGGCAGGCTCATCCCATTGATTTTCCGGTAAAGGTCGAGGGCATAAACGTCCGTCATGCCCGACACGTAGTCGAGTACGGCCATCATGCGGTCGTAGAGTCGTTCGGCACCGATTTCGTATTGTTGCGACACACGGTTGATGAGCAGTTGGGAGTAGGCTTTCTCCGGGTTGCACACGGCTTCCGTCATTAAGTCGAGGAGTGTGCTGATGACTTGGAAGCCGGCCAGCTCGATGTCCACCACGTCTTTGCTGCGGTAAATCTTCGCATAGGCCATCTTCTCGCATGCCTTGTAAGCCTGGCGGGGGATTTCGGCGATGTGGCTGATGAGGGTGCCTTGGAACGTGCCGGACAGTATTTCGTCTTCGTGTTCCACGAAAACCCTTGCACATTCTTTCTCCAGGCAACCTATGACGCACGAACGCAGATAAACGATTTGTTCGTTGGTGTCGCTGACAAGTTTCAGGTTGCGCCGGATATGCTGTCGGCCTTCTTCGTCGAAAAAGGCGAGGAGGAGTTCTTGCGTCTCGTCCGTGTTCAGGATTTTCAGTTTGTGCGCGTCTTCGATGTCCATAATCTCGTAGCAGATGTCGTCGGCGGCTTCCACCAGATAGACGAAGGGGTGGCGCACGTAGCGGTAAGTGCCTTCCTTGCTGGGCTGCCGCGGGATGCCCAGTTCTTCCGCTATGCGCTGGTAGATGGGGATTTCGCTTTGGAAGAAGCCGAATTTCGGGTGCGCACCGGCCAGGTTGGACGAGAACGGGTATTTCACGATGGAGGCCAGCGTGGAGTAGGTCATGACGAAACCTCCTTCGCGCCGGCCTTGGAAATGATGGGTCAGCAGGCGGAAGGCGTTGGCGTTTCCTTCGAAATGAATCAGGTCGTTCCATTCGGCTTCGCTGAGGCGGTCGCCGTTCTTCGGGTCGCGGTAGGTGGCCAGCCATTCCCCCTTGCCTTCGCTGAAGAATGTCCCGATGGCGCGTTCACCCGAATGCCCGAAAGGCGGGTTGCCCAAGTCGTGCGCCAGGCAGGCGGCCGACACGATGGCGCCTGCTTCGGTGAGATGGCTGCCTGCCAGCTCCGGATGTTTTTGGATAAGTGCCCGCGACGTGTCGTTGCCCAGCGAGCGTCCCACGCTCGAAACCTCAAGGCTATGGGTCAGACGGTTGTGTACGAAAATGCTTCCCGGGAGCGGGAACACTTGTGTCTTGTTTTGCAACCGTCTGAACGGGGCGGAAAAGATGAGGCGGTCGTAATCCCGCTGGAACTCCGTCCGGTCGTCTTTGCGCACCTGATGATATTTTTCCAATCCCAACCGTTTGTTGGAGATTAACCGTGTCCACTCCATGTTTGTCTTTGTTGTCTTTGTGCAAAAGTAATTAAAAAGGTTGACATTCTCTCTTTTTCCGGGAAAATCAATGGCGATATTCGGAGAATTGGCTATTTTTGTACCTCAAAAATAATACTTTGTGAATAGAATGGAAATACGCGTCATCAACAAGTCCCACCATCCGTTGCCGCAGTATGCCACGCCGGATTCCGCCGGGATGGATTTGCGTGCCAATTTGGAGAACCCGATAGTGTTGAAACCCTTGGAAAGGTGCTTGGTGCCGACAGGGCTTTATGTGGCTTTGCCGCAGGGCACCGAGGCGCAAATCAGGCCAAGGAGCGGATTGGCGTTGAAAAAGGGAATCACGGTGTTGAATTCGCCGGGAACGATAGATGCGGACTACCGTGGGGAGATTTGCATCATCTTGGTGAACCTCTCGAGCGAGCCTTTTGAGATTTGCGACGGGGAGCGGATAGCCCAAATGGTGGTGGCCCGCTGCGAGCAGGCCGAATGGGTCGCGGTGGAGAATTTGGATGAAACGGAAAGGGGAATGGGCGGTTTCGGACATTCCGGAAAGAAATGAGACGCGTGAGGAAGTTTTTCGTAGGAATATGCGGCGCGCTGTGCGCCTTGATGCTTTGCACGGGTTGCAGGACGACAACGGCGGCCGGACAGGCGCAAGGTTTGCCGGATGAGGCGCAGCGCAGGTTTGACTATTATTATCTGGAGGCGGTCAAGCACAAACTGGCCGGGCATTATGACGATGCCTTCACCTTGTATAAACATTGCCTGGACATCAAACCCGATGCGGGGGAAGTGCTTTACGACCTCGGACTGTATTACCTGACCTTGGGCGATTCGGCGCAATGCGACCGGCATCTGTCGTGTGCCGCGGCTTTGGAGCCGGACAATATCTATTATAAGGAAGTGTTGGCTTCGTTCTACTTGCGCCACCGTAACAACCAAAAGGCCGCGCCGGTGCTCGAAGACATGGTGCGTTGCAACCCCGCGCGTTCGGACGTGCTGGCACAGTTGGTGCGCATTTACATGGACGGGGAAGATTACCAAGACGCCATCCGTGCGCTCGACCGCATTGAGACACTCGAAGGGCGGAACATGTCCATCAGCATGGAAAAGTTCAGGCTCTATCGGGAGCTGAAACAAGACGACAAGGCTTTCGCTGAATTGGAAGCCCTGGCGAAGGAAAATCCTAATGATTTGTCCTACAGGGTACTGATAGGCGACCAATACCTGCTGGCCGGGCAACAAGAACGTGCTTTGGCTATTTATGAGGAAGTGAGGGCGGAAGAACCCGAGAACCAGGCTTTGCGGATGTCCATGTTGGATTATTACAAGCAGACGAAGCAGGATTCGCTTTACCAAAAAGAATTGGATGGCCTGTTGTACGGGAAGTCCACGGACGAACGGGCAAGGGTGGTGCTGATGCGTAACTTCATCGTGGAGAAAGAGAACGCGCATGCCGACAGCACGGAAGTGCTGCGCGTGTTCGACCGCATCTTTACCGCCGTGCCGGAGACGGTGGACATGCTGACTTTGTATGCCTCATACCTGCAACTCAAGCACATCGATGGTGCGCTTGAACCGGCCTTGGAGCGCATCCTGAAACTTGAGCCCGACAACCAAGGGGCTTTGTTCCAGCTGATGCAGCTGGCCGCGCGGGAGGACGACTACCGCAAGGTGGCCGACATCTGCGCACAAGGCATCAGCCATTATCCCGACCAATTGCCTTATTACTTCTATTTGGGATTTTCCAGCTACCAGCTGGGCGAACAGGAGAAGGCGTTGGACGTGTTCCGCAAAGGCGTGAAGCAAATCAAGCCGGACACCGACCGCGGCATCGTGTCGGACATGTATTCCATCATGGGCGACCTTTATTATAGCAACGGGCTGGCAGACTCCGCCTTCATGGCCTATGACTCCTGCCTGGTTTATAATCCCGACAATGTGGGATGCCTGAACAACTATGCTTATTACCTCTCATTGGAGAAACGGGACTTGGACAAGGCCGAGGAGATGAGCCACCGCACCATCGTGGCGGAACCGGGCAACAAGACCTTCATCGACACTTATGCGTGGATTTTGTTCATTAAGGGACGCTATGCGGAGGCCAAGCTTTATATCGACCGGGTGTTGGTGGGCGACATCGAGCACGACGAGGATGTTTCCGGCGGGGTGCTGGAGCATGCGGGCGACATTTATGCCTGTTGGGGCGACATGGAAGGCGCACTGAAGTATTGGAAGATGGCGGAAGCCAAGGGCGGGGACGACCTGTCCAAGGTGTTGAAACAGAAAATACGGTTGAAAAAATATATCGCTGAATGAACGTTTGGAAAGTGGCTTTGGGCGGCTGTGTGGCCATGATGTTGTGCGTGTGGACGGCATGCCGTTCCGCGCGCCAGGCGGCTGTGACGGAATCCCAAGAAGGCATGGAAGCCAGGGAATGGGTGGACAAAATGGCAGTCACGGGGCTGAAGGAAGGAACCGTGACGGGAAAGCTCGGTTTCAAGTTATACATGAGAGGAAAAGGATTTTCTGTCGGAGGTAATTGCAACTTGAAGCGCGGCGAGCTGATACAGCTCTCCTTGGTTGCCCTTGGCTTCATGGAGGTGGGACGCCTGGAATTCACGCCGGACTACATGATGCTGATCAACCGCGCGGAGCGACAGTATGTGAAAGCAGCCTATTCGGAAGTGCCCTACCTGCAGCAGGCCGGCATCGACTTCTATTCCTTGCAGGCGCTTTTCTGGAGCGACCTGTTTGTGCCGGGGCGGACAGGGGGGACATGGCAGGCGGAAGATTTCGACATCATGCGCAACGAGGAAAGCACCATCCTGACCACCCGTGCGGAAGGCATGTTGCAGTGCCAGTTCGTGGTAGATGCGCTGACGGGATTGATTCGCAACACGTCCGTTGTGGTGGGCGGACAGGTTTCCGTGCCTAGGCTGAATTGGACTTACAGCCATTTCGCGAACGTGGAGCAGAAGAGTTTCCCCGACGAGATGCAGTTGTCGCTTACGGGTGCGGGAAAAGACTTGACCGCCCAGTTTTCGTTGGGCAATCTGAAGTGGAATGCCAAAGAGGTGAGTCCTTCCAAGGAGCCGGGGGGGCGATACCAGGAGGTAAGTCCGGATGACATCTTAAAGAAACTGTTGCGATGAGTTTCCGGTGCTGGCTTTTTGCTGCCCTTTGGGTCTGTGGTGTGTTTGCGGCAGGTGCGCAGTCCGGCCGCAAGGTGAAGACCTTGCAGTCGCAGAAAAAGGAGATGCAGAAAGACCTGGACCGTTCGCGCAAGGAGTTGAAGTCCACCGAGAAGGACGTGACTTCCAAGATGCGCGACATCCATATCCTTACCAACCAGATAGAAAACCGCCAGCGTTATATCGACACGATGGAGGTGCAAATCCGTGCCTTGTCGGCAGAAGCCGGCCGGCTGCAGGCTGAGGTGGAGCGCACGGAACGCGACCTGGAAAAGAAAAAGGAGGATTACGCGAAGGCGTTGCGCTATGCACGGGTCAACCGGTCGGCCGGAAGTCCCTTGCTTTTCATATTGTCCAGCCACACGGTGACGCAAATGTATCGCCGTTCGCGTTATGCCCGCGAATATGCCGACTATCAGCACCGCTTGGGCGAGCACATCGTGGAGAAGCGTAACGAGTTGTTGAAGCGAAAGGACAAATTGTTGGCCGTCAAGGCCGAAAATGACCGCTTGGTGGCCGAATGCGAAAAACAGAAGGCGCTCTTGCAACAGCAACACGAGGAGGAGACGAAAAATGTGGCCGGGCTGCAGAAGCGGCAGAAGGTATTGGAAAAGGAAGTGGAGGAACAACGCCGCCAGTTGGCTGCGCTGGACCGCAAAATAGACGAGCTGATAGCTTGGGAAGTGGAGCAAGAACGCAAGCGTGCCGAGGCCGAAGCACGGAAAAAGGCGGCCCGGCAGCGCAAAGCGAAGGCCACGTCTTCCGGAAAGAAGCAGGAGGAAAGTGCCATCCCCTCGGAGTATAAATGGATTACGCCGCAAGACCAGGCTTTGAATGGCAGCTTCGTGCGCAACAAGGGGCGTCTGCCCGTGCCCATTACGGGCAATTACATGTTGGGCAGCCGCTTCGGGGTTTATAATGTGCCGGGGCTGAAGAACGTGAAGCTCGACAACAAAGGCACCAACTATGTGGGTCGTCCGGGTGCCATGGCCCGTTCTGTTTTCGACGGTGTCGTGTCGGCCGTGTTCCAGTTTGGCGGCACCAGGAATGTCATGGTGCGTCATGGCAGCTATATTTCCGTCTATTGCAACTTGTCTTCCGTGCGGGTGGCCAAGGGGCAGGAAGTTAAGGCCCGCGACATCCTCGGCAAGGTGGAAGACGACGGCAACGGCCATTGTGTGTTGCATTTCCAGCTCCGCAAGGAAACGCAGAAACTGAATCCGGAGGTTTGGATAGGACGCTGAGCGGGGGAGGTGGCCTTTTAAAGTAAGATATACTGCGATGGCAAAGTAAGATATCTTACTTGGGCAAATAAGATATCTTACTTTGCCAAGTAAGTATATCCTTTTTGGAAAGTAGGTTTCTCACGCTCGGTATGACAAGACTGCTTGCCTTGCCTCGCTTAATCAAAACTGTCTCGAATACCCATTCAAAATCATCGCACGATAAATTCAAAACAGTTTTTAAATAAATTCCATGTGGAATTACGGAGTGCCACAAAAAAGGGTCAGTAGAAATTCAGTGGGGAAACGGTTTCATGCTACCCCTCTGATATGCTGCGACAGATTTGAGATCCATCGCAACAAAGGTTTGTCCGTCCGGAGGCAAAACTCCTCCGCCTTGTAGGGGAGGTGGCCCGCAGGGCCGGAGGGGTTTCCCATGCACAAGAGTGACTTTCCTCTTTTTCCGACCCGTTTATGTTATCCGCAGATGCGTCCGGTGTTGTTCCCGTGGGCGTAAGACCCCCTCCGCCCCTTCGGGGCTCGTCCCCCTGCGAGGCGGGACAGTTTTGGCATCCGCATGGAGAACAGAAGGAGCATTACGGCCCGTGCAGAATTTATTAACCCCCCACTAAAAATCTACTGAGCCACAAAAAATATTATTTTTGTGGCAAAATCGCGATTATGGGCGCAAACAGTTCTTACACGATGTGCGATATTGTGGAACAGGCAAAGGAGGGGACAATATTTATCCCTGACGACTTCACAGCGTGTGGTACTCCCGATGTGGTACGGTCGGGGTTAACCTTTTAGAACTATTTTGAATTTATCGCATGGTGAGTTTAAAACAGTTTTTGGCATTTTCCCGAGAAATCGTTTCCGGAATTGAAAGATGATGAGTATGCACATGCCGTCCATCCTTTCGCGGGCTTCAAACCGTCCCTTCCGTGCTATTTGACGGCTTTTTCCATGCAGGCCGCGTGAAGCATTTTGTCACAGGATTCCGGTTTGGGCTTTCGCCCGGCTTGGTTTCTTGCGCCAAGACTCCCTTCCGGCCAGTCAAAAAGATAGCGGAGGGGCAAGGCGGATTGACAATGTGTCATCCGGTAATGGTGTGAGATTGCGATATTTCCATCAGTCCCGCCATGGGGGCATGAATGCGCGATTCTCGCAGCCTCAGGATTTTGGACTTGCTCCTTTATTGCGGCTTCAAAAGGTTAATCCGTCCAAGAGGTCGAGATACAGCCTGATGGCTTCCTGCAATTCGCCTTTGGTGACATATTCGTCGGCGGTGTGGGAGCGTGAAGAACTGCCGGGACCCATTTTCAAGGAAGGGAAAGGCATCAGGGCTTGGTCGGAAAGCGTGGGAGAGCCGAAAGGGGTGCGCCCCATGGCCTGGGCGCGGGCCACAAGCGGATGGCATGGGTCGATGCGGGAGGAGTTCAGGCGGAACGAACGGGCTTTCACTTCGCCTTGCACATGGGCACGGACGGTTTCATAGATGGATTCGTTGGAATAGTTCTCGTTGCTGCGCACGTCCACGGTGAACACACAGCGGTCGGGCACGACGTTATGTTGGGTGCCGGCCTGTATGATGGTCACCGTCATTTTCACGTCGCCCAGGAGCGGGGACGTTTTCGGGAAACGGAAGGTGCGGAACCACTCCATGTCTGTGAGAGCCTTGTATATCGCATTGTCTCCTTCGTCGCGGGCCGCATGTCCAGACTTGCCATGCTCCGTGACATCGAGCACCATCAGTCCTTTCTCGGCAATGGCAGGCTGCATGCCAGTCGGTTCGCCCACCAAAGCCACGTCGATGCGGGGCAGGATCGGGAGTGCCATCTCAATGCCGTTCTTGCCCGACACTTCTTCTTCGCAGGAAGCCAGGTAAACCATGTTATAAGCCTGCGGCTTGCAAGAGAGTGTGCGGAACGCCTGCAGGAGGCATACCACGCTGGCACCGTCGTCGTTGGTGCCCAGGCCATACAGCCGCCCGTCTTCCCAAGTAGGGCGGAACGGGTCTTTGGTCCAGCTGGAAGCCGGCTTCACGGTGTCGATATGTGCGTTCAGCAAAAGGGTGGGGCGGTTGGTGTCGAAGCCGGGCGCGATGCACCACAGGTTGTTGCCTGCCCGGTGGGGGCGCAACCTATGTTCGTGCATGAAATGTTCCAGCAGGTCGGCCACTTCCTTTTCTTCCCGGCTGACGGACGGGATGCCGACCATGGCTTCCAGCAGGCCGGTGGCTTCTTGGGTCAAATTAGCAATGTCCATGATGTCGTGTTGGGTCATTTTTCCACAAAGTTAGGCTTTTCTGCGGGAAAATTAAATATTTTGAGGGAATCTTAGGGTTTGTTTGGATTAAAACCTTATCTTTGTGTAGGATTTAAAAGTCAATGCTATGTTAAATACGAGTCCTTTTTCAGTCCTTGTGCATGACCAGGCGGCGCGTTTCGGCGACGAGACAGTGATGACTTATCGCGACTATGAGCGGAATGAATGGTTGCCGGTGTCGTGGGACGAGTTTTCGGCCGTGGTGCGCCGTGTGTCCGCGTCGTTGTTGGCCCTGGGGGTAGGTGTGCAGGAAAACTTGGCCGTGTTCTCGCAGAACAAGCCGGAGTGCCTGTATGTGGACTTTGGGGCATACGGCATCCGGGCGGTGACCATTCCTTTTTATGCGACGAGTTCCGAAAGCCAGGTCACTTACATGGTGAACGACGCGCAGGTGCGTTATGTATTCGTGGGTGAACAGTACCAGTATGACACTGCCTTCCGTTGCATGCCGCATTGCCCCACCTTGCAGAAGCTGATTATGTTTGACCGCACGGTGGTGAAGAATCCGCAGGACAAGGTCTCGATGTATTTCGACGAGTTCCTGCAGATGGCCGACGGGTTACATGTGCAGGACGAAATCGACCGCCGTTCCGCCGCCTTACGGCTGGATGACCTGGCTAACATCCTTTATACATCGGGGACCACGGGGGCAAGCAAGGGGGTGATGCTGACCCACCGGATGTATCATGATGCATTGATTGCCAACGACAAGGTGTTGCCGTTGAGCGAGAAGGATGTGGTGTTGAACTTCCTTCCTTTCACGCATGTGTTTGAACGGGCGTGGTCTTATCTCTGCATAGCCGAAGGTGCGCGCCTGGCTGTCAATCTGCGTCCGGCCGACATCTTGCAGTCCTTGCAGGAGGTGCATCCCACGTGCATGTGCGCCGTGCCCCGTTTTTGGGAAAAGGTGTATGCGGGTGTGCATGAAAGGATTCGCCAAAGCAATCCCGTGCAGCGCAAGCTGATGCACGAAGCCTTGCTGGTGGGCAAGGTTTACAATGTGGACTATCGCATGCGGGGGCTGATTCCTCCGGTGTCTTTGCGCCTGCGTTATGCGTTTTTTGAAAAGACTGTCATTGCCTTGTTGAAAAAGACGTTGGGACTGGAGAAAGCCAATTTCTTTCCCACGGCTGGAGCAGCCATTCCGCCGCTCGTGGAGGAGTTCGTGCATTCGGCAGGTATCCAGATGGTGGCGGGCTACGGGCTGACGGAGTCCACGGCCACCGTGTCGTGCGACCATATTGGCGCACATAAGACCATCGGTTCTGTGGGAAGGCTTATTGACGGCCTTCAGCTGAAGTTCGGGGATAACAATGAGATTCTTTTGCGTGGCTCGACGATTACTAAAGGTTATTACCATAAAGAGAGTGTCACGCGGGATACCATTGATGCCGAAGGATGGTTCCATACGGGCGATGCGGGGTATCTGAAAAACGGGGAACTTTTCCTGACCGACCGCATCAAGGATTTGTTCAAGACTTCTAACGGGAAATATATCGCGCCACAGATGATAGAGTCGAAGTTGGTGGTGGACCGTTACATCGACCAAATCGTGGTGATTGCCGACCAACGTAAGTTCGTTTCCGCATTAATTGTGCCCGAATATGAACTGTTGGAGGCTTTTGCCCGCCGCCATCATATTCCGTTCACAGACAGGGCTGACTTGTGTCGCAATCCGGATATAAACAAAATGATTTTGTTCCGCATTGACACCTTGCAACAGGAATTCGCCCATTATGAGCAAGTGAAACGTATTACGCTGTTGCCCGAACCGTTCAGTATGGAAAAGGGCGAACTGACCAATACGCTGAAAGTGAAGCGTCCGGTGGTAAACCGCAATTATGCCACGGAAATTGATGCCATGTATGCCGAGGACATCCTTCCGCCTGAAGCATGACCTGTTTTGGATCTGTCTGAAAAACCCGTTGCGGAAGACGATGCAGTACTCTTTATGCCCCGATGCATATAACTGACTTCTTTGCACGATTTATAATCGTACAGCGTGACGATTTATAATCGTACAGGCGGACGATTACTAATCGTACAACCAAGTAAGCTATATGATTTGGTTTCCCCAATGATAAGACATGCCGATACAACCCGTTTTCCGGACTGATCCCCTGTTTTTGCGTTGCAAGCGGAGGGTGATATGGGGTAACAGTCGTAGCCTGTATGGATTTCCCGGGTTTTCGGACTGACCCCATATATCGGGGCTAAAACAAGGGGTAAAAACAATAAAAAAGAGAGCTACATTGCTGTAACTCTCTAATTTTCAAGTTGTGCCACCAGGAATCGAACTATCGTTCTGCGCCAGATTGCGTGGAGGTTTCCTGCTGCAAAGATAATCTTTTATCCTCAAAGCCGTGCAAGTCATCGAAGGTATTTTCTCCCTTGATTCTTTCAAGCTCATCTTGAAAACGCTCCCATGCCATTAAATCCTCGTGCCAGCTTTCAAATTCTTCCAAATCATCCATAATTCTTTATTCTATAATTTGCCAGTATCCTTGTTTCCTGCCTCCTATACGTTTTAGCAAACCAAGTTCTTGAAGGCGGGAAAGGTTGTGAATGATACCTCCCATTGTCGCATCAGGAATCTTCTCACATAACTCTTTTCGTGTGGCATTGGGGTGTTCATTCAGATAGACCAGTATGGCTTGTTGTTGCTCCGTTAGCTTTTGTATGGTCTTTTGTATGGTCTTTTGTATGGTCTTCTTTTGGGTAGTGTTTTGTCCGTTTTGGGTAGTTGCCCTCTCCGGATACTCAAACTTAAAGGTTGTCCATATACCCGAAGCATCATAACGGAACTCCGGCGTGGAGAAACCATCATTCTTGCAAGCCGTGATGATACGCTCAATGCCGCGTCCCCATGCCTCAATCTCACCTGCACGGAAGAACGTATTGGCAATAT
>CALULT010000014.1 GCA_944321565.1 uncultured Paraprevotella sp. | reverse complement strand
AAATCAAGTTGAATTCACTACCTTTGTGTATCTGACAAACCAATTTTCTTGCTCTTGGTAGGACATTATTTTTACTCTGTATGTTACCTGTTTGTTATTCAGATTTTTGTTATTCTTGTTATGCTATTGAAATTCAATATTTTACGGATTTGCTTTTAGGCGATTCTCATTTGTGACGGCTAACATACGTTGTAAGCGAACTTGGCAGTTTCGCCATGTCGGCTATGATTTTCAATGCATTGTTTATACGGCGTAAGGCGGCTTCGTATTGTTTGCGCTCGTCACTCCCGGGGCGGGTTATAATAGGTAGCAGGTAAGGTGAATCATTATTTGAATAGCGGTCTATTTGTTCTTTGATGGGTTTTATGATTTTGACGCGAAGTACTTGGCTTGTCTTTTGACGTCGATAAGTCAGCACATCGTCCTGGATATCCGTTTTTCTCAAAAAGGCGGCATCTATAAACGACATGCCACGACAAAAGAAGAGGAACAGGAATATGTCGCGGGCAAATTCAAGGTTGGGTTTGGATGTGAGGTCAAGGTTCTTGATTCGCCTGATGCCATTGATCGGAATTGCCCGTTTGGGTGTTTTTTCCATCCCGGTGAATACCGTGCGGAAAGGTTTCCTGTCTTGTGTCATTTCTTGCTCGACCGCACGATTATAGACAGCCCTGAGAATGCGCATATAAAAAGATATGGAATTTGGGGACAAGCCGATTGATTTCAGATATGCCTGATAGTCTTCCATTGTGGCATGGTCTATTGCGTTCAATGGAAGTTCTTCGTGATTCCGGAATTTTTTGAAACTGTTGATTGCGGCACGGTAGTTTTTGGCAGTGCCGACATGGTTCAGTTTCAGAAGTCGTTCGATTACATTCTCCATGAACACAAAAAGTGTATTTCCCTTTTCGATGCGTTGGAATTCCATAATTACATCTTCGGACGAATAGCCATGTTGCAGTCGGTTGAAATTTTCTATGATTCCGTTTAGCCTTTTCAAATCTTCGTCAACTTTTCGGGTTATCAGTTGAATAATGGCAGTTCGTTCGTTGCTTGGTGCCACAACAGGTTTTGAAAGTTTGTCATCCCACTCGTATGGAAACACTTTGTATGCAGTCGTGATTTGCCTGATGACACGGCAGTGGGTTATAAAATAGACGATATTGCCCGGACGTCCTTCAACTGTCGATGGGCGGAATTTTGCTTTTACTGTGGCCATAGTTGAACTTTTAATGTTTTTTGCCACTAAAGTACATTAAAGAATCGTAACCATCCGAAACACGCCGAGTTTCGGATGGTTACGTTGAAAAGGACGGCTTCAATGCCGGTTTCATGCAAAAAGCCGCGGGCATCATCTCTTTTGGATAGCCCGCGGCATTTAATGCATGGTTGATGTGCGGCTACTTTACCGCCATCTTGTCAATGCGCTTCTGATGGCGTCCGCCTTCGAAGTCGGTGGCAAAGAACTCGTCCATGATTTTGCGCGCCATGTCCGTGTCGATGAAGCGTCCCGGCATGACCAAGACGTTGGCATCGTTGTGTTGGCGGCACAAGTGGGCGATTTCCGGAATCCAACTCAGTCCGGCACGGATGCCCTGGTGCTTGTTCAAGGTCATGCTGATGCCTTCGCCGCTGCCACAGATGGCTATGCCGGGATAGCATTCGCCGCGTTCCACGGCGAGGGCCAGGGGGTGGGCATAGTCTGCATAGTCGCAACTGGCTTCCGAGTCGGTGCCGAAGTCGCGATAGGCGTAACCCTTCTCAGCCAAGTATTGCTTGACGAACTGCTTGAGGGCGAATCCCGCATGGTCTGAAGCCAGACCGACAGTCTTGACCTCCATCATCAGAGCATGGCTTTAACTTGGTTATACACGTTCTGCGCCGTGAAGCCGAGTTTCTCGTCGAGCACCTTGTAGGGAGCGGAGAAACCAAAGCTTTCCAAGCCGAATACTTTGCCATTGGCACCCACCAAACCTTGGAGGTTGACGGGCAGTCCGGCGGTGAGGCCGAAAATCTTGGCACCGGCGGGCAGCACACTCTCTTGGTAAGCGGCATCTTGGCTGCGGAACAAGCCTTCGGACGGGCAGCTGACGATGCGCACTTTCACGCCGTCGGCACGCAGCAAGGCGGCACCGGCCACGAGGGTGGACACTTCGGAGCCCGAAGCCACGAGGATGACATCGGGATTCTCATCGGAACCGGCCACGATGTAGGCGCCTTTGGCCGACTGGGCATAGTCGTTCCCGGCTGGGAGCATTTCGATGTTCTGACGAGAGAGGATGAGAGCCGACGGGGTGTCGGTGTTCTCCATGGCAAGCTTCCAGCAAGCAGTGGTCTCTTCTGCATCGGCCGGACGGAGCACGAGCAGGGAGTTTTGGCCATGGTGGTTCTTCAGTTTTTCCATCAGGCGGATTTGGGCTTCCTGTTCTACTGGTTCGTGGGTCGGTCCGTCTTCACCTACGCGGAATGCGTCATGTGTCCAAATGAACTTGACAGGCACTTGCATGAGGGCTGCCATGCGGACAGCAGGCTTCATGTAGTCGGAGAATACGAAGAACGTGCCGCAAGCCGCGATGACACCGCCATGGAGCATCATGCCGATGCAGCAGCAAGCCATCGTGAGTTCGGCCACACCGGCTTGGAAGAAGGCACCGCTGAAGTCGCCGGATGTAAAGGCGTGGGTCTTCTTCAGGAATCCATCAGTCTTGTCTGAGTTGGACAAGTCGGCGGAAGCGCAAATCATGTTGGGCACTTGTTCGGCCAATACGCCCAAGACGGCAGCCGAAGCATTGCGGGTGGCATCGCCGGCTTTCTGCTGGACGGCAGCCCAATCCACTTGGGGAGCTTTGCCACTGAACCATTCGGCCTGCTGTGCGGCCTTTTCAGGATTCTCGGCAGCCCATGCCTTTTCCTCTTCGTAGCGGGCGGACACGATGCCTTTCAATTCCGCAGCACGGTTGGCGTAGAGCTCCTTCACGTCGTCGAAGATGACGAACGGGTTTTCGGGGTCCGCACCCAAGTTGACCATGGTATTTTTGTAGGCATCACCACCGAGCGGCGCACCGTGTGTCTTGCAGTTGTGCTCGTAGGACGAGTTGTCGGCCTTGCGGGCCCCCTTGCCCATGATGCACTTACCGATAATCAGTGTCGGGCGTTTGCTTTCAGCCTTGGCAGCCTTCAAAGCTTCGCGGATTTCATCGCAATCGTTGCCGTTGATTTCAATGACGTTCCAGTTCCAAGCGCGATATTTCATGGCCGTGTCTTCGCTAGTCACGTCCTTGGTTTCGGTGGAAAGCTGGATGTCGTTGGAGTCGTAGAACATGATGAGGTTGTCCAATCCTAGGCAACCGGCGATACGGCCTGCGCCCTGTGAGATTTCCTCCTGTACGCCACCATCGGAAATATAGGCATAAATGGTCTCCTTGGCAAAAGTGGGATTACCGGTGCGGGCTGCCAGGAACTTGGCCGCGATGGCGGCACCCACGGCAAACACATGGCCTTGTCCGAGCGGGCCGGAAGTGTTTTCAATGCCACGCATGACATCAACTTCGGGGTGTCCTGGGGTGGGGGAGCCCCACTGGCGCAATTGCTGCAGTTCATCGAGCGAGAACTTGCCAATCAGAGCCAGCTGCGAATAGAGCATGGGAGCCATGTGGCCAGGGTCGAGGAAGAAGCGGTCACGGCCTTCCCATTTCGGGTTTTCGGGGTCGTATTGCAGGAATTCCGAATACAACACGTTGATGAAGTCGGCACCACCCATGGCACCTCCGGGGTGTCCGGATTTCGCTTTCTCTACCATTGAAGCAGCCAAGATGCGGATGTTGTCGGCTGCGTGGTTCATTACTTGTTTACTGTTCATGTGAATAAGGATTTTTATTAAGTTAGTTTTTATCTCTTGAATTGGACGGCTGCTTCTTCGATGGGCAGTCCGGCCTTGTAATTCTCAATGTAGGCATTGAATCCGGCCACGTCTTCTGCCGTGGGAGAAATTTCGATACCGGCATCTCCGGCGAACACTTGTTCGTCAAGGAAATCGGCAAGGGATTGTCTCTTCACGTTGTTCACCAAATAAGAGGCCAGCAATGCGATGCCCCATGCGCCGCCTTCCCCGGCAGTCTTCATCACCGAAATGGGCGAGTTGATGGCTGCGGCAAGGATGCGTTGGCCTACGCCTTTGGTGCGGAAGAGGCCTCCGTGGCCTGTGATGCGGTCAACTTTGATTTTCTCTTCCTTGAACAGAATGTCGTTGCCGATTTTGAGCACACCGACAGAAGCGTACAAATTGGCCCGCATGAAGTTGGCAAGGGTAAACTTGTCGTTGGCAGAGCGCACGAACAAGGGGCGGCCTTCGGCGAGTCCCGTGACGGGTTCGCCTGAGAAATAGTTATAGGAAATAAGTCCGCCGCAGTCGGCACTGCCTGTGAGTGCGTGGTTGTAGAGTTTGCCGTAAAGCTCATCCATGTTGACGGGGACGCCCAACAGTTCCTGGTATTCCTTGAATATGTTAACCCAAGCGTTGAGGTCGGACGTGCAGTTGTTGCAATGCACCATGGCCACGAGGCTACCGTCCGGGGTGGTTACCATGTCAATCATTTCGTAAGGTTTGGACAAGTCCTTTTCGAGCACAATCATGGAGAAAGAAGATGTGCCGGCCGATACGTTGCCGGTGCGTTGCTTGACAGCGTTGGTTGCTGCCATGCCCGTACCAGCGTCGCCTTCGGGCGGGCATACGGGAATGCCGGCTTTCAGATGGCCGGATACATCGAGCTTCTTGGCTCCTTCCGGAGTAAGGAAACCGGCATTCTCTCCAGCTACCAGCACTTTGGGCAGGATGTCCGTGAGTTTCCAACTATAGCCTTTCGGAGCAATCAAGTTGTCGAACTTTTCTACCATTTCGGCTGAATAGTTCTTTGTGGCCGGGTCGATAGGCAGCATGCCGGAAGCATCACCGATGCCCAACACCTTTTTGCCGGTGATTTGCCAATGCACGTAGCCTGCCAATGTGGTCAGGTAGTCGATGTCTTTGACATGTTCTTCGTTGTCCAGGATAGCCTGGTAAAGGTGGGAGATGCTCCACCGCAAGGGAATGTTGTAAACGAAAAGTTCCGACAAGGCGGCTGCTGCCTGTCCGGTATTGGTGTTTCTCCATGTACGGAACGGCACGAGGATTTCTTCCTTCGTGTTGAAAGGCATGTAGCCGTGCATCATGGCACTGATGCCGATGGCAGCCAGCGACTCGATTTCGATGTCGTATTGTTCTTTCACGTTGGCGCGAAGGTCGGCATAGCAATCTTGCAAGCCATACCAAATCGCTTCGATGCTGTATGTCCAAAGCCCGTCCACCAATTGGTTTTCCCATGTGTGGCTTCCTTGGGCGATGGGCTTGTTTTCCGGGTCTATCAAGACGGCTTTGATGCGGGTGGAACCGAATTCGATTCCCAGGATGGCTTTGCCGGACTCGATGACTGACTTAGCGTCTGAATTCATATTAAAAAGTGGTTTTAAGTAGATAATAAGGTTGAAACAGGAAAAGGAAACGTCCCGGCGGGCGTCGCCAACCGGGCATTTCCCATTTTATGTCTGTTTACGGAAGTTTAGCACAATGCCTTGTTCAGCATGTAATAGACTTCGTTCATGCGGAGTTCTTTCTTGAACCCTTCGATGGTCGTTTCCTTGCCGATGTGAATCATCTCGATGCCTGCGATTTCGGCATAGTCTTCCCAATATTCGGCCGTCAGGTCGTAGGAGAAGCAGGAGTGGTGTGTGCCACCTGCCAAGATCCATGCACCGGCACCCACTTCGAAGTTGGGTTGCGGAATCCACAAAGCGGAAGCCACGGGCAACTTGGGCAGCGGTTTCGGTTCGATGCATTCCACATCGTTCACGATGAGACGGAAGCGGTTGCCAAGGTCAACGACTGTGGCCGTGCAACCTGCGCCGGTCTTGGACGTGAACACGAGACGTGCGGTCTGGCTCTTGCGGATACCGATGCCGAGGAAGTGTACTTCCAAACGCGGCTTTTGGGCTGCGATGAGCGGGCATACTTCCAACATGTGGGCTTGCAGGATGGCACTGTTCGCGCCGTCGAAGTTCAGCGTGTAGTCTTCCAGGAACGAGCAGCCGTTGGGCAGGCCTTGGTTCATCACCCATACCGAGCGGTAGAGGGCGGCGGACTTCCAGTCGCCTTCGGCACCGAATCCATAACCTTCAGCCATCAGGCGTTGTGAAGCCAAGCCGGGGATTTGGTCAAAGTGGCTACCGTCGGTCTGACCCAAGTCATCGAAGTTTGTGGTGAAGCCTTTGGCACCCTTGTCCTTCAGGATAGCGCGGAGAGCCAGTTCAGCCTTGGCAGAGTTCCAAACTTTCTGATAGGCTTCGGTGCGTCCGTCTTCCAATTCCTTGTCGTGGTCATACAAGCGGAAATATTCATCGACCAAAGCTTTTACGTCTTCGTCTTTCACTTTGCTGTGGTATTCCATCAGTTCGCTGGCCGGGCAGTAGTCCACGTGGTAACCCATGCGCTGTTCGGCTTCCACCTTGTCGCCGTCGGTCACGGCCACGTTATTCATTTGGTCGCCGAAGCGGATAATCAACATATCTTGTGCATCGGCCCATGCTGCGCAGACACGCATCCACACGGCAATCTTATGCTGGGTGGCTTCATCCTGCCAATAGCCTACAACCACCTTGCGGCGGATGCGCATGCGGGTGCAGATGTGACCAAATTCACGGTCGCCATGGGCAGACTGGTTCAGGTTCATGAAGTCCATGTCCATCGTGTCCCAAGGAATTTCTTTGTTGAACTGAGTGTGGAGGTGGAGCAAGGGCTTCTTCAGCTGCTGCAAGCCATGGATCCACATCTTGGCCGGAGAGAATGTGTGCATCCACGTGATGACACCGATACACTTGTCATCATTGTTGGCAGCCTTGAACACGGCTTCCACTTCCTTGGAGGAGTTGGCCGTGCCTTTATATACAACTTTCACGGGGAGCTTGCCCGAAGCGTTCAAACCGTTTACCATTTGGGTGGAGTGGCCGTCAACGGCTACCACTGCGTCACCACCGTACAGGAGCTGTGCACCTGTCACAAACCATACTTCATACTGATCAAATGCGTTCATGATAAAAACTTTTAGTGATTAAAGATTTGTTAGTTAATAATAAGTTCGCTTATTTCTTTTTCTGTCCATAATATGCATTGGGACCGTGTTTGCGGTTATAGTGCTTTTCGATGAGCAACGGGTTCATCGTCGTGTCGGGGTTGACCATGAACGACACGAATGCCATGTGGGCACACTGTTCCATTACTTTTGCATTATAGACCGCATTCGCCGGGCTTGTACCCCAGCTGAACGGACCGTGGTTCTTTACCAACACGCCCGGTGTGTGGTCGGGGTTGATGCCGATGAACCGCTTGACGATGACATTTCCCGTTTCCAATTCATAATTGCCTTCTACTTCCTCCCTGGTCATGTCGTCCGTGCAGGGGATGGCCTCATGAAAATAGTCGGCATGGGTGGTGCCGATATTGGGAATGTCCTTGCCGGCTTGTGCCCATGCGGTGGCGTAGGTGGAGTGGGTGTGCACCACGCCCTGGATATTGGGGAACGCCTTGTAGAGAACAAGGTGGGTCGGAGTGTCGGAAGAGGGATTGAGGTCGCCTTCCACGACTTTGCCTGTTTCCAAATCCACCACCACCATGTCGGATGCCTTCATGGTGTCGTAATCCACACCACTGGGTTTGATGACAACCAGTCCCTTTTCGCGGTCAATGCCGGACACGTTGCCCCAAGTGAATATGACCAAACCTTGTTTTACCAAATCAAGGTTGGCTTGATATACCTTTTCTTTCAGTTCTTCTAACATAAGCTTATAATTTAAATTTCGGGGCCATCCGGTAAGTATTTTCGTTGAACCTGTATAAGGCAGCTCCCCGTTTGGAACCCGTTTTGTCAATTAAGTCTGTTTTTTCAATAAAATCCATCATGGCAACCTGTTTGCGGAAGTTCCGTTTGTCCATGCGTTTGCCGTAGATGGCTTCGTAGAGGTTTTGGAGTTGCGTGAGAGTGAACAATTCCGGGAGCAGCTCGAATCCGATGGGTTCGGAAGATGCTTTCCTGCGGAACCAGGCCAATGCTTGCTCCACCATCTGTTGGTGGTCGAACACCAGCGGGGGGATTTTGTCCATGTCAGTCCATGAGGCGTTGTGGCGATCTACCAGCTCCCTGTCGTATTCGTTGATGTTGATGAGGGCTGAGTAGGCTACGGAAATCACCCTCTCTCCTGGGTCGCGGTGAATCTCCCCGTAGGTGCCAACTTGTTCCATATAGACGTTTTCAAGGCCGGTAAGCTCTTTCAGAACCCGTTGGGCGGCTTCGTCCACGCTTTCGCCTTCTTGTACGAATCCTCCCATTAGCGACCAACTTCCTTTTTCCGGTTCAAAATTTCGTTTCAACAAGAGCAGCTTGAGGCTGCCCTTGTCGAAACCGAAAATGATGCAATCCACCGAGACGTAGAATTTCGGGTTTATGCTGTAATAGCTGGTCATTATCCTATATTATATATAAGGTAGCTTTACCAGAAGTAGGCATAGAACAGCGCACAGAGGACAATTACGCCCAATGTGGCAACGACATCCCAAACATTCCAGCTGTCGCGGATGGCTTTCTTGTAGTCTTTCGTAAACGTGATGGCTGCAATCTGCTCGGCACTGGGCTTCGGAGTGAAGGCAGATACCACGAACATGAAAATGATGATGAAGACGAGCAACCATACTTCGAAAATCAGCCAGTTGGTTTGCCAGAACCATGTGGTGTATTCCCAAAACGCACCTTCCATCGTGGCCTTTCCGGAATTGGTGAGCACGTTGGTGAGCAAGCGCAGCATGCCAATCAGGAAGCCGCCGATAAGACCCCATTCACCGGCTTTCGGCGTGATTCTCTTGGAGAAGATGCCGAGGGTGAATACGGCAACCATGGCCGGGGCAATCAGCGACTGGATATCCTGAAGGTAAGAATACAGGTTACCCATGTTCATCATGATAGGCATCCAAGCCAAGCCCAAGAGCACGACAACAACGGTTGCCACACGACCCACAAACACATAGTGGCTTTCGCTCATGCCTTTCTTCATGGGCTTGTAGAAGTCTTCTGTGAACAATGTGGCGCAGCTGTTGAAGAATGCGGCCAACGAAGCCACGAGGGCGCAGATGAAGCCGATGGTCACGATGCCTTTCACGCCGGCGGGCAGGATGTTTTTCACCATCATGGCGAAGGCGCCGTCCGTGTCGTGGGTGTTGGTGATGTCCATCACGATGCCGCTACCGGCTTTTTGGGAGAGCGCGAAGGCGACCATGCCGGGAATCAGGAACATGAATACCGGAAGGAGTTTGAAGTAACCGGCGGCAATGGTACCGCGGCGGGCACGTTTCATGACAGCTTCGTTGCTTTCGCCTTTGGTCTGTCCAAGCACACGTTGCACGATGTGCTGGTCTGTACACCAATACCAGAAACCGATGATGGAAGCGCCGAGGAATACGACGTAGCCCGGGAATTGCGGATACATCGGGTCATTGGGGTCGGTGTGGAACATGTGTGTCGTGCCGAATCCGTCATGTGCAGCATTACATACGGCCATCATTTCCGACCAGCCCGCAGCGATGCTTCCATCGCCCAGCATGTTCAATCCCAAGAACAGGACGAGGAAAGAGCCGATGATAAGGATGGGCGTCTGGATGGCCGACAAGGTCATTACGCCTTTCATGCCGCCGAATACGGTGAACACTGCTGTAACGGCAATCAGTCCGATGGCGCCATACCAGAACGGCAAGCCAAGCAGGTATTCGAAGAAGATACCGCCAGTGAAAGCTGTCACGGAAACTTTGGTCAGCACGTAGGCAATCAACGTGATGATGGACAGCCATGAACCTGTGCGTTGGGTGTAACGGAATTTGAGGAAATCCGGCATGGTGATGATTTTTCCCATCTTGTTGTTCAACAGCTGGTAGAACGGTACGAACAACCATCCGAGGATAAGAATCATCCATCCTTGCATTTCCCAATGCGCCATGCCCACACCGTCTTTTGCGCCTGTGCCGGCAAGTCCTACGAGGTGCTCGGAACCGATGTTGGCTGCGAAAATAGCCGCACCGATGATATACCAAGGTTCGCCTTTACCGAAAAGGTAGTCTTGGCTGTCGGCGCCTTTCATTTTTTCTTTGTCTTTTTTGATGGCGCGATAAATCGCCCACACAATAGCCATGACTCCGATGGCGAGCACCGCCCAGTCGAGCCATACGAACTCATTTGAATTCCAATTCATGGTTTTTCTTATTTGATTTAGTTAATGATGAATTTATTCTTCTACAGTGAACTTAAAGATGCATTCGCTTTGGTAGGTCTGTCCCGGCTCCAAGATGACAGAAGGCCATTCCGGCTTGTTGGGGCTGTCGGGATAGTGTTGTGTTTCCAGGCAGACGGATGCGCGTTGGTTATAGACGATTCCTTTCTTTCCGCTCAAAGTGCCGTCGAGGAAATTGCCGGAATAAACCTGTATGCCCGGTTCGTTCGTATAGACTTCCAAAGAGATTCCACTTTCGGGCGAGGTCAGCTTGGCTGCCAGTTGTGTGATGTCGCCGTTGGTGTTCAGCACCCAGTTGTGGTCATAGCCGTTGCCGTTCTTCACTTGTTCGAATTCAAACTTGTCGATGTCTTGCCCCACGGCTTTCGGCGTAGTGAAGTCCATCGGGGTGCCTTTCACCGGGAGGATTTCGCCCGTGGTCATGTAAGTGCTGTCCACCGGAGTATAGGTGTCTGCGTTTACATACAGGACGTGGTCCGTAGCTGGTTGGGCCGGATTCCCGGAAAGGTTGAAGTAAGAGTGGTTGGTCATGTTGATGACCGTCTTTTTATCCGTGGTGGCTTCGTATTTGATGTCCAATGCATTGTCGGAAGTCAGCGTGTAGGTTACTTTTGCCGTGACAGCCCCAGGGAAGTTTTGGTCGCCGTCGGGCGAATGCATGGTCATGGTGATTACACTGTCGTTCACCAATTGGCCTTCATACACTTGGTATTGCCAGCCTTGCGGGCCGCCGTGCAGGCAGTGTCCGAAGTTGTTGGTTGGCAATTGGATGGTGTCGCCGTCAATCGCCAAGATGCCTTTGTTGATGCGGTTTGCATAACGTCCGATGGCTGCGCCGAAATCGCTGGGCTTGTTGACATAGTCGGCAATGCTGTCGAAGCCAAGCACGACATCGCGCAAGGAATCGTTTTTGTCGGGCACCATGATGGACACGATGCGGCCACCGAAGTTGGTGATGCAGACTTCCATGCCATTGGCATTTTTGATGGTAAACAAACTTGTCGGTTTGCCGTTGACTTCGCTTACGAAATTCTCCGGGTCAAGTCCCGACACGGTTAAATTACTTTGTGGTTGTTGGCTGCAAGAGGCCAGCAAAGCGGTTAATACTCCCGCGCTCACGAATGCATGTTTCACATTTTTCATGGAACGTAAATTAAAAATTGTCTAATTGCGTGTAAAGATACGATTTCTTTTTTTATTTCTACTGCAAATATAGATGTTTTTAGGCATAGGTGTACGCATTACACTTCTATTTTCCTCTCTTTTAAACGTTATAGTTTATTAAAACAGGCAAAATGAAGACAAAATGGATGGATTTAGGCCGTTTTTTAATGGAGCCGACTAAACAGGCCTGGAAAAGAAGTAGTACTTACTTTGCCAAGTAAGATATCTTCTATGGCCAAGTAAGATATCTTCTATGGGCATTTCAGATATCTTACTTTGCGGATGCAGTATATCTTCCTTTGAAAAGCGAGATGATGGAAGGTGGCGACCTCCATTCTGCTTTTTTATTTGGAGAAAAAAAGGAGCCCGCCTTTCGGGGGCTCCTTTCCAGGGTTGCCTATATGGGGCTTAGCAAAGCTTTCTGGCACCGTCTCCAATGACTACGTCGATTACGACGGGTTCTTTGCCGAACTTTTCCTTGAATTTGGCTTTGGCTACTTTTACGAAGTTGGGATACAGTTCTTCGCTGACCAAGTTAATGGTGCAACCACCGAAACCGCCGCCCATGATGCGTGAGCCTGTCACGCCTTCTTCTTTGGCGATATCGTTCAGGAAATCCAATTCGGGGCAAGACACTTCGTATTCCTTGCTCAGCCCGTAGTGCGTTTCATACATTTTCTGTCCTACTGTTTCATAGTCGCCTTTTTCCAACGCATCGCACACGGCCAATACGCGTTCTTTCTCTCCGATGACATATTTGGCGCGCATGAAGTCTTCAGCGGACACTTCGTTTTTCACTTCGTCCAACATGGCATAGTCGGCATCGCGCAGGCTCTTTACTTCCGCGTGGTGCTTGTTGATGGCGGCAGCCACGTTTTCGCAGCTCTTGCGGCGGTCGTTGTAGGGTGAACCCACGAGCTCATGCTTCACGCAGGAGTTGACCAACACCAATTTATAGCCTTGGGGATTCCATGGGAAATATTCGAATTCACCGCTACGGCAGTCCAAACGCATCAAGTTTCCGGCTTTGCCGAATACGGATGCGAACTGGTCCATGATGCCGCAGTTCATGCCCAAGTACTTATGTTCGGTCGCCTGTCCGACTTTTGCCAAAGTCATCTTGTCTATCTTGTTGTCCCCGAACATGTCGTTCAGCGCAAATGCATACACGCTTTCGAGGGCGGCAGACGAAGACATGCCTGCTCCCAAGGGCACGTCTCCGGCGAAGGCTGTGTTGAAACCTTCCACAGGAACGCCTAAAGCCATCATTTCGCGGCACACGCCGAAAATATAACGTGACCAACTTGTGCTCGGCCCTTTTTCATCGTCAAGCAAAAATTCCACATAGTCTTTCATGTCGATGGAGTAGGCGCGGACTTTTCGTGTGCCATTGGGCTTCAGTTCGGCAATCATGCCTTGTTGTACGGCACCAGGGAATACGAACCCGTCATTATAATCCGTGTGCTCTCCAATGAGGTTGATGCGGCCCGGAGCAGCATATACAGAACCTGTTGTTCCATCGAAGTGTTCAATGAAACGGCTTCTTACATCATCTATTGTCAATTTCATAAGCCTTTTGTTTTTTATAGGGTTAATAAAAAGAGTTTGTCTTATCCTTTAAGTCCTACTTTGGAGCCTTTCCAGCAGAACCAAAGCACATATAAGTAGTATATGAACATCATGCAGATGGCCATGCCTACACCCAATGACGGAGTGTCGGCCACCCAGCCCATGATCGGGGTCAATGTGGCTGCGCCGATAACGCCGAGGTTAATGATGCCCGAGGCGGCTTTCGTGTGCGGGCCGAGTTCCTGCAGACCCAAGTTGAAGACCAACGGCCACATGACAGAGTGGAACAAACCTGCGGCCAGCATTGACCAAACTGCGGCCATTCCGGAGAGGAAGAATGAAATTCCTACACATGCAGCACCGCCAATCAGACATGCGGTGAGAAGTGCGCGAGGCTGGAATTTGCTTAATATGCCGGCTCCGATGAAACGTCCTACCATCATGCCGCCCCAATACCACATCAGATAGTCTGTCGCGCTCAAGCCTTGCAGGCTGGGTTCATTCTTGAAGTAGGCCGAGAGCATGGACGGCACACCGATTTCCAAGCCCATATACATGAAGATAGCCAACGCGCCAAGCCACACATGCGGGTATTTGAACACGCTGCTCTTGTATTCCTTTTGTACACCGGTTGCTTCGGCTGCCTGTTCGCCTTCGTTGATGCTGGGCAATTTCAGGAAGTAGAGAATCACGCACAGCAACAGGGTGAAGAGTCCTAAGCCGAGATAGGGATAAGGTATGTCGGCAGGTACGGCATCTTCGGCCTTTTTGTTGTTCAGGATTACGGTGGCAATGAAAATCGGTGCAACCGTGGTGGCCACGGAGTTCAATGCTTGGCTCAACGTCATGCGGAAAGCACCCTTTTCAGGGGAACCCAATACCATCACGTAAGGGTTGGCTACCAATTGAAGCATCACGATACCCAGGGCCACGACGAACATACAGCCTAGGAACATCCAATAAATGGTGTTCACAGAGCCTTCCAAGTTTCCGTTGATGCACAGGAAGTTGATGACGAATCCCAGTCCCACTACGGCTAAGCCCAGCACCAATGTGGCCTTGTAACCGATTTTGCTCATCATGAGGCCGAACGGTATGGACATGATGTAGGCACCATAGAAGGCAGTGTTCACCAATTGGCTTTGGAAGTTGTTCAACTTGAATGCATTGGTGCAAAATTCAATCATGGAATTGTTCATCGTTGTCACGAATCCGATGAGGAAGCAGACAATGATGACGATGGTCAGGGCGAACGTGTAGTTCGGTTGCGTTTTTTGTGTCATTTTTCAGGTCTTGTTTTTATGATTATTATAATTAGGTATTCTTGTTTATTTTTCTACTCCAAACTTATAGATTGTCTTTTGGGTATAGGTTTCGCCCGGTTTCAACACGGCGGATGGGAAATAGGGACGGTTGGGCGAATCAGGGAAATGTTGGGCCTCGAAACAGATGGCGCTCCGCCGCGGGAATGTGGCACCCAATTGTCCTTCGTAGCCATCGGCCCAGTTGTCCGTGTAAACCTGTACGCCCGGTTCTGTAGTATAGACCTCCATAGTGCGCCCTGTGGCGGGTTCATAAATCTTGGCCGCGAAGCTCAATTCTCCGGGTTCTTTCTTGTTCAGCACGAAGCAGTGGTCGTATCCGGCGCCGTTGCGCGTCTGTTCGTCATCGGCATCAATGCGTTCGCCCACTTCATGTGGTGTGGTAAAGTCGAATGGGGTGCCTTTCACATTGCGGATTTCACCCGTCGGGATAGAGGTGTCGTCAATGGGGATAAAGAAGTCTGCATTGATTTGGCATTGCAGCTTCTCGATGGTCGGGGTGGGGTTGGCAATGCCGGAAAGACTGAAGAAACCGTGGTTGGTCATGTTGACCACTGTCGTTTTGTCAGTGTGTCCCGTGTATTCAATGACCAATTCATTGTCGTCCGTAAACGAATAAACGACCGTCATCTCCAACTTCCCGGGAAATCCTTCTTCGCCGTCGGCAAACGTGTAATGCAGGGAAAGGGTGCGGTCGTCTTTTTGCTCTGCGTCCCAAACTCGGGCATGGCATCCTGTGGGGCCGCCGTGCAGGCTGTTGGGGCCGTTGTTGATGGCCAATTCGTATGTTTGGCCTTCCAAGGTGAACTTTCCTTTGCAGATGCGGTTCCCGTAACGGCCAATCAATGTGCTCAGGAAAGGTTCCGGGCTTGTCATGACTCCTTGGATGTTGTCGTGTCCTTGCACCACGTTGGCCAAATTCCCGTCGCGGTCGGGAACCATGATGCCGACCAGTGCGCCTCCGTAGTTGGTGATGGCCACTTCGCAGCCTTTATTGTTTCTGAGGATGAACAAGTCGGTTTGTTTTCCTTGGACTTCTGCTTGGAAGTCTTCTCTTTTCAGCCCACAAATATTTTCTGTACTCATTGGATTTTATGATTTAAAGTTAAATTACTGTTATGCAAAATAAGAAAAAAACTTTCTTATCGCAAAAGAAAAAGGGCAAAAAGATAAGCCAAAAAAGATTAAGAAACGGTTTTTGAATTTCTACAAAAAGTTTTTTTCCTCGCTTGATGTACTCGTTTTCATGTGTGCTTTGGGCGATTTTCCGGCCATTTTTGTTTCTGTTCTTCGTCAGATAGCTCGCTATCTTCCTCGTCACGGAAATAAAACTGACTTGAAAACTCATCCCCAATCATCGCACGATAAATTCAAAACAGTTTCTAAGACGGGAAGTTTATGCTTCTTTCTGCTCTTGTAAGGTCAGGAAGTCGGCCACAATGAACGTGCTTCCACCAATGAATATGGCATCTTCGGCTTTTGCGTTTTGCCGGGCGGCCTTCCATGCACATGCTACGTTTTCCCATGCGCTGCCTTCTAAACCTTCTTCGCGGGCAAATTCTTGTAGTTTGTGTTCGTCAAGTGCACGTTTCACGCTTGCTTTTGTGAAATAATAGGTGGCGCTTTGTGGCAACAGCCGCAACACCCCCCGGATGTCTTTGTCGTTTACCATCCCGATGATGACATGCAGTTGCCGTGCGTTCAGGTTGAGGAGTTGTGCCGCGATGTAGGCGATTCCGCCCGTGTTGTGTCCTGTGTCGCAAACGACTAAAGGGGAGGTGCCCGTTTGTTGCCAGCGTCCGCGCAGTCCGGTGAGTTCACATACGTTTTCAAAGCCCATGCATACATTTTCAGGGCGGATGGCATAGCCAGCTTTTTGGAGTTCGTCCACTGCGGCGAGGATAGTCGCGGTGTTTTTTTCTTGGCATAACCCGCCCAATTCGCCTTTGATTTCGTTCCAATGCAGGGTTTTGTAAATGCGGAATCCGTTTTCCATACGTGATGAGCAGATTTCATGCTCTTCTTCTGCAAAACGTATGGAGGAATTCATTTCCATTGCTTTATGCAGGAAGACGTCGCGGGTTTCGTCTGTGGTTTCCCCTACGACAACAGGGGTGTTTGTTTTAATGATGCCTGCCTTTTCGCCAGCAATAGCCGCTAAGGTGTGTCCAAGGAATTGGGTGTGGTCAAAGCTGATGTTGGTGATGACGGAAAGGTCAGGTTCGATGATGTTCGTGCAATCCAATCGTCCGCCCATTCCGACTTCGATGACTGCCACATCGACTTTGGCCTCTGCGAAATATTTGAAGGTCAAGGCGGTGGTCAGTTCGAAGAATGACGGATGTAATGGCTCAAAAAACGCGCGCTCGTTTTCTACGAATGACACGACTTCACTTTCGGGAATCATTTGCCCATTCACGCGGATGCGTTCCCTGAAATCCGTGAGGTGGGGCGAGGTATAAAGCCCTGTCTTGTAGCCGGCCGCCTGCAAAATGGCAGCCAACGTGTGGCTGCACGAACCTTTTCCGTTCGTGCCCCCCACGTGGATGGTCTTGTAGTGCCGGTGTGGATGCCCGAAATGCGCATCCAACACCTTTGTATTATATAATCCCTCTTTGTAGGCCGCCCCGCCTACGTTTTGAAACATCGGGACGCTGTTGAACAAGTATTCGGTGGCTTCCTTGTATGTCATGCCTTAAATCCCCAATACTGACTATTATTCAAAGTAGCTTTTGAATTTGCGGAATATCTTGTCCTTGATGGAAGGATTAGGGGCGAAGTTGTCGCTTTTCCGCATCTCTTCCAACGCTTTCTTTTCATCTCTGCTTAATGCCTCAGGGATATAGACGCTGATGTTCACGATGAGGTCGCCTGTGCCGTAGCCATAACCTTGCACGGCCGGAAGCCCTTTTCCACGCAGGCGTACGACTTTTCCCGGTTGTGTGCCAGGTTCGATTTTGATTTTCACTTTCCCGTCGATGGTCGGGATTTCGGCATCGCCACCCAAGGCCGCTGTCGGCACATCCAAGAGGAGGTTATATATCAGGTTGTTGTCCTCGCGGAGAAGCTCTTTGTCCTGCTCTTCTTCTATATATACCTGGATGTCGCCAGGAACGCCATTGCGCCGTGCTGCATGTCCTTTTCCGCTGATGGTGACAACCATCCCGTCGCCTACGCCGGCTGGGATCTTCACTTCGATGACCTCTTCGCCGTTCACGACACCTTCACCGCCGCATTCTTTGCATTTGTTTTTGATGATGGTGCCTTCTCCGCCGCACGTCGGACACACGGTTTGGGTCTGCATCATTCCGAAGATGCTTTGTTGGGTCTTTACCACGAAGCCGCTGCCATGGCATGTGGGGCAGGCTTCAGTGGCACCGCTTCCTTCCGCGCCGCTTCCGTGACAATGCGAGCAAGTGACCTTTTTCTTGACTTTGAACTTTTTAGTGACCCCTGTGGCTATTTCTTGTAGGGAGAGTTTGACTTTCAGCCGCAAGTCCCCGCCTCTGTATTGGGGTTTCCGCGCACGTCCGCCTCCACCGAAACCTCCGAATCCTCCGCGTCCGCCAAAGATGTCACCGAACATGGAGAATATGTCGTCCATGTTCATTCCACCCCCGCCGAATCCGCCGGCACCGTTTACGCCTTCCGGGCCAAACTGGTCGTAACGAGCCCGTTTCTGCGGGTCGCGCAACACATCGTAGGCTTCCGCGGCTTCTTTGAACTTCTCTTCGGCTTCCTTGTCGCCCGGATTGCGGTCCGGGTGGTATTTGATGGCCATTTTCTTATAGGCCTTTTTGATTTCGTCTTCAGAGGCGTTTTTGGCTACGCCCAGCACTTCGTAATAGTCACGTTTTGCCATGTCTTAAGTTTTAGAGTCCAACGGCCACTTGTGCGTGGCGGATGACTTTTTCGTTCAACGTATAGCCGGATTTCACGCAGTCGATGACTTTCCCTTTCATTTCATCGGAAGGAGCCGGCACTTGTGCGATGGCTTCATGCAGGTCTGTGTTGAAATCAGCGTTTTCCGTATCAATCTTTTTCACGCCTTGGTCGCCCAACACTTTCACGAACTTTTGGTAAATCAGGTCAACGCCTTTTTTCACGGCGTCCAGGTCTTCCATCTTGTCCATGTTCTTCAGGGCGCGTTCCAAGTCGTCCAAGACAGGCAATATGGCGGTGACAGTCTTTTCCGCGCCGTTCAGGATCAGTTCGGCTTTTTCCTTGATAGTGCGTTTGCGGTAATTGTCAAATTCAGCCACTTGGCGCAAGTACTTGTCCTGCAGCTCCGCAATTTTTGTTTCGGCGGCTGCCAGTTTGTCTTCTATGCTTTCCTCCTTTGGTTGAGTTTCCGGTTGAGTTTCCGCAGTTTCGGCATTGGTGTTTTCCTCTGCCTGTTCCACATTTTGCTTTTCCTGTTCTTTGGGTGTTTCTTCGCTCATATCTTTTTCTTGTTTCATGATGCAATGTTTTTATATAGGAGAATACTTTTTCCCCTACAAATAGTTTGCCACAAGTGGGCTGCAGGACGAAAAAAACGACTAATCTCCGTACATTTTGGCTTTGAGTTCCTTGATATGGTCGCTGGCGATGTATTCGTCATATTCCATCATCTTGTCGATAATGCCGTTCGGTGTCAGTTCAATGATGCGGTTGGCTACCGTCTCGATGAACTCATGGTCGTGGCTTGCGAACAAAACATTGCCTTTGTATATTTTCAGGTTGTTGTTGAAGGCCTGTATGCTTTCCAAGTCCAAGTGGTTGGTTGGTGTGTCGAGGATAAGGCAGTTGGCGTTTTTCAGTTGCATGCGGGCTATCATGCAGCGCATTTTTTCACCGCCGGAGAGCACGTTGACTTTCTTGAGCACCTCTTCGCCGGAGAACAGCATGCGCCCGAGGAAACTTTTGAAATAGACTTCATTGCCTTCGCCGAATTGGGACAGCCAATCCACCAGGTTCAGGTCACTTTCGAAGAACCGGGTGTTGTCGAGCGGCAAGTAGGCCGTGGTGATGGTCACGCCCCATTTGTAGGAGCCGGCTTGCGGCTTGCGGTTGTCGTTGATGATCTCAAACAGAGCCGTCATGGCGCGTGGGTCGCGGCTGAGGAATACGATTTTGTCGCCTTTCTCCACGTTGAAGTTCACGTCGTCGAACAGCACAGTTCCGTCTTCCGTGGTGGCTTTCAGCCCTTTCACTTCCAAAATCTGGTTGCCCGGTTCACGTTCCATTTGGAAGATGATGCCAGGATATTTGCGGGTGGAAGGACGGATTTCCTCCACGTTCAGTTTTTCCAGCATTTTCTTGCGGCTGGTGGTTTGCTTGCTCTTGGCCACGTTGGCAGAGAAGCGGCGGATGAATTCCTCCAGTTCCTTTTTCTTTTCCTCAGCCTTGGCTTTTTGGTTCTGTGCCTGTTTCAAGGCCAATTGGCTGGACTCGTACCAAAAGCTGTAGTTCCCGGCAAACAAGGTGACTTTCCCGAAGTCGATGTCCACCGTGTGGGTGCATACGGAGTCAAGGAAGTGACGGTCGTGGCTCACGACCAGCACCGTGTGTTCAAATTCGGAAAGATAATTCTCAAGCCATTGCACGGTGTCCAAGTCCAAGTCGTTGGTCGGTTCGTCCAGCAACAGGTTGTCGGGTTCACCGAAGAGGGCTTTGGCCAACATGACGCGCACCTTCTCCTTACCGCTAAGTTCGCCCATCAGTTTTTGGTGGAGGTTTTCCTTGATGCCCAGTCCGCTCAACAAGGCCGCTGCGTCGCTTTCGGCGTTATATCCGCCCATTTCCGCGAATTTCTCTTCCAGCTCGGCCACCTTGATGCCGTCTTCGTCCGAGAAGTCGGCCTTGGAATACAGGGCATCGCGTTGCTGCATGATGTCCCACAGCACGGTGTGTCCCATCAGCACGGTGTCCAGCACCGTGTGGCTGTCATATTTGAAGTGGTCTTGGCTCAACACGGACAGGCGCTCGCCCGGTCCCAGTTCCACGCTTCCTTTTGTCGGTTCCAATTCGCCTGAGATGGCTTTCAGCAAGGTGGATTTTCCTGCGCCGTTCGCGCCGATGACACCGTAAATGTTACCATTGGTGAACTTCATGTTCACGTCTTTGTACAAGACCCGTTTGCCGAATTGGATGGCAAGGTTTGATACGCTAATCATATTGCTACTGTTCCTCTGCTTTAAAATTTCCGCAAAGGTACAAAAAATAATTTATCCGTTCATGTTTTCTCCGCTAAACTGTAAGGGTAACAGTGCTTTCACGGAGTCCATGACGTAGGTGCCGTCTTCGCCATACAACAAGATGCGCACCGGACGGCCATAGCGTTCTTCCACTCCGAGGATGACTTGCCTGCAGGCGCCGCAGGGTGGTGTGGGGACGGCGGTGAATTTGCCTTTGTTGAAGGCCGCCACAGCCAATTCTTTCACGCATTGTTCCGGATAACGTGCGTTGGCATAGAACAATGCGGTGCGTTCGGCACAGGTGCCTGAAGGGAACGCGGAATTTTCTTGGTTGCTTCCGGTCACGATGGTGCCGTCTGCCAGCCTGGCCGCTGCCCCCACGTGAAAGTTCGAATAGGGAGCGTAGCTGCTTTGTGTGGCTTTCTTGGCTTGTTCTACCAATTCACGGTCATTTTCAGATAATTCTTCATAACCGTATATCTTTGCTTTGCTGACAATTTCTATTTCTTTCATGTGGCCTGCCCTTTCTTTGGTTAATAATGCACAAATATATGCTTTTTTATTTAGAAGAAAGAAAAAACAAGGTAACTTTGCTTCATGGAAATTATTTATCAGATGAGCGGAAATATGCGATGGCGCACGATTTTGTTGGGCTTTTTGTGGGCATGCATGGGATTGGCCGTGCATGCCGACGGGCGAAACCAGCTTTATGTTGATTATATCAACCGTTATAAGGGAATGGCGGTGGACCAGATGATTCGTTACAAGATTCCGGCCAGCATCACCTTGGCGCAAGGCTTGCTGGAGAGCGGGGCGGGGACGAGCATCTTGGCGCGGAAGGCGAACAATCACTTTGGCATCAAATGCGGGCGTGCTTGGAAAGGCCCTTACATATTGCAGGACGACGATGCGCGGAATGAGAAATTCCGAAAATATAGGAGCGTGGAGGAGTCCTATGAGGACCATTCCCGCTTTTTGCAGCAGGCCCGCTATTCGTCGTTGTTCGACCTTTCGATGAAGGACTACAAAGGCTGGGCGCGTGGATTGAAACGTTGCGGGTATGCCACGAATCCGCGCTATGCCTCTTTGCTGATAGATCTGATTGAACGTTACGACTTGGACCAGTTCGACAAGCATAAGTCATCGAAACTTCTTTATGATTATAGTGGCATAGACCGCCAGTTGGATAGCGAATTGTTACCATCGCATTTGGTCTATCGCAATAATGAGAATTACTATATCATAGCCCGTGCGGGGGACACGTTCGACCTTTTGTCTGAGGAAACGGGCGTTTCGGCCCGCGACATCCGGAAGTTCAACGAACTCCCCAAAGGCTATGTGCTGCAGGCGGGCGATGTGCTCTATTTGGAGCGGAAGCGCAAGAAGGCGGCTAAAAAATACAAGGATGTGCCCCACGTGGTGGTAGCTGGTGAATCCATGTACACCATTGCCCAACGTTATGGGGTGCGGCTGGAAAGCCTGTACGAAATGAACAACCTTCCGGATGATTATGCCGTGCAGGTGGGCGACAGGTTGAGGCTTCGATAAGAAGATGGTGAAGGAGATGGCTATGAAACGTTGGATGGCATGTTTGTTCGGGTTGGCCGGATTGTTGAACATTCCGGCACTTTCCATGGCACAGGAACGGGTGGACACCTTGGAGTCCGTTCCCGTGCGGGCGGAGCATGTTCCCGTTGTTCCGGATATGGAGTGGCAAGACACGGAAACACAGGGGCAAGCTTTCGGGCAGGATTCATTGACGAATGACACCATGCGCATGGCGCCGGCGGCAGTGTCGTTGCCTCCATTGCGGCAGGACGGCACGGTGGCCTATTTTCCTTACTATGATTTCGGCGGTTGGGGATTATGGGATTTGCACGAAGGGTTTAATGCCTGCATGGCTATGAGTGTGTCGGCTTCTTTCGGGCGTAACCGTTTCCCAGGTGTGGGCTTTGGCACGGGCGTGTCGGCTATGTATGTGCATAGCTTGACAGACCGCCTGGTGTTGGCTGCAGGCGGATTCTATGACCGTTTGACATGGAACGCTTTCAATCAGAATAGTTTTGGCATCAACCTGTTGGCTGGCTACAAGTTAACGGACAAGGTGAGCCTCTACGCATACGGTAGCAAGGTGTTTTTCCCAGGGCGGGGCAATCGCGGTCGGATCATTCCCCCTATGCCATGGCTTGGCAATTTCAACCAGCGGTTTGGAGGCATGTTGCATTTCAAGTTGTCGGATGCGGTGTCGTTCTCAGTGAGTGTGGAAGAAACGAGTTGGTCGCGTTGACAGCATGGAATTTTCAGGCTTTTGGAACTGGGTGTTTCAGGCTTTGGAACTGGGTGTTTCAGGCTTTGAAACTGAGTGTTTCAGGCTCTGAAACTCTCGAAGGTGCAAATACGCGGTTCATTCGCATGGCGGATTTGGCCTTTTGGCATTGAGTGACTGCCTGGCCTTATGTCAAAAAGCGTTTTGATTTTCCGACTTTCTCGTCATGGGGCAGTGGAAATCCAATTTTTTATTTAACTTTGTGTGTCTAAACAGTCAATCGAAAATGGCACAAGGAAACAGGTTATGCGTGAAGATGATGGC
Source organism: uncultured Paraprevotella sp. (assembly GCA_944321565.1). Taxonomy (GTDB): domain Bacteria; phylum Bacteroidota; class Bacteroidia; order Bacteroidales; family Bacteroidaceae; genus Paraprevotella. The sequence goes on along the minus strand of CALULT010000014.1, from coordinate 28,825 downwards.
CACGATAGGGGAGCATTCCCTGTTCGTGCCCGAAGACAAGGTGTTGGTGGGCGTGAGCGGAGGAGCCGATTCCGTGGCGTTGCTCATGTTGCTTCGGGAGGCTGGCTTGCATTGTGAAGCCGTCCATTGCAATTTCCATTTGCGCGGAGAGGAATCCGATCGTGATGAAAAGTTTGTCCGTGACTTGTGCCGGAAACTTTCCGTCCGGTTGCATGTGTCGGAGTTTGACACGGAAGCTTATGCCCGCTCTCGGGGAATCAGTATCGAAATGGCCGCCCGCGACCTTCGCTATGACTGTTTCGAACGGCTGCTTGCAGATTGGCGGTTGGACAAAGTGGCCGTAGCCCATCACCGCAATGACAACGTGGAGACTATGTTGCTCAATCTTGTGCGTGGCACGGGGCTGAAGGGATTGACGGGCATGGACTACCGGAACGGACATGTGGTGCGCCCTTTGTTGGATACCAGTCGCGAGGAAATCGAAGCCTATCTGGCCGAAAAGGGGCAGGACTTTGTGACGGACAGCACGAATCTTGGGACGGACGCGGTGCGCAACAAGATACGCTTGGAACTGCTGCCGATGATGCAAGGCATTAATCCGGGTGTCTTCGACACATTGCAAGACACGTTGCGGCATTTGTCGGATGCCTATATATTATATAAGGTGGCGGTGGAAGGTTTGAAGGGCAAGGCCATGGGCGGAAACCGCATCGACATAGAAACCTTGAAGGCACTCCCGGCTCCGCGCACTTTGCTTTTCGAGCTGCTTTACGGCTATGGATTCAACGGCGCACAGGTGGCCGAGATCTATGAACGGCTCGACGGGGAGCCGGGGAAAGTCTATGAAAGCGACGAATGGCGCTTGTTGCGCGACCGTGGTTGTTTGTGGCTCAGGCGTAAAAGCGAGGTTTATCGTTGTCTGTGTGACGTGTTGCCTTTGGACGGCTTCGTGCAGGTGGCTCCCGACATGGATTTCTCCATCAGCCGGGTGCATTGTGTGGAGGGGTTTGATATCCCGCGCGGGAAAGACACAGCTTGTTTGGATTTGGACAAACTGGAATATCCCGTCACGGTGCGTCTCGTGCAAGAGGGCGACCGCTTTGTCCCGTTTGGCATGCAAGGGGAGAAGCTGGTGAGCGATTACCTGACGGACCGGAAAAAGACTCTTTTCGAGAAAGAACGTCAGTTGGTCGTGTGCAGCGGAGACGCTATCGCATGGCTGGTGGGTGAGCGTCCCGACGAACGTTTCCGGATAGACGGGCATACCACACGGGTGCTTGTCATCCAATGTCAAAGAAGGTGTCGGACGGAAACACAAAATCCATAATGCGGAGGACGGAGTATGCTGTCTGTCTTGATTCCGACATATAATTATGTTTGTGTCAAACTGGTGACCGATTTGCAGCGGCAAGCCGAGGGGCTGGGATGTGCGTATGAGATTTTGGTGGCCGATGATGCTTCTAAGGAGGATTACAAGCGGGAAAACCGGAAGATAAACCATATTTCTCATTGCAAATACATCGAACTGGAAGAAAACGTGGGCCGCGCCCGCATCCGTAACATCCTGGGGCAGCAGGCACGATACGAATACCTTTTGTTTATGGATAGCGATGCAGCCGTGGTGAGCGACAGCTTTTTGGGGAATTACATGGCTGTGCGGCGGCAGGCTCCCGTCATTTACGGTGGATTGGTACATCCTCCCAAGTTGCCTTCGCCTGAGGTGGCCTTGGCTTATCGTTATGAGAAACATGCCGAACCCCGTTTCACGGCTGAACGTCGTGCGCGGCATCCCTACGAGGTGTTCCGCACGTTTAATTTCATGGTTCGCCGGGAAACCTTTTTGAAACATCTGTTTGACGAATCTATCGTGCGTTACGGCCACGAAGACACCTTGTTCGGGAAATCCCTCAAGGCCGACGGAATCGCCATCTTGCATATCGACAATCCGTTGATGAATTGCGGATTGGACGATGGCGTGAATCTGCTGCGCAAAACGGAAGAGTCGTTGCGCACATTGTATTTGCTCCGCAGCAAACTGGAAGGCAGTTCCGGCATCTTGCGGCTTTATGGTATTCTGAAACGTTTCCGTATGGCGGGGCTGGTGCGTTGGTTGTTTGGCGTGGCGCGTCCTTTGCTCCGGCGCAACCTGTTGGGGAGGCATCCCTCGTTGTGGGCTTTCGGCTTTTATAAGATAGGATTTTATTGCTCCGTTTCGCGTTAGAGGGGGGAGATTGGAAGCAACAACATTCTTTGCCAAGTGGGGTAAGATGGTGTCATTTGTCAAATGAAATGGCACAATGAGCGTTTTTTATTATTGCCTACCTTCCAATTTTCCTATTCGCATCACGATAGAGGTTTGACTTCTTCCCATTTTCTCCGCAATGTACTTTATGCTCTTTCCTTCATGGTAAAGGGTAAGCAGGAATTTGTCAGCACTGCGTGTCCATTTCTTGTTGGCATTGGGATGCTTAGCGTAACTTTCCTCCGTGACCTTTTCAGGGTGTAAGAACTCGTCAACAAAGACGGATGGGAAACGTCTGTCATAAAGAACGTATGTCTTTATTTTCGCTCTGGTAATAGCTACATAAAACAACCTGCGTTCTTCACCATACGGATATTGGTCGCTTTTAGTCAGGACATAATCAAGAACAGGGTCATCATTTACCATTGAGGGAAATCCATAAGTATCTTTGTTGCATTGGAGTATTATTACATAGTCCGCTTCAAGCCCTTTGGATTTGTGCACAGTCAAGAATTCAATTTTCCGGTTTCCAATGAAGTAGTAAAAGCGGTTGCCCTCTTTCACTGATTTGTACAGAAATGATAAGTAATAGTCATCAAAGGAATACCGTCCTAACAAAAAGATGGATTTATCCGCAGGAATAGACGCTACCAATTGTCCGATGGCGTTACAATAGTTACGCCGTTCATAAGCGCAGAATTGTAATTCGGTTTTGGCTTGTGGATTGAATGGGTGTATATCCTTTTTTATCTGTGCCTTATTCCGTTGAATGAATTGCGAGGACAGGCTTTTGGAAACCGACAAGCGGAGGTTTGCGGGCCATTCACGGAAACGACTCGCCGCAGGTTGTCCGCCTGCGGCGAGTCGTTTTGTGGCTGGATGCCGTTTCCTTAATAAGCAAACAACGGATAATCCTTCATGAGGTCGTTCACTTGGTTGCGCACAGCGGTGATGACTTGTTCGTCCTCCGGCGCGTCCAATACCTTTTCAATCAGTTCGGCGATGATGACCATCAAGTTTTCCTTCGCGCCCCGGGTGGTGATGGCGGGAGTTCCCAGACGGATGCCGGAAGTTTGGAATGCGCTGCGGGTGTCGAATGGCACCATGTTCTTGTTTACCGTGATGTCGGCAGCCACCAAGGCTTTCTCGGCCACCTTGCCGGTCAGGTCGGGATATTTGCTGCGCAAGTCCACCAGCATGGAGTGGTTGTCTGTGCCGCCGCTCACGATGTCGAATCCGCGCTTCATCAGTTCGTCGGCCAACACTTTGGCATTCTTCTGCACCTGTTTGGCCCACTCCTTGAACTCGGGTTGAAGGGCTTCGTTGAAGGCCACTGCCTTGGCTGCGATGACATGTTCCAACGGGCCGCCCTGTATGCCGGGGAACACGGCACTGTTGAGAATCTGGCTCATCTTCTTGATTTCACCCTTCGGGGTCTTCAAGCCCCACGGGTTGTCGAAGTCCTTGCCCATCAGGATGATGCCGCCGCGCGGGCCGCGCAAAGTCTTATGGGTGGTGGAAGTCACGATGTGGGCATACTTCACGGGGTTCTTCAGCAGCCCGGCTGCAATCAGTCCTGCGGGATGTGCCATGTCCACCATGAAGATGGCACCCACCTTGTCTGCGATTTCGCGCATGCGTTCATAATCCCATTCGCGGCTATAGGCCGACCCGCCGCCGATGATCATCTTGGGCTTGTGTTCCAAGGCCAGCTTTTCCATCTCGTCGTAGTCCACCCGCCCGGTTTCCTTGTTCAGGTTGTAGCCGACGGCATGGTAGAGGATGCCGGAAGTGTTCACTGGTGAACCGTGCGAGAGGTGTCCTCCGTGGTCCAGGTTCAGTCCCATGAAAGTGTCTCCGGCTTTCAGGCAAGCCAGGAAGACGGCTGCGTTGGCCTGTGCGCCGGAGTGGGGCTGCACGTTGGCATATTCCGCGTCGAACAGCTTGCACACCCGTTCGATGGCCAGGCTTTCCACTTCGTCCACGACCTGGCAGCCTCCGTAGTAACGTTTGCCGGGATATCCCTCTGCATACTTGTTGGTCAACCATGAGCCCATGGCTTTCATGACCTCGTCGCTCACGAAGTTCTCCGAAGCGATGAGTTCGATGCCTTTGAGCTGGCGTTGGTGTTCTTTCTCGATCAGTTCAAAAACCGTGCTGTCTGTTTTCATTGTGATATTACTTTTTTAATTGGTGTTCCTATTCTTTTTTCTTTTCCACGCTCCAGCCGAATTTCCCTATTTTCCGCCCTAAGCCATAATATGCCCCGTGCAGATAGACCAGCGGATGGCTGGCATCGAGCGAGAACTTCCCGCTTTCCGGGTCCATGTAGCGTTCGTCGGCCTTGACGTTCAACACTTCGGCAATGAACATGTCGTGGCTGCCCAAGGAAACGATTTCCTTCACGCGGCATTCGATGTTGAGCGGCGATTCTTCCACGATGGGGGCGGCCACCATGCGGGCTTTTCCCGGCGTGAGCTTCATTTCTTCGAATTTCCGGTAGTCGCGCCCCGACCTTACACCGCACCAGTCTGTGGCATAAGCCATGTCTTCCGTGGTCAGGTTGATGACAAACTCCATGTTTTCCTTTATCAGCCGGTAGGAATGCCGTTCCGGCCGCACCGATATGTAGCACATGGCCGGATTGGTGCATATCGTTCCTGCCCACGCCACGGTGAAGAGGTTGTAATCCTCCGGGGTGCTCCCGCAACTGACCAAAAGGGCGGGCAGGGGATAAATCATGGTTCCCGGTTTCCAGTCTTGTTTCATGGGTTCGGGGGGATTATACCAGTTTCACGTGTTCCAGGCTGATTTCCTTGTTGCAGTAGTGGCAACGCAATGCGGGGTGCTCTCCGGGAACCACGTGGAAATAAGTCTTCATGGGCTCGTTGTTCGTGATGCATTGGGGATTGGCGCATTTCACGATGCCGCGTAGCTCTTCGGGCAACTTGACTTCCTTTTTTTCAACAACCTCGTAGTCGCGGATGACGCTGAGCGTCACGTTGGGGCTTACCACGGCCAGTTGGTTGATTTCCTCGTCGGAAAAGAACTTGCCCGCAATCTTGATGATGCTCTTATGCCCCATCTTTTTGCTTTTCAGGTTGTAGCCCACCGTGATGGAGGTTCTCATCTCTTCTAGATGGAGCAGGTTGACCACTTCGAACAATTTGCTGGAAGGTATATGGTCGATTACGGTGCCGTTTTCGAGCGCGGCAACCAATAGTTCTTGTCTCTTCATCTTATTCGTCGTGATATTGGTTATTCAATAATGGTCTTGTCGTTCATGACGTTGTCCAATGTCAGTCCCAACACGTCGCAAATCAGGGCCTGGCGGGCAAACAGCCCGTTGTGCGCCTGTTCAAAATAGTAAGCATGCGGGTCGTCGTCGATGGCATATTCTATTTCGTTCACCCGTGGAAGGGGATGCAGGATGCGCATGTTGTCCTTGGCCTTTTTCAGCATGGGCAACTTGAGCAGGTAGAGGTCTTTCACCCGCTCGTATTCCATGAGGTCGGTGAAGCGTTCCTTTTGCACACGCGTCATATATAAGATGTCCGCCCCGGCAATGGTGTCGGCCGTGAAGTCGGTATGCTCTACATATTTGATATTGTGCATTTCGCAATATTCCTTATACACGCCGGGCATTTTCAATTCTTCAGGCGAGATGAAATGGAACGTGGGGTTGAAGTGGCGCATGGCCATGAGCAGGGAATGCACGGTGCGTCCATACTTCAGGTCGCCGACCATATAGATTTGCAACCCGTCTAGTTTACCCTGTGTCTTATAGATAGAGTAAAGGTCGAGCATGGTCTGCGAGGGATGCTGGTTGGCTCCGTCTCCGGCATTGATGACCGGTACGGGTGAAACTTCCGATGCATAGCGGGCTGCCCCTTCGAGATAATGGCGCATCACGATGACGTCCGCGTAGTTGCTCACCATCATGATGGTGTCTTTCAACGTTTCGCCTTTGGTGGAACTCGTCACTTTGGGGTCGGTGAACCCGATAACCCTGGCACCTAAACGGTTGGCCGCCGTTTCGAAACTCAGGCGTGTCCTTGTGGATGGTTCAAAGAACAACGTGGCCACGACTTTCCCTTCCAGCAGTTTGCGGTTGGGATGCTTTTCAAATTCGCCGGCCATCCGGAGCAGATACATGAGCTTTTCCTTGGAAAGGTCTGCGATAGTCACCAAACTTCTGTTTTCCATTTCGGATTCTTTTTGCTGATAAATAGAACTTCTTTAGCTGTCAAAGTTAATAAAAAAAGATGAAACGTGCGCATGTTCCGCATCATTTAGCCAACTTTTCTTCGATTAGCCCCGTTCGTATCAAGTTTATTTGTAATTTTGCACTTTGCGACTTCGGACGAAGAAAGAAGAAGAAAGAAACAGTTTATGAGGAAAAAGTTTGTAATCACTTTATGGGTGATTCTGTTCTTGTGCATCAGTGCGGTATCTTTGGCCTTTTATGCGATATGGCACGGGTGGATTGGATATATGCCCAACTTGTACCAGTTGGAGAATCCGGTGAACAAATATGCCACACAGGTCATCTCGGCCGACGGGAAATTGTTGGGCACTTGGTCATACAGCAGGGCCAACCGCATCTTTGTGGGATATGACGATTTGTCGCCATGGCTGGTGAAAGCCCTTGTGGCCACGGAAGACGAACGCTTCTACGAGCATTCGGGGATAGACTACCGTGCTTTGGCGCGTGTCATCGTGAAGCGTGTGATTCTAGGGCAAAGCAATGCAGGGGGAGGCAGCACGATTACGCAGCAATTGGCAAAGCAGCTCTACACGGATGTGGCGCAAAGCACGATGGAACGTGCTTTGCAGAAGCCGATAGAGTGGGTGATTGCCGTGAAGCTGGAGCGATATTACACGAAGGAGGAAATCATCACGATGTATCTCAATTATTTTGATTTCCTCCACAATGCCGTGGGCATCAAAACCGCGGCACGCACCTATTTTAATAAAGAGCCCAAGAACCTGTCGGTGGCCGAAGCGGCCACCCTGATAGGCATGTGCAAAAATCCTTCGTACTTCAACCCCGTGCGCAAACCGGAACGTTGCAGGGAACGCCGCAATGTGGTGCTGGAACAGATGGTGAAGGCTGGTTATCTGAGCAAGGTGGATGCGGACTTGCACAAGCAGGAACCCATCGGACTGCGTTTCCACCGGGTGGACCATAAGGAAGGCATGGCCACTTACCTGCGTGAACGCTTGCGCACCATGCTGATGGCCAAGGAACCCCGCCGCAGTGATTACGCTTCGTGGCAAGACCAGCAATATTATGAGGACTCGCTGGCATGGGAGACAGACCCGCTTTATGGGTGGTGTAACAAGAACCGCAAGAAGGACGGCACACCTTATAATCTATATACCGACGGGCTGAAAGTATATACCACCATAGACTCCCGGATGCAGCAATATGCGGAAGAGGCGGTGGAAGAGCATGTGGCCGGTTACCTGCAGCCGATATTCGACAAGGAAAAGCGGAATCAGAAGACGAGGCCTTTTTCCAACCAATTGACCGCAAAGGAGGTGGAACAGATCATGTGGCGTTCCGTGCGACAGAGCGAACGCTACATCAAGATGCACAAGACGGGTGCCACGGACGAGGAAATCACTAAAGCCTTCAACACTCCCTGTGAGATGACCGTGTTTTCTTATCATGGCGAGGTCGATACCGTCATGACACCGATGGACTCCATACGTTATTATAAGAGTTTCCTGCGGTCTGGGTTTATGTGCATGGACACGCATACGGGATTTGTCAAGGCGTATGTGGGCGGACCCGATTACCGCTATTTTCAGTATGACATGGCCGGAGTGGGAAGGCGGCAGGTGGGCTCCACTATCAAACCGTTCCTTTACACCTTGGCCATGGAGAACGGTATGTCGCCTTGCGACTTGGCTCCGAATGTGCAACAGACATACATCGTGGCGGGAAAACCATGGACACCTCGCAACGGTAGCCGTTCGCATTATGGCGAGATGGTGACCTTGAAGTGGGGCTTGGCACAGTCCAACAACTGGATTTCGGCTTATCTGATGAGCCGTCTCAGCCCGTCTGCCTTGGTAAGGCTGATTCATGAATTCGGAGTGCAGAACCGGGAAATCCATCCTTCGATGGCACTATGTCTTGGCCCATGTGAAATTTCCGTGTCGGAGATGGTCAGTGCTTATACGGCTTTTGCCAACAAGGGTATCCGTACGGCACCTTTGTTCGTGTCGCGCATAGAAGACAGCGAAGGCAATGTGGTTGGTGAGTTCCAACCCCGGATGACAGAAGTCATCAGCGAAGAAAGCGCCTATAAGATGATTATCATGTTGCAGGGCGTGATGAACGGGGGCACAGGAGGACGCATGCGCTTCCGTTATCATGTGACTGCGGACATGGGCGGGAAGACAGGCACGACAAACCGCAATTCCGATGGCTGGTTCGTTTGCTTTACGCCTACTCTTTCGGCTGGTTGCTGGGTAGGAGGCGAAGACCGTGACATCCATTTCAACACCATGACGCACGGCCAAGGGGCTTCTTCGGCATTGCCGGTCGTGGCATATTTCTTCCAAAAGGTGTTTAAAGATAAGGATTTGGGCTATTCTCCCGATGACAAGTTCGAAATACCGGAAGGTTTTGACCCATGCGCGGACACTATCCTGACGGAAGAGGCTCCAGTGGAGGAATATGGCGGCATAGATGAAGTCTTCGAATAGAAACTGCCATTTCTTGCCCTGTATGGCGTATGTTAGCGGGAGGCGTGTTTGTGGGATAATTCGTTCACGCCTTCTTGCACGTAAGGCCGTTCCCAGTCTTCCGGCTTGAGGATTTGTCCGTCGTACGCCAGCAGGTCAAGGTCTATTTTCACGATGCCATGCGCCTTGTCTTCGGGTTTGCGTCCCAACGCCATTTCTATTTGTTTGAGCAATTGTCTGATTCCCGTTAGTGGAAGCGACGTGGTGCATACGGCGGTCATGTTGAAAAAGGGATTTGGCGAACAGAAACCTATGGGGCGGGTTTGCAGAAGACTGCTGAACCGTATGTCGGGGAAAAAACGCAGTAAGTCCTTTTGGGCGGAAATCATGTTGGATGCAGTGTTTTCGTTGCTTCCTAATCCGATGAAACATTCTTTGGGCATGCCTTTTTGCGCACAAAAATAGGTGTTTTTGCCGTGGCTTACAAAATTATTTTGTATTTTTGTAAGGTACATTTGAATTAATCGATTAAACGCTCATGAATTTTATAGGAATTATTCCTGCACGATATGCTTCCACCCGTTTCCCGGGAAAGCCTTTGGCACTTTTGGGAGGTAAGACGGTAATTGAAAGAGTTTATGAACAAGTGGCTGGCATGCTGGACGAGACGGTTGTGGCCACGGATGACGAGCGCATAGCGGATGCCGTGCAGGCGTTTGGCGGGAAAGCGGTCATGACGGGCACATATCACCGGAGCGGCACAGATCGCTGCTACGAAGCATATACAATCGTGGGGCATCCATACGATGTCGTGGTCAACATCCAAGGCGACGAGCCTTTTATCAGCCCGCGGCAGATAGAAGCCATCAAGGCTTGTTTCGATGATTCGCAGACACAGATTGCCACTTTGGCGAGACCATTTGTGCCAGCTGACGGATTGGCCGCCCTCGAAAATCCGAATTCACCCAAGGTGGTGGTCAACAAACGTGGGCAGGCCATGTATTTCAGCCGTTCTGTCATCCCGTTTCAGAGAAATGTGGAGAAAAGCGAATGGTTGGCCGGACATACCTATTATAAACATATCGGCCTGTATGCTTACAGGGCCGAAGTGTTGAGGGAAATCACGGCATTGCCGCAGTCTTCCCTCGAATTGGCTGAATCATTGGAACAATTGCGTTGGCTCGAAAACGGATATACGATAAAGGTGGGCATCAGCGATGTGGAAACCATTGGTATTGACACTCCAGAAGACTTGGCGGCGGCAGAACGGTTCCTGGCGCGACAAGGCGGGCAAGGTTAAAGCTGGCAAAACGGGATGAAAGTCATGGCATGGAAATATTATAAGCTTTGGGGATTGTTGCTTTTGTGGCCTTTGTTTCACGTGCAGGCGCAGGAGATAAAGATTGGTGTTTATACGTTCAAGGACGGTGCGGAGTACCAAGGCGAGTTGTTCCGGGGAAAGCCCTACGGGAAAGGTGTCACTCATTTCAAGAACGGGGACATATACCAAGGGGAATACGTGAAAGGAAAACGCCAAGGATATGGCGTATATACCTTTCCTGACGGTGAAAAATACGAGGGCGAATGGTTCCAAGACCAGCAACACGGGCACGGCATCTATTACTTTATGAACAACAACCGGTATGACGGGCTTTGGTTCCGCGATTACCAACAAGGCGAAGGAACGATGTATTATTATAACGGCGATGTGTATAAAGGTGCTTGGAAGGAAGACAAGCGCGAAGGATATGGTGAATATAGCTATGTCGGAGGCGCGTCTTACAAGGGGAATTGGCTTGAGGACGAAAAAAGCGGAGATGGACGATTCGACTGGGGGGACGGTTCGTGGTATGACGGTGAATGGGCGCACAACCAACGCAATGGCCAAGGCACGTTCAATTATGCCGACGGGGACAGCTACACCGGTGATTGGGTTGATGATGTGCAGCACGGCAAAGGGGTATATCGTTTCCATAATGGTGACGTGTATGAAGGTGAATATGTCAAGGGGCAGCGTACGGGCAATGGCATATTTACTTTTGCCAACGGTAACAAATATGTGGGGCAGTTTAAAAACGGCGCACAGGACGGGGAGGGCACCTTCACATGGGTAGGCGGTGCTTCCTATAGCGGCAGTTGGAAGACGGGCCGGCGTGACGGCGAAGGAACGTATGTGTGGAGCAATGGCGACACGTATGAAGGCGGATGGCGTGACGGATTGATGGATGGCGAAGGCATACTGCGCCTGAGCGACGGCACGAAATTCAAAGGCACTTTTCGTCATGGTGAAAAGAATGGTTTCGGAATCATGGTGGATGCCGAAGGCATGCGTTTTGAAGGAAACTTTACGGATAATGAGAAAGACGGCCCGTTTGTGTTGAAGGACAAGGACGGACGCGTCGTGCAGGAAGGAGAATACAGGCACGGGATTATTGTGAAAAAGGACAAAGAGGAGGACGCGGCAGATGGCACAGCAGAAGATTGACTTGGAACACCTGACGGAAGCCGTAAAGGCCGTGGCGCGTGAGGCCGGTGGATTTCTGCGAAGTGAGCGGAAATCGTTCGACCGAGGACGAGTGGAACAAAAAGCAGCACATGACTATGTGTCTTATGTTGACAAGGCGTCTGAGCGGATGATAGTCGCCAGGTTGCATGACTTGTTGCCGGAGGCGGGATTCATTACGGAAGAAGGCACAGGCGCTTTCGGGGGCGAGGAATATTGTTGGCTGGTTGATCCGCTGGACGGTACGAGCAACTACATACACGATAATGCCCCCTATTGTGTCAGCATTGCCCTGCGTGACCGCAAGGAAGTCCTTTTGGGCGTGGTTTATGAATGCTGTCGCGATGAATTGTTTTGGGCGTGCAAGGATGGCAAGGCTTACCTGAACGATGAAGAAATACATGTGAGCCGCGTGTCGGAACTCGACCAGGCGTTCATTGAGCTTGGGTTCCCCTACCGGGCAGAAGACTACCGCGAGTTTGCCTTGCAAGTCGTCCGCTCGTTTTACGGGCATGTGGGTGGCTTGCGCCTGATGGGGGCGGCAGCGGCAGAATTGTGCTACATCGCTGCGGGACGTTTCGAAGCCCGCATCGAAGCTTTTATTGGCCCATGGGACATCGCAGCAGGTCACATTATCCTCCGGCAGGCCGGAGGGCGTATGACAGACTTTGGGGGAAGCCCCGAATGTTTGGACGCGCGCGAAGTATTTGCCTCCAACGGCTATGTGCACGACGAAATCCTTCGACAGCTCCGTACGCAAAGGGATTTGTTGGGGGAGGGGCAAGAAATGGACAAATAGAACGATACATCTTAAACATGAAAGAAATATGATTGTGGACGAACTTTTCCATCTGAAAGATTATGCCGCCATTCACCCTGCATTCGAGGCTGTGGCTCGTTTCTTGGCATCCCACGATGTGGTGGCGATGGCCGATGGCCGTTATGACTTTGGTTGCGAAGGCGGATGGGTTAATTTACAGACGATTTCCCCAAAGGACGGCAGTCAGGCTGTGTTGGAAACACATCGGCGGATGATAGACGTGCAAGTGCCTCTTACGGGGGATGAACGCATAGGCTATGCTCCCGGCCCGACTGCGGATGACACAGACTATGATGCGGAGAAGGACATTCTTTTCTATCCGGGGCAGGCTTTTGATACAATTTTGGCTGTGCGTCGCGGTATGTTCGCCATCTTCTTTCCCCAAGACGCACATGCACCGGGCATCACGCCTGTGGCCATGAGGAAGGCCGTGTTCAAACTTCCCATGCCGGACATAGTATGGACACACGAGACAGTCAAACCTTAATTCTATAATTTATGGCAAAAAAAGCAGTTAAACCGACCACGAAGACATTGGGCATTGTCAAGAACGACCCATGGTTGAAAGATTACGAACCGGCCATCGCCGGACGCCACCAGCATGCTGTGGACAAAATCGCAGAGCTGACCGGAGGCGGAAAAACCACCTTGGCCGATTTCGCCACGGGGTATCTTTATTTCGGACTTCACCGTACGGCTACGGGGTGGGTGTTCCGTGAATGGGCTCCCAACGCTACGGAGATTTATCTCATTGGCGACTTTAACGGCTGGCGGGAAGAACCGAAATACAAGCTGAAGCGGCTTCCTGATAGCGGGAATTGGGAAATCAAGCTCCGCGCGGGTGCAATGAAGCACGGTGACTTGTATAAACTGAAGGTTTATTGGAACGGAGGTTGTGGCGAACGCATTCCGGCATGGTGCCGTCGGGTGGTGCAGGACGACACGACGAAGATATTCAGCGCACAGGTGTGGAACCCCGAAAAGCCGTATGTTTGGAAAAAGAAGGCGTTCCGTCCCAATGTGTCCCCATTGATGATTTATGAGTGCCACATCGGTATGGCACAAGATGCCGAGAAAGTGGGCACCTACAACGAATTCCGTGAGAACGTCTTGCCCCGCGTCGTGGCCGACGGCTATAATTGCATTCAAATCATGGCTATCCAGGAGCATCCTTATTATGGCAGTTTTGGCTACCACGTCTCTAGTTTCTTTGCCGCCTCCAGCCGATTTGGCACACCCGAGGAGTTGAAGGCACTCATTGACGAAGCCCATCGTCAGGGAATAGCCGTCATCATGGACATTGTGCATTCGCATGCAGTGAAGAACGAGGTCGAGGGGCTTGGTAACTTTGCCGGAGACCCTTGCCAGTATTTTTATCAGGGCGGCCGTCGCGAACATCCGGCATGGGACAGCCTTTGTTTTGATTATGGCAAGAATGAAGTACTCCATTTCCTCCTTTCCAACTGCAAGTTTTGGCTTGATGAATATCATTTCGATGGTTTCCGTTTCGATGGCGTGACGTCCATGCTTTATTATAGCCACGGGTTGGGTGAAGCTTTCTGTAATTATGGTGACTATTTCAACGGCCACGAAGACGACAATGCCATTTGTTACCTGACGTTGGCAAACAAACTGATTCACGAAGTCAATCCGAAAGCAATAACCATAGCCGAGGAGGTGAGCGGTATGCCTGGATTGGCTGCTCCGTTCGAGAGTGGTGGTTATGGTTTCGACTACCGCATGGCCATGAATATCCCTGACTATTGGATAAAGACTATCAAAGAGAAGAAAGACGAAGACTGGAAACCAAGCAGTATGTTTTGGGAAGTGACCAACCGTCGTGCCGACGAAAAGACCATTTCTTACTGTGAAAGCCACGACCAAGCTCTTGTTGGTGACAAGACTATCATATTCCGTCTGATAGATGCTGACATGTATTGGCATTTCCGCAAGGGGGACGAGAACTATGCCGTAGAGCGCGGTATCGCCCTTCACAAGATGATACGCCTGCTCACGGCTTCCACTATCAACGGGGGATATCTTAACTTCATGGGTAATGAGTTCGGCCATCCTGAATGGATTGATTTCCCGCGTGAAGGGAATGGGTGGAGCTATAAATATGCCCGTCGCCAGTGGAACCTTGTTGACAACAAAGACCTGTGCTACCATTATTTGGGTGATTTTGACAAGGAGATGGTTCATTTGCTTCGCTCGCGGAAAAATATTCAAAAGACTCCCGTTGTTGAAGTTTGGCACAACGATGGCGACCAAGTGCTGGCTTACAGCCGAGGCGACCTTTTGTTCGTCTTCAACTTTAGCTATGACCGTTCCTTCACTGATTACGGTTTCATGGTGCCCCAAGGTGCCTACGACGTAGTGTTGAACACTGATGCCACGCGTTTTGGCGGGCATGGACTCAATGACGACTCGGTGCGGCACCTGACAAACTATGACCAATTGCTCTTCCGCGACGGCAAAGGGTGGCTGAAACTTTATCTCCCGGCTCGTTCGGCCATTGTCCTTCAAAAGATAGAGGAGGAAAAGTCCGACGAAACAGGAGCGTAGAGAGCAATCTCAGACCAGTTTTTTGTTTGAACAATTTAGATTGAAGATGTATAACACGACACCGACAAAGAAAACCGGACGCATCATTTCATGGGTGTGCGGTTTTCTTTTTGTCGCTTTTTCCGCATTCTACCTTTATTTCATGCAAGCTGATTTGCTTGCTACGGTACAACATGTCATGTCTGCCGGGAATACCGTTTATTCTCCTTTGTGGGGAATGGTGGTGCTTGTCGCCGTGCTCTTGCTGTTGCAAGGTTTGTGGCACAAAGTTCTCTCATTTCCTTTGCGTTTCTATGCGTTGGGCTATTTCCCTTCTTGTTTGGCGTTGGGATTGGTCACCTCGGCTGTTCCCGGTGGGAATGGGAGCGTGGAGTGGGTTGCCAATTGGTGGGGGATTTCCGCTTGCATCGTGCTCTATGTCGTATTGGTGTGGATAGTGAAACACTTTCCCGATATGAAAGGCGGGCATTCTTATGTATTCTCTTATTTGTGGCCGAATTTCTTCCTCCTGTTTCTTTTGTTCATCATGACCGGGAGTATTGCCGACACCAACGATGTCCGACATTATCGTTTGCAGGTCGAACGGCTCATTGCAGAGAACCAAGAAAGGAAGGCTTTGGACGTTGGGCGCAACTCGTTGCATGCTGACCGTGGCTTGACTGCCATGCGGGCTTTTGTGCTTAGTCGTACTGGTGCGATTGGGGAACGGCTTTTCGAATACCCGCAATACTACGGTAGCGGTGGGTTAATGCCGGAATTGTCCGACACGATATATGTGCATGGTTGGACGGATTCACTTTATGTCCATTTGGGTGGTAAACCGGGCAAGGGATTGAGCGGGCCGGTTGAATTCCTCGAGGTCTTGTCACGTTTGCCTTCGGCTACGCCGGCCGCCAATGATTACTTGTTGTGCGCTCTCCTGTTAGACAAGCGGCTGGATGATTTTGCGGCTACGCTTCCTCGTTTTTATTCCTTGGATGGAAACCTGCCGTTGCACTACAAGGAAGCATTGATTCTTTACAATCGTCTGCGCACGTCACCTACGCTTACTTATAAAGATGCTTCTGTTGAGGCTAATATGGATGACTTTGTCCGATATGAGGCGCAATACTCTGACTCCGTAGAGCGAGCCAACCAATGCCGACGCATGTATGGCCATACTTATTGGTGGTATTATTATTATCAACCGCTTCCTTGATTATACAGAAAGCCCTCCGAATCATTTGGGAGAATAAATCCGGAGGGCTTTCTTGGTTTGTGTGGTATGATATCTCCTTGCTTCCTTCAACCCATCAGGCCATCGTGCCGCCCACGATGTCAAGAAGTTCGTTGGTGATGGCCTGTTGCCGCCCTTTGTTATATATGACGGTGAGGTCTTGTATCAGGTTGTTGGCATTGTCCGTGGCAATCTGCATGGCCATGCTTCGTGCCGCATGTTCCGAGGCGTTGGAGTCCAAAAGTGCCGTATAGATTTTCAGTTTCAACACTTCCGGTAATAACTTTTCCAGCACATCTGCTTCGGATGGCTCTATCAGATAATCCGGATGGATTCCCTCGGAGTCCTCTTCTGCAGCCAATTCCGACATGTCTATGGGGAGATAGACGTTCCGTTTCAGAATCTGCGAACCGGCCGATTTGAAGTGGTGATAAATCAGTTCCACTTGGTCGGTTTCCCCTTTGAGGAATTGCTGGCAGAGCTCATCGGCCAAGGCTTCAGCTTCGGCATAGTTCGGTTTTGCTGCCATGTGGGTGAAGTCACCCGCAATCTTGACTCCCGTTTTTTTCACGGCATCGGCCACTTTCCGTCCTATGGGATAAACGGTGATGCATTCTTTCGGAATGTCTGCATGTTCGGCGAGCCAGCGGTGGTAAAGACGGATGACATTGGCGTTGAATCCTCCGCATAAGCTGCTGTTGGACGAGAAAACGACCAGCGAAATTTTCTTTTTCGTGGGATGCAACTTGGCATAGGGAGATTGCATCGTGACTCCGGACTGCAAGAAGTGGGTCATAATCGCCGACAGGTGCTGTTCGTATGGCAGCATGCCTTCGATGACTTCCTGTGCCTTGTGGAGTTTGGCCGAAGCCACCATCTTCATCGCCGAAGTAATTTTCAGCGTGTTGTTGGCGGAGATGATTCTTCCCTTTACTTCTTTGAGTGATGACATGACGGATTAGTTTTTAAACAACAAAAGAGCCTTTTTAGCCACATCTTCAAGGATAGAGGTAACTTCGTCGTTGATAGTTCCGGCTTCGAGGATGTCTAGCACGTCTTCTTTGTGGGACGAGCGCAGACTTTCGAGGAACTCGTGTTGGAATTGTCGCACTTGGTCTATGCGGATGTCGTGCATAAGCCCGTGCGTACCGCAATAGAGGATGGCCACTTGTTCGCCCACAGGCATGGGGGAATATTGGGGTTGTACTAACAGTTCGTTGTTTTTCCGCCCGCGGTCGATGGTCATGACCGTGACGGGATCCATGTCGCTACTGAACTTGGAGAAGGCTTCCAATTCGCGGTATTGTGCTTGGTCTATCTTCAGCGTTCCTGCTACCTTCTTCATGCTTTTGACTTGTGCGCTGCCGCCCACGCGGGATACGGAAATACCCACGTTGATGGCCGGACGGAAACCTTGGTTGAAAAGGTCGGTTTCGAGGAATATCTGTCCGTCGGTGATGGAAATCACATTGGTCGGGATATAAGCCGACACGTCGCCGGCCTGTGTCTCAATGATAGGGAGTGCGGTGAGCGAACCTCCGCATTTCACTTTTCCTTTCAGGCTTTCGGGCAGGTCGTTCATCTGTTCGGCCACTTCCTGTTGGTTGATAATTTTAGCCGCGCGTTCCAACAGGCGGGAATGGAGGTAGAAAATATCACCGGGATAGGCCTCACGTCCGGAAGGACGGCGCAAGATGAGCGACACCTCACGGTAGGCTACGGCCTGTTTCGACAAGTCATCATATACCACGAGTGCATGTCGGCCTGTGTCGCGGAAATATTCCCCGATGGCCGCACCGGCGAATGGGGCGAAGTATTGGAGTGCGGCAGGGTCGGCGGCCGTGGCTGCCACAACGATGGTGTAGTCCATTGCCCCTTTCTCGCGCAGGGTATTGACGATGTTGGCTACGGTAGAACCTTTCTGCCCGATGGCCACATAGATGCAATAGACAGGTTTGCCCGCTTCGTAGGCAGAGCGCTGGTTGATGATGGTGTCGATGGCAATGGCCGTCTTGCCGGTCTGCCGGTCGCCGATAATCAATTCACGTTGTCCGCGTCCGATAGGAATCATGGCATCAATGGCCTTGAGTCCCGTTTGCAAGGGCTCCGACACGGGTTGGCGGAAAATTACGCCAGGAGCCTTGCGTTCCAATGGCATTTCGCAGGTCTCGCCGCCGATGGCTCCACGCCCGTCAAGGGGTACACCCAACGGGTCAATGACACGTCCGAGCATGCTTTCGCTCACGCGGATGGAGGCGATGTGGCCGGTACGTTTTACGCTCATGCCTTCCTTGATGAGGTCGGTGGCACCGAGGAGCACGGCACCTACGTTGTCCTCCTCGAGGTTCATGACCACGCCCATCACCCCGTTTTCGAATTCCAAAAGTTCATTGGCTTCGGCATGCAACAGCCCGTAGATTCGAGCCACGCCATCGCTCACCTGCAGCACGGTGCCGGCTTCCTCGAACTGGATGCTGGCGTTAATGCCCTGAAGCTGGCGGAGGAGCACGTCCGAGACCTCGCTTGGTTTTATCTTGTCTGACATATGCTTGTTTGCTTTTTCATTATACGATTCTTCTGTTCTTTTCGATGAACTGTTGTTTCACTTTCTTCAGTTGTCCGGCCACGCTGGCATCCACCCGCCAATATCCCATGCCAAGGATGCCGCCGCCAATGATTGCGGGATCCACTTTGGTTTCGAATTCCACAGAGCGTCCACGGTAGAAATGAAGGATGATGCGCTTGAGCCGTTCCAGGGTTTCTTCAGGAAGCGGCGTGGCCGTGACGAGGAGTCCTTGACGTATCCGCTTCTTTTTCCGGTAGAGGTAGAGGTAGGAGTGGAGGATGAAGACCATCATCTTTTCGCGCTTGTTTTCGAGCAGGAGTGCGAAAAAGCGGGTTAATTCCTCGCACGTGGCATCACCCGCCGTGGCATTGCGGAGGAGTTTGATTTTCTCCTCCGTCCTCACCATGGGATTTTCCACCGTCTGCCGGAGGCCTGGTATTTGGGCATACCGTTTCAGGAAAATCTCCGTTTGCTGATAGACGGTGGCCTCGGCTTCGCGCTCGCAAGCGAACTCGAGCAGGGCGCGCGCGTAACGGCTTGAAATGATTCCTATGTCCATTTATTCAAATTCAGTTATCTTCTCGTTTGATTCCACTTCCGCAATCATGCGGTTGATGAAATCCAGTTGTTCTTTGTCTTTCGACAGTTCCTTGCGCAGGATTTTCTCTGCCACATCGACGGAGAGGACGGCCACTTGCCGGCGAATGTCGTTGATGGCACTTTCTTTTTCCGCCTCGATTTGGTGGCGCGTCTCGTCCAAGGCTTTTTGTGCCTCCTCGCGGGCGCGTCCGCGGGCGTCCGATATGATGCGGTCGCGTGTGGCTGAAGCTTCTTTCAGCATTGCAGCCTGTTGCGCGCGTGCCTCGGCCATCAGCTTCTCTGCTTCGGTTTTCACCTGTTGCAGTTGCTCATTGGCCTGCCGGGCGGCTTCCAGTGAACTGTCTATATACTTTTTCCGTTTGTCCACCGCGTTGATGATGACTGGGAATCCGAATTTTGCCAAGAGGAAAAACACGACTCCGAAGCAAATCACCATCCAGAACAGCAGACCCGGATTGGGTGTCAGCAGTCCCATAAGCGATTCCGGTTATACAAACAAAGCCAAGATACAAACGACAATGGCAATCAGGGCTACGCCTTCGATCAATGCGGCAGCCAAAATCATGTTTGTACGGATGTCATTGGTGGAAGACGGCTGGCGCGCAATGGCATCCATGGCCGAACCGCCGATTTTGCCAATGCCAATGCCTGCGCCGATGGCTGCGATGCCTGCGCCGATGGCTACACCTAACTTGATAAGACCGCTTCCTGCAAGAGCTTGCAATAATACTGTAAGTAACATAATCTTTTTCTTTTTTATGGTTAATACTCTATTGTTTTTATTTCTTTTCTATTTCCGCCTTTGGATGTGCCATGCCGATGAAGATGGCCGAAAGGAGTGTGAACACATAGGCTTGGATGAACGCCACTAGCACTTCGAGCGCATTGAGGAAGATGCCGAAGATGACGGCAATCAGGCTCATGGGAGCGCAGATGCCAGCCCCCAATTGTGCGGTGATGAAGATGACGCATACGATGCTCAGGATGCCTGCGTGGCCGGCCATGAGGTTGGCAAAAAGTCGCATGGCCAACGTGAAGGGTTTGGTGAACACGCCGATGAATTCAATCAGGGGCATTAACGGGACAGGGGCTTTCAGCCATGTAGGCACTTCGGGCCAAAAGATGTCTTTCCAATATTCCCTCGACCCGGTGACGTTGGTCAGCACGAAGGTGAACAATGCGAGCACCACCGTGATGGCAATATTGCCCGTCACATTGGCGCCACCAGGAAAGAACGGGAGCAATCCCATCAGGTTGTTCACTAAGATGAAGAAAAACGCCGTAAGCAGATAGGGGGCATAACGTTGGTATTGCGCTCCCACGCTGGCTTTTATTACATCTTCATAAATGTAAAGTACCGTAGCCTCAATCATGCCCACACCACCTTTGGGAGCACCTTTACTCACTTCGTGCCGCTTATACCAACGGGCGCAAGAAAGCATGACGATGAGCAATATCGCGCTGTTGATGAATAGTGCGAGTACGTTCTTGGTGATGGAGATGTCCAAGGGAAGTACTTCATTGCCCGAAGCATCGCGTTCTACGATTTTCTTGGCGTTCGCACCTTCACTCGCAATATACAGCCCCTCATATTCGGCTCCGTTTTCTAACCGCGCGGAGGAGAATACGTGCCATCCCGTGGAACTTTTCACGATGACCGGTAGTGGAATACGTAATGGCTTTCCACCGATGTTCGTGATGTGCCATTCGTACGAGTCTTCGATGTGCCCGAATACGATTTCGGCAACGTCGATGCCCGTGTCCTTTTCTGCCTTGGCCGTTCCTGTGGCAAACACCATGAGGGCAATGGCTGTGATGAACAGATATTTTATCCTTTTCATGTTTTGAATGTCCTTTCTTTACACTTCCCGGATTCAGCTTTTCGTTTCCGTCACGCAGACGGCCACAGTGTTGTTTCTCACTTCCACGAATCCCCTTTCGATGGCGACATGTTCCTTCGTTTCACCGTGGCGGTAAGTGACCTCGCCTTTGTCTAGCGGCGAAATCAGCGGTGCGTGGTTGTAATATACGCCGAACAATCCGCCGCTGCCTGGCAGGCGCACGTACTTCACCATCCCGTCGAACAGGGTTTTCTCCGGCGTCACGATGGTCAGGTGGATATTGTCTTTTCCCGTATCCATAGCCTCGTCAGTTTTGTGCCGCGTTGAGCAACTTCTTTCCTTTCTCTATGGCTTCTTCGATGGTGCCCACGTTGAGGAAGGCCTGTTCGGGCAGGTCATCGACTTCGCCGTCCAATATCATCTTAAAGCCTTTGATGGTGTCCTCGATGTTTACCATCACGCCCGGCACACCAGTGAATTGTTCGGCCACGGCGAACGGTTGCGAGAGGAAGCGTTGTACGCGCCGTGCGCGGTTCACCGTCAACCGGTCTTCGTCCGACAGTTCGTCCATGCCGAGGATGGAGATGATGTCCTGCAGTTCCTTGTTGCGTTGCAGGATTTGCTTCACGCGCTGTGCCGTCTCGTAGTGTTCCTTGCCCACGATGAGCGGGTCGAGGATGCGCGAGGTGGATTCCAGCGGATCCACGGCCGGGTAAATCCCAAGCTCGGCAATCTTACGGCTCAGCACCGTGGTGGCATCCAAGTGCGTGAACGTGGTGGCCGGAGCCGGGTCGGTCAAGTCATCGGCCGGCACATATACGGCTTGCACGGAGGTGATGGAGCCGTTTTTGGTCGAAGTGATGCGTTCTTGCATTTGTCCCATTTCCGAAGCCAGCGTCGGCTGGTAGCCCACGGCCGACGGCATGCGCCCCAGCAAGGCGGACACTTCGGAACCTGCCTGAGTAAAGCGGAAAATGTTGTCGATGAAGAACAAGATGTCGCGCGGGCCGTCTCCCTTACGGCTGTCGCGGAAAGATTCTGCCAATGTCAGCCCCGAGAGCGCCACGGAAGAACGTGCGCCGGGTGGCTCGTTCATCTGTCCGAACACCATGGCCACCTGTGATTTTTCCACTTCCTCTGGATCTACTTTCGACAAGTCCCAGTTGCCTTCTTCCATGCTTTTCAGGAACTCGTCTCCGTACTTGATGACACCGGACTCTATCATTTCGCGGAGCAAGTCGTTGCCTTCGCGGGTGCGTTCCCCCACGCCGGCAAACACGGAGAATCCGTTGTGCTTCTTGGCAATGTTGTTGATGAGTTCCTTGATGAGCACAGTCTTGCCCACGCCCGCTCCTCCGAAAAGCCCGATTTTCCCGCCTTTCAGGTAAGGCTCGAGCAGGTCGATGACCTTGATGCCGGTGGCGAGCATTTCTTGCGTGGTGGCCAAATCTTCGAATTTGGGTGGTTCGCGATGAATGGGGAGCGAGTCACTTTCGTCCAAGGAGGGCATGCCGTCAATGGCTTCGCCCACCACGTTCAACACGCGCCCGCGGATTTGCGGCCCTACGGGCATGGTGACAGGCCGCCCGGTGGAGACTACTTTCATGCCCCTTTGCAACCCGTCGGTGCTGTCCATGGCAATGGTGCGCACGGTGTCTTCACCGATGTGCTGCTGCACTTCCACGATGAGTGTACGCCCGTCCGCGCGCCGGATTTTCAGGGCATCGTGTATGCTTGGCAGGCTGTCGCTGTCGCTTTTCTCGCTACGTTCGAAATGAACGTCCACCACGGGGCCGATGATTTGTGATATGTGTCCTATCAAGTGTACCATAAAATGATATCTTATTATATATTACTTTTTTGTTCTTATCGTGTTCCTTTTGTCCGCCAAATTGGCCATTTCCCTTTGTCTTCTCAAGGAAGCGTCATGCCAACTTGGTTTTCTCAACATTCTTATACACTATTTAAATTCATCCACAGCTCTTTTTCTCTCCCTTTATCATTGTTTAACCTAGGGGGTTCTTTCTTTTCCCTGTTTCAAAGTTATGGTATATTTCTTTTTTCCGTAAATTTGCATAATTAATAATTTTCATGTTATCTATTGGATTTGCTAATGGAACTTACGCCTTTGAGATACTTTGTCAAGCTGGCCGACGTGCTTTCGTTCACGGAAGCCGCCCGGGAGTTGTTCGTGACGCAGAGCACCCTTTCGCAAAGCATTAAGCAGTTGGAGGGGGAGTTGGGCACGGCACTTTTCGACCGTGTGGGGAAGAAGGTCTATCTGACGGATTCCGGCGCGGATTTCCTGGGGCATGCCCGCAAGGCGTTGGAAGAGGTGGAATATGGGGTTCAACACATGCAGGAAATGCAGCATGTCTATTCAGGACGGATAAGGATAGGAGTGATTTATAGCTTCTTTTCCTTATTGAATATATGTGTGTTGAAGTTTACCCGGGCTTTTCCGCAGGCGGAGCTTTCCATTGTCTATTCTCACTCCGTGTTTGAATTGGTGGAATTGATTAACTCCAACAAACTAGATTTCGCGATGAGTTACACTCCGCAGGAGGTGACCGCCCTGACGGAGCAGGCCGAATTTGCGCGTTTCCCTTTGTGCGTGATTGCTCATAAGAACCATCCTGCGGCTATACGGAAACGTTTTTCCCTGCAGGATTTGAACGAGTTCCAGGTGATTCTTTTGGAAAAGGATTTATATACCCGCAAGGTGGTTGAACGCATGTTTATGAAATATAAGGTGAAAGTGAAACCGCAAATAGAGGTGAATAGCACTCCGCTTTTGCTCGAAATGATTCGGACGGGGCATTGGATTTCAATTCTTTCCCAGGATGTGACGCTGAGCAGTCCCGACCTGAAGGCCATTCCCATCAAGGAAAAGGCGGAGTACATGCACATCAGCCTTTTGTCACTTAAGGGGAAAAGGCAGTCCTTGCTGGCCGAGAAGTTTGTGGAAACCTTGCATGACGAACTTCGGAAAATCAAGGCGCATCAGGCCGCAGGAGGATTGGAGCCGGGGGAGGAGAGTAATGATGCCCCGCAGGAAGACTGATTTTCTTTGCCGAAGCGTGGGAGCGCAGGACGGGGTGTGAATGGCTGCCCCGCACTGCAATGACCCGCGCGGTGATTTGTTTCACTTTTCCTACATGCGGAAATTTTCAGAGCCTGAAACACCGAGTTTCAAGGCCTGGAACACCGAGTTTCAAAGCCCGGAACACCGAGTTTCAAAGCCTGGAACACCGAGTTTCAAGGCCTGGAACACCGAGTTTCAAAGCCCGGAACACCGAGTTTCAAAGCCCGGAACACCGAGTTTCAAAGCCTGGAACACCTAGTTTCAAAGCCCGGAACACCGAGTTTCAAGGCCTGAAACTCTCGTGTGTTTGTAATCTTAAGTGGTATATGCTGTTGGCGGACGGTTTGCGGGAGTCCGGATTGGTTATTTTTCCGTGTTCCCGAAATAACTTCGTGTGCGCAATGCGGCGTTATGGCTCAGGTGAGGTTGGTAGAAAAGCAATTCTTGTAGATGGTAATTTCCAAGCTTGAACAGCCCGCCAAGCGAGGGGAGGAAATACTGCGTTTCGTTCAATCCCTCTACCAGTAGGACGTGGTGGAGCGAGTCCACTCTCACGGTTGCCGTGTCATTCAGTTGGGCGGGTGTGCCGTCCGTGTGCCAGTTCACGGGATTGATGCAGATTTGGCTGGGCGAAAGGGCAGGGCTGATGGCTTCGGGCGAAGCCACGGAATTATAGCAAATGGTCACCCCTGTGTCGGCCGAGTCGCGGGCGGCTTGGATTTCTGGATGTTGTGTGAGGTCTTCTGCCGTTACACGGTATCCGATGACATACGCTGCTATCAGGCGTTGGCGCGCTTCGTCGGGCAGGGTCTTGAGCAATTCCACCACGGCTTTTGCTCCTTGGCTGAATCCTGCCAGAATGAATGGCCGACCGTTGTTGTCATGGGCCAAATAGTGGTTGAATGCGTCTGTTATGTCGGGCATGGCATTTGCAAAGCGTGCTTCAATGATGCTGTCGCCTTTCATCCAGGACTCCAGTGTGGTTTGGCGGTAGTAGGGGGAATAGAAGTTATGGCTGTTGAAAATGTCTGCGGCCAGTTCCAGCGATGGAAGCATGGCTTCGCGTTGTTCTTCGTTCTGCGGATCGGCATAGTGCACCGTGTCTCCGGCTTCGTTCACCCAATCCCATACGCATGTGGGCAATATGTAGAACACGTCTGCCCTTGTGCCTTCGCGCAGGATGCGGTACCAGTTGTCTGTTTGTGAATAGTCCGGTTTTTCGGGGAGGATGTCTTTCACTGGGATAAAACATTCCTCTGTGGAGGTGTCTTTTGACGGCGAGCAATTCCACAAGACGATGGCCGCGAAACAGACGGCGATGTACCATGTCTTTTTAATTGTGACTTTTTTGTTGTAGATATGCATGCTATTATTCCTTTTCTTTTTCCGTCGGCAAAGTTAAGCAACAAATTCCTAAGATTTGCCGAAACTGGCGGGGAAAATGGATTTTTTTGTGCCCCTTTGCCAGCATGGGCAGGGCTTGGCGGTTTGTGTAATCCCGTTGGCGGTGAAAAAAACGGCAGCCTTATCACAAGGCCGCCGTTCTCATTGTCAATGAAACAAACATCGACTTTTCATAGTTGTTTTATATAGACCTTCTCATAGTTTGCTTTGAATGTTTTTGCATTCTGTTGGCTTACCGGCTTGTCCTGTGAGTCCGTGCGGGCGATGCAGTTCTTCTTGCCGTCCCATGCGGTTGTCTTGTTGCATTGTTTCTAGGACGTACCGAAGGCCTTGATGGTTGTATATGGGATTGCCGTGAAGAATGGCCTACGGTGGTGCGCGTGGAACTTTTCCGTGTATAGTGGCTGTTGTTGGCCGGAGTCGTGGCGCGCGGTTTGTTTTGCGTTGTGTTATTCGGAGTTTGTCTCGGCCGGGACATCGTTTGTCCCAGTCGTGCGGAACTAGTGGGTCTGGGGGTTGCCGGCCGTATCGCGGGGGTGTTACCCGGTTTATTTGTATTTCCAGGTCGAGTCGTACTTGTTGGCCTATCCGTATTGTTCGGTCGGTAGGTGTTTCCTGACGGAACACCTACGGGTTCGAATCTGAAGCCGTTTCCCTTATGGTCGTTCGGCTTTGTTGGACGCTGTTGCGGTTGCCTGACTGGTTCGAAGTGGAATCCGTTTCCACCATGTCCTTGTGGAGGAACAGGTCTTCCGGGAATCGGCCTGCGGCTTTCTCCTCTCAGTCCCCCGTGCCATGCCGGACGTCGGTTGGCATAGAAGCTCACGCGATGTTCATGGCGATAGCGGAAATGTCCGCCGCGGTAAACGTGATAGACCCTTGGCGGGCCATAATAGAACAGGGTGGGGGAGTAGATGGTGTAAACAGGCAAGAACCATCCGGTGGCCCGCCACAGAATGGGGCGGAAGAAATAGGTGGCTGCCTGGAACAAGGCATATTGCCAATCATAGAGGATGCAACGCAGGTCTGCATTGCGATATTCCAAATAAATGCCCGAGGCATCGCTTGCTGTGCGGATGTTCATCAGGTAGTCCAGGTTAATTTCATAGGCGTCGTTGTATTGTTGGTCGTTAAGGTTGAGCTCATACGCCATTTTGTCCGTGAGGAACCTGGCCCTGTCGCGGGCTTCTTCGTAGGACATGGCATGGATGCCGGTCAGTCCTGCGAGGAGTGCTATCATCAGTCCGAGTAACCTTTTCATGTCCGTTATCTTTAGTTGTTCGTACTTTGTTCCTTTTTCTCTGCTGCAAATATCGCGCTTTTCTGAAACAAAAAAAAAGG
The DNA here is from genome assembly GCA_944321565.1 of uncultured Paraprevotella sp. Lineage (GTDB taxonomy): Bacteria > Bacteroidota > Bacteroidia > Bacteroidales > Bacteroidaceae > Paraprevotella. The sequence goes on along the minus strand of CALULT010000014.1, from coordinate 1,943 downwards.
ATTTTTCCTATTCTGCAATAGGAAAATCCCTATTCTTGTATGGGTTAAATGGAAGAAATAATTTGATGCAGCGCAAAGGCGAGGTTGTAGGAAGGCTATAATTTGTGTTGCTGGCAGAAATAATTCCTAAATAGTTCCTGTATTTCCGCTTCGTTTGGCTCGTGACGGAAAAGTCCGAACACACTGGAGCCTGAGCCGCTCATGGATGCATAACTTGCGCCGCACTCGTAAAGTTTGTCTTTGATGGTGGCAATTTCGGGATGAAGTGCGAAAATGCCTTTTTCAAAGTCGTTGACAAGAGTGTCGCGCCATGTTTCTACGGGACGTTGCACGATGGCTGTCACGGATTCTTTTGGATGTCGGGGGCGTATTTTTGCGTAAGCTTCTTTTGTGGACACGAAGATGTCCGGCTTGATAAGGACAAGATACCATCCAGAGAGCGACAAGGTGATAGGAGTGAAGATATTGCCGATGCCAGTGGCAAATACTGGGCGGTTGCGTACGAAAAACGCGCAGTCGGCACCGATGGCCGACACGCGGTGTTCCAGTTCTTCGTCACTTAGTCCTAAGGCAAACATTCGGTTGAGTATTATGGCCATGAAGGCTGCGTCTGCAGAGCCTCCTCCCAAACCGGCCCCGAAAGGGATTTGCTTATACATATATATATATATATGAGGGAGGTCGAAATCCTGCTTCAATAATTGGACTGTTTTGACGAGTAAGTTCTTTTCCGGTGGGCAGTCAATGGCAATGCCTGCTGTGAAAAGGGTACAGTCCGATATTGTTGACATGTGCGGCACACATCCATCGGGGAAAATAGCAGCCGGCGTGTCGGCAAGGGTTTCCACTTGGAGTGTGTCGCATACGGGAATCGGGTAAAAAATGGTTTCCAAATCGTGGTAACCATCCGGGCGGCGTGCCGTGATATTCAGTCCAAGGTTTATTTTGGCGTTGGGGTGGCAAATCATAGTCGTGATATTTGAAATTTTGATATGTTTTTTCCAAAGACATTCTTAAAAGTCTGTTGGTTTGGGGTCGAAAATCTCAAGGTTTTCATTCTTGTTGATATGCAAAGATAAGGTTTATTTGTGATAATGTCGCCAATTATTTCTCTAAAGTGATGGATGGTGTCACGAGTTTAGGTTTCGTTATAAAAGTAGGGAGGCAAATTAAGGGAAGAAAGAGAAATGTTCGTTCCTTTCTCATTCCCTGAACTTGACTTTATTGTCCGCATATATATGTGCGGCTTTAAAGTCAAGTTCAGGGAATGTATGGATGTGTTTCTTTTGGTCAGCAAGTATTCTCGGAAGTAAACCATTATTTTTGATGTAACCTATCATTAAATAAATAAAAAGCATTATCTTTGCATATTATATGATGAGTTATGACTAAGAATACAATGGGCACCAAGTTGCCACGGAAATTGGAACAAAAGATGCAAGTGGTGGGAGAGCAGAGGAATCTGAGCGTGGCTCAGGTGGCGGAACGGGCAACCTGTTCTCCACTAACCGTGTCACGCATAGAAAAAGGTGCGCCAACGGTAGCCATCGGCATTTATCTCCGGGTGCTTTACGCCCTGCAGTTGGATGATGACATCCTGTGGCTGGCCAAGGAAGACAAGTTGGGAAAAGCATTGCAGGATTTGAACTTGAAGACAAGGGAACGGGCATCTAAAAAGGAATAGGCGATGAAGAAACTTTATGTGTATGCCGATTTTGACTGGCTCAAGGAAATAGAGCTTGTCGGAGAATTGGGGTATGAATCGCTCCGTGGTTCCGACAGCTATAGCTTCTCGTTCCATGATGAATGGTTGAGGAGGCACGGCGATTTGTTCCTGAGTGAGGACTTGAACAATTATCCCGGGATGCAATATACGCAGCCGGGAAAAGACATATTCGGGTGCTTTTCGGATGCCTTGCCAGACCGTTGGGGGCGTACCTTGC
>CALULT010000013.1 GCA_944321565.1 uncultured Paraprevotella sp. | reverse complement strand
AGCACCATTGTTAAAGAAGTGTCTACTGACTTAGGTTATAAAACAAAAAAGTGTCTAGTGAAATCAGGAAAAGACAGATATACTGACTTGGTCAAGTAAGATATACTTCGAAGGCCAAGTAAGATATACTGACTTGGTCAAGTAAGTATATCTCCTTTTTTGGAAGTAAGTATCTTTTGGAAACCGGCAAGGCGCCTCTATGGGAAGGCGAGTGTTGCAAACAAACCGTGTTTCTTTGCTTGGTGGCCACCAAGTCCGGTTGCACCGGCCGGGGGAAAGGGGTCATCTTTCGGCTTCGATTTCCACCCCGGCCTCGCGGCAGTCGGCTCCCATGGGCGGGTTTTCCTTGGTCAGGGTCAGGCGGATGCGGCTCACGGCAGGAAAGTCGCGGAACACCCGTTCCAAGATGCGCCCCGCCACGTGTTCCACGAGCAGGGAAGGCACGGCCATTTCTTCCTTGATGCATTGGAACAGGTCGGCATAGCTCACCGTGCCGTCCAGCTTGTCGGTGCGCATGGCCGCGCTGAAGTCCGCGTCCACGGCCATGTCCACGTAGAAATAGGCTCCTGTCAGCCGCTCTTGCGGAGCTACGCCGTGGCGGGCATAGACCCGCACACGGCGCAGCAATATAGAATGTTTATTAATGTTCATGGGGACTATCCGCAGCGGGAAGCGCCGCAGTGCTTACAGATGAGACAACCTTCCTGATAGACCAGCGACTCGTGGCCGCAGTTGGGACATTTCATGCCCTTGGCTTCCGTGCCGTCCGAAATGTATTTCTTCAGGGCTCGCTCCACGCCGTTTTTCCATGTGTTGATGCTCTCGCTTTCCAGTTGCAGGGAGCTGACGAGCTTGATGACATGGTCCAGTGGCATGCGGTAGCGCAACACACCGGAAATCAGCTTGGCATAGTTCCAATATTCCTTGTTGAATTTCTCGGAGAGCCCTTCCACGGTGGTCTTGTATCCCTTTTTGTTTTCGAACTGGAAGTCGTAGCGTTTGTTGCCTTCTTCGTCCACGTTCTTGATGATGCGTCCTTTCATGACGCTCTTGGGGAGCATGATACCCTCGTCGTCATCTTGGATGCCGGTGAAGATTTCGTATGGATAGCCGTTGAGCAGTCCGACGAAAGCCACCCACTTTTCCTTGTTGTTTTGGAAGCGTACCACGTCGCACTCCAACACTTGCGGGCGTTTCTCCACCACTTCCGGCCGTTTGCAAGGGATTTCTTCCGGCTTTTTCTCGTTCTTCATGGCAATCATCACGCCCGAGCGTGAACCTTCGCGGTAAATCGTGCAACCTTTGCAGCCCGACCGCCAAGCCTCCACGTAGAGGCGGTTCACCAGCTCCTCGTCCACGTTGTTGGGAAGGTTCACGGTGACGCTGATGCTGTGGTCCACCCATTTCTGTATCGCGCCTTGCATCTTCACCTTCATGAGCCAGTCCACGTCGTTGGCTGTGGCTTTATAATAAGGGGATTTGGCCACCAGCGCGTCGATTTCCTCTTGGGTGTATTTCTTCTTGGTGTCGTAGCCGTTGATTTCCATCCATGTGAGGAACTTGTGGTGATAGACGATGTATTCTTCGAAAGCGTCGCCGGTCTCATCCACAAAGTCGATATGCACTTCGGGGTCGTTGGGGTTCACCTTGCGGCGGCGTTTATAGACGGGCATGAATACCGGTTCGATGCCCGACGTGGTCTGCGTCATCAGGCTTGTGGTGCCAGTGGGAGCGATGGTAAGGCAGGCGATGTTGCGGCGCCCGTATTTCACCATGTTCTCATAAAGTTCCGGGTCGGCTTCACGCAGGCGGTTGATGAAGGGGTTGTTTTTCTCGCGTTCCGCGTCATACACTTCGAACGCACCGCGCTCTTTGGCCATCTGCACGGACGAGCGGTAGGCTTGCAATGCCACTGTCTTGTGGACTTCGACCGCGAAGTCGGTGGCTTCCTGTGTGCCGTAGCGCAGTCCGAGCGCGGCCAGCATGTCGCCTTCGGCTGTGATGCCTACGCCCGTGCGCCGTCCTTGCCCGCTCTTCTTGTAGATTTTCTCCCACAAGTGGCGTTCCGCGCCTTTCACTTCTTCCGATTCCGGGTCGGAGTTGACTTTTTCCAGAATCATCTCGATTTTCTCCAATTCCAAGTCGATGATGTCGTCCATCAAGCGTTGGGCAAGTTGCACGTGTTTCTTGAACAAGTCGAAATCGAAATAAGCTTCCGGCGTGAAGGGGTTGACTACGTATGAATACAGGTTGATGGCCAACAGGCGGCAGCTGTCGTATGGGCAAAGGGGTATTTCGCCACAGGGGTTCGTGCTGACGGTACGGAATCCCAGGTCGGCATAACAGTCGGGCACGGATTCGCGCAGGATGGTGTCCCAGAACAATACGCCCGGTTCGGCACTTTTCCATGCGTTATGCACAATTTTGTGCCAAAGTTCCTGTGCGCTGATTTCTTTCGACACCATGGGGTCTGTGCTGTCAATGGGGTATTGCTGCACGTAGGGCTTGTTCTCGATGGCGGCATTCATGAACTCGTCGTCGATTTTCACCGACACGTTGGCTCCTGTCACCTTTCCCTCCGTCATCTTGGCGTCAATGAAGGCTTCTGCGTCGGGATGCTTGATGCTTACGGAAAGCATCAATGCGCCGCGCCGTCCGTCCTGCGCCACTTCGCGGGTGGAGTTGCTGTAGCGTTCCATAAACGGGACAAGGCCGGTGGAGGTCAGGGCCGAGTTCTTCACGGGCGAACCTTTCGGGCGGATATGTGAGAGGTCGTGCCCCACGCCGCCTCTGCGTTTCATTAGTTGCACCTGTTCCTCGTCGATGCGGATGATGCCGCCGTAGGAGTCGGCTTGTCCGTCCAGCCCGATGACGAAGCAGTTCGAGAGAGAAGCGATTTGATGGTTGTTGCCAATACCCGTCATGGGGCTTCCGGCAGGAATGATGTACTTGAAGTGGTCCAGGAGTCCGAAAATTTCTTCGGCAGGGATGGGGTTCTTATACTTGTTCTCAATGCGGGCGATTTCCCTTGCAATGCGCCAATGCATGTCTTCCGGTGACTTCTCGTAGATGTGCCCGTAGGAGTCTTTCATGGAGTATTTGTTTACCCAGACCCTTGCGGCGAGTTCGTCTCCCTTGAAATATTCGAGGGAGGTTCCGAACGCTTCATCGTAGCTGTACGTTTTTTGTTCCACTGCGGTTTGTTTTTTATAGTTGGTTATTGTGATTCCGTCATTTTTTTGTAGAAGCAATGGCGGTCATCTCTTTGCGATGTTGCAAAGCTACGCATGTTTTCTGATATGGCCAAAAGAAAGACTGGAAAAATGGATTGTCGGTGGAAAGTTTTCCGTTTTTAATTACTAAATATCTTGTTATTAAAGTGTTATGTTTTTCATGCTTCGCAAAAGTTTTCCGAAATGAGATATTTCTTTCGGGAAAAGTCTTTGGAGATTAACTGATTATGGAAATTTTGTGTATCTTTGCATGAAGTAAAAACCAAACAAAATGATAGATTCACTGAAAACTCGGAGAAGTATCCGCAAGTATGCCGACAAGCCTGTCGGCGAAGACCTGTTGAGGCGGCTGTTGGCTGTGGCCGAACGCACACAGACGATGGGGAACATGCAACTTTACAGTGTCGTGGTGACCCGTGACAAGGAAATGAAGCAACGGTTGGCACCGGCGCATTTCAATCAACCTATGGTGACGCAGGCTCCGGTGGTGTTGACGGTTTGCGCGGATTTCAACCGCACGGTACGTTGGGCGGAACAGCGGAATGCCGTGCCAGGATATGACAATTTTCTTTCATTCCTGAATGCGGCGACCGATGCGTTGCTGTTCACGCAGACGTTTTGCAACTTGGCCGAGGCCGAGGGGCTTGGAATTTGTTATTTGGGCACGACGCTTTACATGCCGTCGCAAATCATCGACATCCTGCAACTGCCACGTCTCGTGATGCCTGTAGCCACGCTTACCGTGGGGTGGCCTGACGAACACCCGGAACAGACCGACCGTTTGCCGCTGGACGCCATGGTGCACGAAGAAGTTTACCGGGACTATTCACCCGCGGATATAGACCTTTATTATAAGGAAAAGGAAGCGTTGCCCGAGAACCGCCATTTCGTGGAAATCAACCATAAGGAAACGTTGGCCCAGGTGTTCACGGACATCCGTTATAATAAGAAAGACAACGAAGCCATGAGCGCAGGCCTGTTGCAGGCTTTGACGCAGCAGGGATTTTTGGATTGATAGTTTAAAAAAGGCAATCCCCCGCGCGAAGGAGGGGGATTGCCTTAGGATTATCTTTTCTTCAGCAATTTCTCGATTTCTTCCATTTTGGCTTTGAATGTCTTGTCCACGTGCAGGCGGTCTTCCACCATTTTGCAGGAGTGCAGCACGGTGGCGTGGTTGCGGTTGCCCACAAGGGCGCCAATGCGTGCCGAAGACAGTTTGGTGTATTTTTGAGCCAGGTACATGGCGACTTGCCGCACCTGTACGATGGCTTGTTTCCGGCTTTTGGTGAAGATGTCTTCACGTCTCACGTTAAAGTAGCCACAGACCGTGTCGATAATCTGGTCGATAGTGACAGGCTTGTTTTCCGCCTTGCCGGCACGTTTGATGATTTGTTCAGCCAGTGGCAGGTCGATGTCACGGTTCCACACCACGGAGTAGGCCATCAGCGAGTTGATGACTCCTTCCAGTTCGCGGACGCTGTCGTTCACATTCTCAGACACATAGTCAATAACCTCTTCCGGCATCTTCAGATGGTCGCGTTGCACCTTGCTCTCCAATATGTCATGGCGCAATTGCTGGTTGGGCTTTTCTATTTCGGCGAGCAACCCCCATTTGAAGCGTGTCAGCAGGCGTTCTTCCATGCCTTGCAGTGCGGTTGGCGGCCGGTCGGAAGTCAGAATGAGTTGTCTCCCGTTTTGGTGCAGGTGGTTGAAAATGTGGAAGAACGTGTTTTGGGTTTTTGTCAGGCTGGCAAATTCTTGCACGTCATCTATGATGAGCACGTCTATCGTCTGGTAGAAGTTGATGAAGTCGTTCACCGTGTTTTTCCGCACGGAGTCTGTGTATTGCACTTGGAACAGGTGTGCGGAGACATACAGCACCCGTTTTTCGGGATGCAGTTCCTTGATTTTCGCGCCAATGGCATTTACCAGATGTGTTTTGCCCACGCCTGATGCGCCATAGATGAACAGCGGGTTGAAGGTGGATTGGCGGGGATGTTCCGCAATGGCTTGCCCCACCGAGCGCGGCAACTTATTGCTGGTGCCTTCGATGAAATTGTCGAAGCTGTAGTTCGGATTCAACTGAGGGTCGAGCCCTTGTGGCGGAGCCATGCGCACGTTTTGTTGTTTTTGGCCCGTTGCTCCGTCTGCCGTGGCTGCATGTAGGGTCGGAACCGTTTGCTTTACCGGTTCTATGTTGACTGTGACATGGCTCGTTTGGTCTGTCAGGCTGTACTTCAATTGCGTGTGCTCCCCGAACACTCGTCTGACGGCCTGGTAAATCAGTCCGCCAAAGTGTTCAGACAGGAACTCATAGAAGTATTTGCTTGGCAGTCCGAACGTCAGTGTCTGCTTGTCGTAGCCAATGATTTGAATGGGTTCAAACCATGTTTCGTACTCTTTCTTGCTTATTTGGCCCCGAATGAGTTGCAGACAACTCTCCCATCGTGTTTGAGCTGACCCTTCCATTTCGATACTTGTTTCGTCCTTGTGAAAATTCCCTTGCTTCTACGTTGCAAATTTCGGAATATTCCGCGATAAAAACAAGAGCCCGCCAGCAGGTGGTGTCGGCTGGCGGGCTTAAAATCCTTGTATTCAGCGGAGAAAAAAATAAAAAAATAGAGGGGGATTTCCTTCGCTAGTTTTTGCGCCCGAAGAGCGAGAAATGAACGTAGCGTTTCGGGTTTTCCTTCAAGTCTATGAGCAGGTTGTTGGCACTTCCTGCCGTGTTGCTTAGGTTTTTATAGAGCGAACTGTCGTTGAGCAGCAGGCCCAAAGTGTTGTCGTTCCGGTTCAACTTCTCTGTCATGAGTTGCACGTAGTTCAGCGTGGTATCGACTTTGGCAAGCGTACCTTTCAGGTCGAGTTGGTTCATGTTGTCTGTCAGCGTGATGACATTGTCCCCGATCTTGTTCATTTTTCCCGTCAGTTCCGGCATGTCGTGGCGCAACAGTGCGTTGAGTTGTTGACTGCTTTCGTTCAGGTTGGCAGTGATTTCGTTGGCGTTGGCCATGATGGCGGGCAGGTTGGGATTGGCCGCGAGTGTGTTGAGCGTGGATATCAGCGTGTCCACCTTGCTCATGATTTGTTCGACTTGGGGCAACATGGCTTCCGCTTTGTCCATCAGGCCGTCTGTGTCTGAGCCTTTGAGGGTATCGCCCGGTGCATAGTTTTCTTGGGCTTGCGTGGGCAAGGTCAGGTGGAGGTCGCAGCCACCCAGCATGGCGGTCACCAGCTTTGCCTCGGTGCCTTTGGGCAGCTGCATGTTGTCTTCCACGTTGATTTCCACAATCACGTGCCCTGGGTTTTGGTAGTTGTATTGGATGTTGTGTACGACACCAATCTTGTATCCGTTGGCATAAACCGGGCCGGATTTAGCCAGGCCTTTGATGTCTGCAAACTCTATGTAGTAGGAGTTGCTGGGTTGGAACAAGTTTATTCCTTTCAGGAAGTTGAGCCCGATAAAGAGCGCGGCAATGGCGATGATGCCGGTGAGGCCGATTTTGACCTCTTTCGTAAAATATTTCATAAGTTCCTCGACTTTTATTGTTTCTTTTTAGATTCGGTGATAGCCTCGTTGAGCGGCATTTTCTCTCCTCCCTTGAACGCCACGATGAATGCGTCCTTGAAGTCGGCTTTGATGCGGTTGCGCATCTTTATGGCCTCTTGGTAGTCGGTGGTTTCACCGTAGGTGTATTTGTAATATGTGCCTTCTTTATAAAAGCTTATCGGGGACAGGCCTTTGAAGCGTGTGCTTCCCGTGGGGATTTGCCGTGCGGTGGCGATGAGCTGCACTTTGAACACAGGACGGTTTTCTTCTTCCGTTTGTGCATCCATGGCAGGCTTGGGAACGGATTGCTTGTTCTTTTCCTCGGCTTGCTCTTCGTCTGTCAGTAAGGCGATGTCGCTTTCTGCCGCACTCTCGATGGCCGTGGTTTCGTCCGGTTGCGCCTCCGTGTGGCCGCTCTTGATGTGTTTCTGTTTATAGGCCACAAAAGCGTTATAGATGCTTTGGCTCATTTTCCGGATGCCGTTTTGGGAGTTCAGGAATGCTTCTTCGTCATGGGTTGAGATGTAGCCTAGTTCGATAAGAACGCTGGGCATGCTGGTCTCCCTTAGCACAAGGAATCCCGCTTGGTGTACTCCTTTGTCGTTCCTGCCGCCCGTCGTGCGGAACTCTTTTTGCACCATCTGTGCGAACTCCACGCTTTGGGCCATGTGTTGGTCTTGCATCAGTTCGAAGATGATGTAGCTTTCCGATGATTTGGGGTCGAAGCCTTCGTAACGTTCCTGGTAGTTTTCCTCCACGAGGATGACGGAGTTTTCCCGCTTGGCCACTTCCAGGTTTTCGTCTGCCCGTGCCATACCGAGGGTGTAGGTTTCAGCTCCGCGTCCAATGGCTTTGCCCGGAAGGGCATTGGTGTGGATGGAGACAAACAGGTCTGCGTGTGCATTGTTGGCAATCTCCGCCCTTCGGCCGAGTGGTACGAATACATCATTTTTGCGGGTATAAATCACTTTCACGTCCGGGCAATGCTGTTCCACTAACTTCCCAAACGCCTTGGCAATGGAGAGGTTGATGTTCTTTTCTCGCGAGAAACGGCCAATCGCACCCGGGTCGCGCCCGCCGTGCCCGGCGTCAATGACGAGCGTAAACTTATCCTCGGTTGCTTGTGCCGTGGCGGCATGTGCCGTTCCTTCCCCCATAATCCATGCTGTGAGGATAAGCATGAGGGCGAAAATCCTTCTTATGGTTTTGTTGCCTTTCATTTCTATGCAAAGATAATGCAAACCGAGCGCAGAACAAAACAAACTTGTTTGTTTTTTACGCTGGAGGCGGTTTATCAATTCCAAAATTAATGGATTTTTTGTTGCTACAAATGCTTTTTCTGTGGGCGGGTTTAATATTTTAATAGATTTTATTGGTTTGTTATGTCGTGTCCTTTTCGGTTTTTCCTAATTTTGCATGTGTGGAAAATGGAATGCAATGAAAAGCAAATGGAAAGCAATCGGATTTTGTGGACTTTTCTTATGTGGAGAAGGTGTCATTTCTCCCGTTTTTGCCCAAGAAAAGTCGTGCGCGGAGCAATTTTCATTGCAAGCGGGAGCCATCGTGTCTGACGGATTTACGGGCGAACGTCTCGGTCGTGGTGTGGTGGCGGTGCGTCTTTCGCCAGATACGGTGATGATAGGGTGGCGTTATTTGCCGGCCGATCCCTTGCGGGTGGCTTTCAATGTTTATCGTGACGGACAGTTGCTCACACGGCAACCGGTGGCTGTTTCCACGCAATTCTTCGATAGTAACCCTTCGCAGGCGCAGTCTTGTTATGAGGTGCGTCCGGTTGTGGATGGAAAAGAAGAACTGCAGTTGGCGCAAGGACGATACGTTTTGCCGGCCAATGCGCCGTGTGGTTATGTGGAAATCCCTTTGCAGCAACCAGCTGCGCAGGTCATGCCGGATGGAGAACGGTGTGGGTATGTGGCTTCCGATGCTTCGGTGGCAGATTTGGACGGTGACGGGGAACTGGAAATCGTGTTGAAGTGGGAGCCTACGAATGCCAAGGATAATTCGCAAAGCGGATTTACGGGAACTGTGTTCCTTGACGCGTATAAAATGGATGGACGGAGGATGTGGCGTATCAATTTAGGACGCAATATCCGTGCCGGGGCACATTACACGCAGTTTATGGCCTATGATTTGGATGGCGACGGGCGGGCTGAGGTTGCGGCCAAGACGGCCGATGGCACGGTGGACGGCTGTGGCGAAGTGATTGGCGATGCCGGGGCGGACTATCGTGTGGGTGTAGGCGACACGTCTGCCGGGCGGAAAGGTTATGTGGCTTCGGGACCTGAGTTTCTTACCGTGTTCAGCGGTGAGACGGGTGCCGCTCTATATACGACAGACTACGTGCCCCCGCGTGGGCGGGTGGAGGACTGGGGCGACAATTATGCCAACCGCAGCGAACGTTACTTGGCGGCTGTGGCTTTTTTGGACGGACGCAGGCCGAGCCTCGTGATGTGCCGTGGATACTATACGCGCACCGTGTTGGCCGCTTTCGACTGGGACGGGAAACAGTTGAGACACCGTTGGGTGTTTGACACGGATTCCACCCGTTGGGCTTCCTACGCCGGGCAAGGCAACCACAATTTGCGTGTGGCGGATGTGGATGGTGACGGATGCGATGAGATTACCTATGGCTCTTGTGCCATCGATCACGATGGCACGGGGTTGTACAATACAGGCATGGGGCATGGTGACGCGCTTCATCTGACGGCTTTCAATCCTGCGTCGGAGCGTCTTCAGGTGTGGGACTGTCATGAGAACCGTCGTGATGGGACTGATTTTCGCGATGCGGCTACGGGGGAAGTCATTTTCAGGATTCCTTCGGGAAAAGATGTGGGACGTTGTATGGCGGCCGACATTGACCCTACGAATTATGGCGTGGAGATGTGGTCGTCTGCTTCGGGTGGCATCCGGAACATCAAGGGCGAAGTGATATGTGCCGCGCCCAAGGGGCTTCCGGTGAACATGGCCGTGTGGTGGGATGGTGACCTGCTTCGTGAGATGTTGGACCACGAGACGGTGAGCAAGTATGACTGGACTACGCAGGAATGCCGCCCCCTGGTGCGGTTTGAGGGTTGCCGTTTCAATAATGGTTCGAAGAGCAATCCCTGCCTGCAGGCCGACATTTGGGGCGACTGGCGCGAAGAGGTTGTGACGCGCACGGAGGACAGCCGTGCCTTGCGCATTTACGTTTCACCTTTTCCCACGGCTTATCGTTTCCACACGTTTCTTGAAGACCGTCCCTATCGGCTCAGTGTGGCCATGCAAAACGTGGCCTATAATCAGCCCACGCAGCCCGGCTTTTATTTCGGGGCGGATCTCGAAGGCGATGGAAAGCTTTTCCGTGGCTATCAGTTTGACAAATAGAAAAACACCTTATATAATATAAATGACGGATTCATGAAGAAAAGTTTTTGGGCGGCTTTGATTACGGCCGCGATGGTGCCGGCCTTTGCTGCCGGGCAGACGACGGAGAAGGTTGTAACCAGTCCCGACGGGCAGACGTTCTTGAAAGTGGGACTGAAGGATGGCCGTGCTTACTATGAAGCCGGCTATTATGTGTCGGATGACGGTGGAAAGAACCGCGAAATGACGCTCGTGGAGGAGTCGCCTCTCGGGTTGGTGGCTAATTTCGGTGATTTCAGCCGGGGATTGGCTTGGGTGTCGGACAGCACGGCTTCGCGTGATATTCGCTATGACCTGAGTCGTAGCAAGACAAGCAGGGTAGATAAAAAAGCGAACACATTCACTGTGCGGCTTTCCAACGCGCAGAAACAGCGGATGGACGTGGAGTTCGTGGTCGAAGACGAGAACATCGCTTTCCGTTATTTCTTGCCCAAGGCAGGCGAGACAGGCAGTGTGCGCGTGATGTCCGAGGCCACTGGTTTCCGTTTCCCTGAACGCACGACTACGTTCCTCACACCGCAGAGCGACGCCATGATTGGATGGAAGCGCACAAAGCCCAGCTACGAGGAAGTCTATAAGGCCGATGCGCCAATGGGCATGCGTTCCCAATATGGGCATGGCTACACATTCCCCTGCCTGTTTCATGTGGGCGATGATGGTTGGGTGCTGGTGAGCGAGACCGGGGTGGACAGCCGTTATTGCGGTTCGCACCTGAGCGATGCGCAAGACGGGCTTTACACAATTGCTTTTCCCATGCCGGAGGAAAACAACGGCAATGGTACGGTAGAACCTGCGTTTTCCCTGCCCGGACATACGCCTTGGCGCACGTTGACGCTAGGACGTACGCTGGAGCCTGTAGTGGAGACCACCATTCCTTGGGATGTGGTGGAACCGCGCTTCGAAACTACCCACCAGTATAAGGGAGGGCGTGGTACGTGGAGCTGGATCCTGTGGCAGGACGCCAGCATCAACTACGACGACCAGGTGCGTTTCATTGACTTGGCTTCGGCTATGGGCTATGAATACACGTTGGTGGACAACTGGTGGGACACTTATATCGGACATGAGCGTATGGAGGAACTCATCCGTTACGCCCGTAGCAAGAACGTGGAACTTTTCCTGTGGTATAGTTCGAGCGGGTATTGGAATGATATTGAGCAGGGACCTATTAACATCATGTTCGACCCTATAGCCCGCAAGAAGGAGATGCGCTGGTTGCAGCAACAGGGCGTGAAAGGCGTGAAAATAGACTTCTTCGGCGGCGACAAGCAGGAGACGATGCGCCTTTACGAGGCTATCCTGAGTGATGCCGACGACCACGGGTTGATGGTCATTTTCCATGGTTGCACCCTGCCGCGCGGTTGGGAACGCATGTATCCTAATTATGTGGGCAGTGAAGCTGTGCTGGCTTCCGAGAATCTGGTGTTCGGGCAGAATTTTTGCGACAACGAGGCTTTCAATGCCTGCCTGCACCCGTTCATCCGTAATACGGTGGGTTGCATGGAATTTGGAGGCACGGTGCTCAACAAACGTCTGAACCGGGGCAACGATGGCGGCACGACACGTGTGGCTACCGACATCTTCGAGTTGGCTACGGCAGTGGCGTTCCAAAATCCTGTGCAGAACTTTGCCCTCACGCCTAACAACCTGACGGAACAGCCTGCCTTCGAGATGGACTTTATGAAGGCTGTGCCCACGGAGTGGGACGAGGTGCAGTTCATTGATGGTTATCCTGGCCGCTATGTGGTCTTGGCTCGTCGTCATGGACAGGAATGGTATGTGGCTGCGTTGAATGCCGGCAAGGAGACGCTCAAGTTGAAGGTGGATTTGCCTATGTTGGCCGGTGCCAAGGTGTCTTATTACCATGACGGAAAGGATGGCCGGACACCGCAAGTGGAAGAAGACAAGGTGGGCAAGGACGGCGGGTTTAAGTTGACGCTTGCGCCCGATGGCGGTGCCATACTGACAGGCAAGGCAAAATAGCGGCCTGATACCGGAATAGCAGCAACGCGCAGTCTGTGTGTCCGTGTTGACCGATAATATGGCGATATGTTATTACGGGCGGACGTGTGGATTGCGCGTTGCTGTGATTTTTATGAAAGGAGAAGATGAAAGCTTCTCTGTTGTTGTGATTGGCTTTTTGCAGATTTTCCAAATAGTTTCTTATGTGTTCATTGTAGGAATCTCATTTTTTGTTTATCTTTGAAGATTATAAACAGGCTGCGGCCCGCAAAAAGGATAGAGCTATGAATTTGAAGGTGCGCTTGACGGTGATGAATTTCCTGGAGTATGCCGTGTGGGGGGCTTACCTCACTTCGATGGGAAGTTATCTGGTGAAAATCGGGATGGCCGAAAACATCGGCTGGTTCTATTCCGTGCAAGGTTTTGTTTCGCTGTTCATGCCTGCGTTGGTGGGCATCGTGGCCGACCGCTGGCTGCAGGGCCAGAAGGCGTTGAGCCTTTGCCATCTGTTGGCGGGCGTGTTCATGCTAGGTGCGTCAGTTTATGGTTTCGAGGCCGGTGCGGATGCGTCTTTCTCAATCTTATATTCGCTTTATGCCTTGAGCGTGGCTTTTTTCATGCCGACCATTGCTTTGGCCAACTCCGTGGCCTATTCCGCCTTGGAAGGTGCGGGGCTGGATGCGGTGAAGGATTTTCCGCCCATCCGGGTGTTTGGCACGATTGGCTTCATCTGTTCCATGTGGGTGGTGGATTTGGGCGGCATGCAGGAGAATGTGGGGCAGTTCGCCTTTTCCGGTGCGCTGAGTTTGATACTGGCAGTGTATGCTCTCACGCTTCCGGCTTGTCCGGTGAGCCATGCCACCCAGCGCAAGAGCTTGGCTGAGGCCTTGGGGCTGCGGGCCTTCACGCTTTTCAAACAGCCCCGCATGGCTCTTTTTTTCGTGTTTTCTATGTTTTTGGGCATTTGCCTGCAAATCACGAATGGCTTTGCCAGCCCGTTCATTTTTTCTTTCGGCGACATTCCTGAATATGCGGACACGTTCGGTGTGCAGCATGCCAACATCCTGATATCCCTTTCCCAAATCAGCGAGACATGTTGCATCTTGCTTATTCCGTTCTTCCTGAGCCGTTTCGGCATCAAGCGGGTGATGCTTATTGCCATGTTGGCTTGGGTGCTCCGCTTTGCATTTTTTGCCATGGGGAATCCTGGTGGCGGGGTGTGGCTCTTTGTGTTGTCCATGTTGGTCTATGGTGTGGCTTTCGACTTTTTCAATATTTCCGGTTCGCTGTTTGTGAACAAGGAGACAGATGCGGGTATCCGAAGCAGTGCACAGGGTTTGTTCATGATGATGACCAACGGTTTGGGAGCTACCGTGGGTACGCTTTCCGCCCAGGCTGTCATCAATCATTTTGTGTATGACCTTCCGTCCACGGCCACAGGGCACGAGGTCATTGCAGGATGGAACACGTGTTGGTATCTTTTTGCGGCCTATGCGTTGGTCATTGCAGTGTTGTTTGCCTTGTTCTTTAAATACAAACATGTGCCTGAGGGAGGAAAAACGTCATGAGTGAGTCGGTGAAAGAATTGAGGGTGCAGACCGTGTCGAAGTGCACGAAAGACGGCGCGGTTTATATGGCCATCCTGCGGGAGCGGGACGGGAAACGCATCCTGCCGGTTCTGATGGAGCGGAGCGAGGCTTTTCAGTTGTTGATGAAGATGAAAGGGGTGAAAGATTTGTCGTTGCCTTCCTCTATGGCCGACATTATGAAAGCTGCGTTTCTGCAGTGCGGAATGGATGTGGAGGAGGTGCGCATTGCAGCCGTGCAGGCGGGAGTGACCTATTGCCATCTTTTGTACCGTGAAAGGAGTGTGTACCACATGGTGCGTTACTGCAAGGCGCCCGACTGCCTGATTTTGGCTTACACGTTTGATTGCCCGATTACCATCAACGAGTCGTTGCTGGAGCACCAATATATGCGCGAAGTGGGGGACGGCACTTACTCCATTCCCGTCAACTCCGTGAACCTTGAGGCATTGGAGGAGGCCTTGAAACGGGCTGTGGAAGACGAGAATTATGAATTGGCCTCGCAGTTGCGCGATGAAATAGAACGAAGGAAATGAAGGAATTTCGATATTTTTATGCGCCGGAGCTGGCTGTGAGCGATGAGCTTCCGGCTGACGAAGCTGCACATTGTCTGCGTGTGTTGCGTTTGCAGGTGGGCGATGAGATATGGGTGACTGACGGGAAAGGACGTTGTTGCCGGGCTGAAATCGTGGCGGATGGTGGGAAGCGTTGCCGTTTCCGTATCGTGGAGGAAGAGTCGTTGCCGCGTGAGTGGACGAGTCACTTGCATTTGGCTGTGGCTCCAACCAAAAACATCGACCGGATGGAATGGCTGGCCGAAAAGGCCACGGAAATCGGGTTCGACGAGTTGACGTTTCTTGACTGCCGCTATTCCGAACGCAAGGTGGTGAAGACGGAGCGGATTGACAAAATCTTGGTGGCGGCCATGAAGCAGAGCCATAAGGCTTTCAAGCCTGTGTTGAACGGCATGGAAGATTTCCGCCGTTTTGTGGCACGTGATTTCCCCGGGCAGAAATTCATTGCCCATTGCTATGACGAGTCCGACATAGAAGGAAGGGGTGTCGGTGCAGAGGAGAAAACGATGGACGGTGGGAAGCCGTTTCTGCTTGATGTGCTGGATGCGACACAGGATACTTTGGTGATGGTGGGACCCGAAGGTGATTTCAGTGTGGAAGAAGTGCGCCTGGCCTTACAGCATGGTTTTCGGCCCGTGAGTCTTGGGCGAAGCCGTTTGCGCACCGAAACGGCGGCCTTGGTGTCCGTTCATCTGATGCGCATCCGGCATGCGAGGTAAATAATATACATATATAATAAGGTATAGGAAATGAAGAAAAAAGTTTGGATTGGGATATTGTGCGTGGTCGTGTTGGGGGCAGTGGCTTATGGGTGTTACCGGGCGTTTGCCTCAGACAGCTATTTGTATGCCTTGCCTTCGCGGCCCAAAGTGCTGGTGGCTGTCGATTGGCCGAAGCTGGCCGACGATTCCGGGCTTGGCATGGACGGGCTGGCTGCTTTGTGCCCGGGACGCAAGGAACAGCCTAAAGGCATTGACTGGAAGAAAAAATCTTATTTGTTCGTGTCGGCCAAGGAATATGTGGGATTGTTGGCACCTGTTTCCGATGCGGACGAGTTGGCAGCATGGCTCGGCAAGGTTGCGGAGGATGGAAAATGCAGTGTGCCGGAGGAGCGTAATGGCCGTTATTGGACGGTGTGGGACGGCAGTTGGATGGTTGGGTTCGACGACCGTGCCTTGTTGGCCATCGGTCCCGGAATGGCAGCCGAGATGGATGTGTTGCGTCAGGAAGTGACGGCTTGCTTGCGGCAGAAGAAGGACGAGAGCGGTGCGGCTTCCTCCTTGTTTGCCGATGTCGATGGCGGGGACTCTGCTTGCCGGTTGGCTGCACAATTGGATGTGTTGTCTGCTCTCTATGGCGAGGATTTCATGCGTGGGTTGCCAGAACATGCCAATTTGAGTGATGTGAACGTGGTAGCCGGGCTGAATCTTATGGCAAACGGTTTCACATTGGACGCGGAAATCCGTTCGGAGAATCCCGAAATCAATACTTATTTCGAACAGTTGGCCGTCTTGGGCGGGAAAATCGATGGTGATTATGCGGCAGACGTGCCCGCAAGTGCTTTGGGTTGGTGCTGCATGAACGTTGATGGCGACAAGTTGCTGGAACAATTGCGCAGGAATCCGGCAGTGCGCACTTTTTTGTTGGGGCTGAACATGGGTGTGGATGCCGACCTGATGCTCAGAAGCATCAGAGGCGATTTGGCGGTAACAATTTATCCCTCGGTGACGTCGGGGGCAGGCTTCCTGTTGAAAGCCCGTTTGGAAGATAAGGATTTCTTGAAAGAAGCGCCTTATTGGAGAGAAAGTGCGGCTAGGAGCGGATTAGCCTTCAAGGATTTTGGTGACAACCGTTTCTTCATCGCTACTCCTGGCATGCGCGCCTATTTGGGCGTGGAAGACAAGACGCTTTATGTAACCCCCGATGAAGGATTGGCCATGCAGGTTCTTGGAAAGAAGACGCAGACGCTGTCCGGATGGGAAAAAGAGATAAAGGGAAGCCGTTTCTTCCTGTGGTGCAACTTGGCGCAGTTGCGCGGCGTGGCCGGTTGGCCAGCCGGGTTGGATTTGTTCGGCGACTTGGTGTTGCGTTCGTCCGACGCCCGGCATTTCACGTTAGACATGCGGGGCACGGAAGGGCGGAATGTGTGGAAAGAATTATTGGAATAAATGGATAAGATAGAATTGAAGAACACGTTGCCCATGGTGTTTGCCTTGCGCGATGACATCGAGAGCGATGTGTGGCATAAGGACGTGACATTCGAGCGGGGTCATGTCTATTTGGTGGAGGCTGATTCTGGCACGGGGAAATCCTCGTTGTGCAGCTACCTCGTGGGGTACCGCGACGATTACCAGGGCATCATTTGTTTCGACGGGCAAAACATCCGCAACAACCGGGTGAAAGATTGGGTGGAAATCCGCAAGCGTTCGCTGGGCTACCTGTTCCAGGAGCTCCGGCTCTTTCCCGAACTGACGGCCTACGAGAACGTGGCCATCAAGAACAACCTGACGGGATTCAAGAAACGGAAACAGATTGAGGAATGGTTCGGCGCGTTGGGCATCGGGGACAAGATGCACGAGAAGGTCGGGCGGATGAGTTTCGGGCAGAGGCAGCGCGTAGCCATGATGAGGGCGCTGGCGCAGCCTTTCGACTTTCTGCTGGCCGACGAGCCGGTGAGCCACCTCGATGATGAGAACGGCCGGGTGATGGGCGAAATCATGATGGACGAAGTGCGCCGACAGGGCGCGGGTGTCATTGTGACCAGTATCGGCAAGCGGATGATGTTGGACTACGAAAAAATATTCAGGCTATGACATTGGTGTGGAAACTCCTGCGCCGGCATCTCAGCTTTCCGCAGTTGGCCGGTTTCTTTTTGGCCAACCTGTTGGGCATGCTCATCGTGTTGCTCGGCATACAGTTTTATTTTGATGTGGCTCCGGCCTTTTCGGGGAACGACAGTTTCCTGAAAGGTGATTATATCGTGGTGTCCAAGCGCATCGGCGTGGTGAGCGCGATGAGCGGGCAGAACAGCGCGTTTTCCCGTGCGGACATCGACGAAATCCGTGCCCAAGGCTTTTGCAAAAGCGTGGGTGCCTTCACGGCCAGCCAATACGACGTGAGTGCGAGCATGGGTGTCGAGGGCATGGGCTATATGAGCACGGAATTGTTTTTCGAGTCTGTGCCCGACCGTTATGTGGATACGGATTCGAAGGAGTGGAAGTTCAAGGAAGGCGACCGCATGGTGCCCATCATCCTTCCGCGCAGCTACTTGGCCATTTATAACTTCGGCTTTTCACAGAGCCGTTCGTTGCCCAAGTTGTCCGAAGGCGTTGTGGGCATGTTGGAGTTGAACGTGAGGTTGAAGGGGCGCAATGAGAAGGAAGGCGTGATGAAAGGTAAAATCGTAGGCTTCACCGATCGGCTGAACACGATTCTTGTGCCGGAAAGTTTTATGGAGTGGAGCAATGCGGAGTATGCTCCCGATGCCGGTGTGGCTCCTACGCGCCTGATTGTGGAAGTCAATAATCCGGCGGACGATGCCATCGCCCGTTTCCTGCAACAGAAAGGCTACGACACGGAGGCCGACAAGTTGGATGCGGGGAAGACTACTTATTTTCTGCGCGTGGTGTCGGGAGTCGTCATGGGCGTGGGGTTGCTCATCAGCCTGCTTTCTTTCTACATCCTGATGCTGAGCATTTATCTGCTGGTGCAGAAGAACACGACCAAGATGGAGAACCTGTTGCTCATTGGTTACAGTCCGTGGAGGGTGAGCTTGCCCTACGAGGTGCTGGCCGTGGGGCTCAACGTGCTGGTGTTGGTGATTTCCCTTGGTCTCGTGTCGTTGCTGAGGGGGTACTATTTGGACACGTTGGCTTTGCTTTTCCCGCAAATCGAAGGAGCGGGGATGTGGCCGGCCTGTGCTTTGGGCATTGTGTTGTGTTTGGTTGTCAGTGTGCTCAACGTGTGTGCCATCCAGGCCAAAGTGCTGTCTATTTGGAAACATAAAGGATGAGGATGCAGCATGGAACGGTTGATTGGGTTGTATGAAGCATGGGCCGGGAACCGGCCCGCCAAGGTCGAGGCTTTGCCGGGAGCCGGGAGCAACCGTGCTTATTATCGCATGGTGGCAGCCGACGGTTCCACCATTGTGGGCGTGGTCGGCACGTCGCGCGACGAGAACGAAGCGTTCATCTATCTTTCCGGGCATTTTGCGGAATGCGGGTTGCCTGTCCCCCGCGTGTGTGCCGTTTCGGCCGACCGCTTGTGTTATTTGCAGACCGACTTGGGGAGCAGGAGTCTTTTCGACGCCATAGCCGGAGGCCGCGGCTCCGGCGGAAACTATTCCGCGGCCGAAAAGGACTTGTTGCGCCGCACGGTAGAGGCTCTTCCGGCGATACAGGTCGCCGGCGCACACGGGTTGGATTTCAACCGTTGCTATCCGCAACAGGAGATGGACAGGACGAATGTGTTTTTCGACCTGAATTATTTCAAGTATTGTTTCTTGAAAGCCACCGGGCTGGATTTCCATGAGCTGAAATTGGAAGAAGATTTCAGGTGTTTGGCCGCCGACCTGTTGGCCGAATGCGGCCACACGTTCCTTTACCGCGACTTCCAGGCCCGCAACGTCATGTTGGATGCCGAAGGCCGTCCTTGGTTCATTGATTTCCAAGGCGGCCGGCGCGGCCCGTTGGAATACGACGTGGCCAGCTTCCTTTGGCAGGCTTCGGCCCGCTATCCCGATGCGCTCCGCGAAGAATTGGTGGAGGCCTATCTTGCGGCATTGCACCGGTATGCGGACGTGGATGAGACGCATTTCCGCCGCAGGCTGAAGTTGTTTGTGCTCTTCCGCATCCTGCAAGTATTGGGGACGTATGGTTTCCGGGGCTATTTTGAGCGGAAAAGGCATTTCTTGGACAGCATTGCGCCGGCCATCCAAAACCTGCGGAAGGTGTTGGCGGACGGCGGTTGCCCGTATCCTTATTTGCACGATGTGTTGGCCCGGCTGGCGGAGCTGCCTTGTTTCGCGGTGCAGGGAAGTGCGGAAGCAAGGAACGACGGGGAGCCTTCCCGTTCGGCCTACGACGGGCGCGGGCCATTGGTCGTGCGCGTGTTTAGCTTCTCTTATCGCAAAGGCATTCCCGCCGATGAGAGCGGGAACGGGGGCGGTTATGTGTTCGATTGCCGTGGAACCCATAATCCCGGGCGGTACGAACCATACAAGCTGTTGACGGGACGCGACGAGCCTGTCATCCGCTTTTTGGAAGAGGATGGGGAAATCCTGAATTTCATGGAGCATGTGTATGCTTTGGCGGATGCCCACGTGGCGCGTTACCTTCAGCGCGGCTTTACTGACCTGATGTTTGCTTTCGGCTGCACGGGCGGCCGGCACCGCAGTGTCTATGCGGCCCAGCATTTGGCCGAGCATCTTCATGCGAGGTTCGGCGTCGAGGTGCGTCTCTGCCACCGTGAACAGCAGATAGCAGAAACGTTGCCGGCAGTCCGCTCCTGAGCCGCTCGGAGCCATGCAGGTAATCCGGACGCATGGGCTGTCTTGAAAAAGAAGTAGTACTTACTTGGCAAAGTAAGATATCTTATTTGGCCATCGAAGTATATCTTACTTTGCCAAGTCAGTATATCTTCTTACGAAGGGCGGGATAATGGCGCAGATTGCGGGAATTCATTTTATTTTTTTATGCGAAACGTCCTCCGCAGGCATTTTTTTTGTATCTTTGAAAACACAAAGCAAAAATGAGAGGTATGAAAGCCACATCGCAGACCATTCAGCAGATTGAACGCGCACTTCGGAAGGTTGCCGCCAAATATCCCGAAGGCAAGGAAGACATGGCATTGACGGACATCCACTTGCAGGCCAAGGCGGATTCGGGGGAATTGTTGGCCTTTAACGATGACGACGAGGAACTGACCCGTTGTGTGGTGGAGCAATGGATGGGGTATCAGGACGAGGACTTCTATGATGCGGTGATGCCGGTGCTGCGCCAGTGCATCTCGGGGATGAAAGACGTGTGGGAAAAGGTTTCTATCTTGCGTCCCTATTCTTTCGTGTTGGTGGACGAGGACAAGGAGACGGTGAACGACCTCTACCTGGTGGACGACGACACGATGATTGTGGATGGCGAACTGCTGAAAGGCTTGGACGAGGATTTGGACGATTTCCTGAAGAAGTTGTTGGCGGAGTGAGAGGCTCCGCTTATATGGACGGGCAAGCCGCCTCCCAGGGAGTGGGTGTCCGTTTCTTTCCAGTGTGACAGGCAAACGGGTTCATTAGAGATTCAGATGCGCACTTGTATGTCAAGTTTGCCACCAAGTCCTTTCGTCACAATATCGTATAACGTAGAAAGTGTCAAATTGCTTCCTTCCCTTTCAACTTTTGAGATGAAAGATCGTTCTTTCCCGATTTTCTTGGCAAGTTCGCTTTGTGTCATTTTCATAGCTTCGCGCGCATTGCGGATTTGGAGTCCAATACGTAAATTGGACAGTTCCGATTCTATTTTATCCCGGCGAGGAGTGCCGGTTTCCCCATAAACCTCTTTTTTTATGTCTTCAAAAGTATAAGTTTCCATTGTTATTTTTCTTTCTTTTCTTCTTCTTTTTCTTTGAAATATTCCAGCATGAGATTTAATGCGTGTTCGATTTCTCCTTTCGGGGTTTTTTGTGTCTTCTTTTGGAATCCGCTTAACAATACGACAAGCTTTTCACCATCGAAGAAACAAAAGACACGCACGATGTCGCTTCCAAGTCTGGTTCGGATTTCATACAGCCCTTTCGTTCCTTTAATATGTTTTAAGTATTTGTCAGGTATCATTTGCAATGTTTCAATATATTGGATGGTTTTGACAACCTTGTCTTGCATTTTTTCCGGTAACGATTTCATGAAATCAATGAAATAATGCCTGTATGCTATCACGCTCCTTACTTTCATACCACAAAGGTAATTTATAGTTCACATCCTTGCAAACTTTTTGGCGGAATATTTTGGCAATGTAGTTAAAGGTGCTTCGCCATGCCTGATATGCCAGTTCAATTTGTCAAACCATTAAGCGGAGGAAAACTTTTTTAGGGAAACTTACACTTTTTCTTTGTTTTTGGGGGCCCGATTTGCATAGTGAGTTGTTTATATAGAAAAAGCATATAAAAATCATGCTTATTCTTAAAAGAAGTTAGCTATGTGTTTGAATCGGATTTTGAGAGGGGAGTACGCAAGGCGCATCTTTTCATGCCTGGTTTTGGCCGTGGTCTTTTGCGGGATGCTGTCCGCGCAGACGGGGCATGGGAAGCAAATCACCTATTCGTGCCGGAATGAGCGGCTTGCGGAGGCCTTGCGGCAGGTGGAACGCCTGTCGGGTTATTACAAGATGCAGTTTGCCTACGAGGACGTGGAACCTTACAAGGTGAGCGTGAACCTGAAAAATGCGTCCATGCAGGATGCCATGGGTGCATTGTTGAAAGGGACACGCCTGCGTTATGAGGTGAACGACCGTTTTATCCAGGTTTTTGCGGTGAAGCAGTATCGCAGCAAAGGAAGTGTGCGGGGTATCATCTCGGACGAGACTGGCGAGCCGTTGCCGGGGGTTGCCGTGCGCGACAGGGCGCACAACCGCGCTACCGTGACGGACATAGACGGGAACTTCACGATTCCTTGCGATGAAGACCACATCACGTTGCACGTGACCTACATAGGCAAGAAGGCGCTCACGGTGCGCGCCCGCAACGGACAGATGCTCGAATTGGCCATGGAGGATGACTCCAAGGTGTTGCAGGACGTGGTGGTGACGGGTTACCAGCAGTTGGACCGCCGCAACCTGACGAGTTCAGTTGTTTCGGTTGATATGAAGGACTTGGAGATTCCGGGCATTTCGTCTATCGACAAGATGCTTGAAGGCAAGATACCGGACTTGATGGTGTCGGCCAACAGTGGGGAAATCAATGCCACGCCGCGTATCCGTGTGCGTGGCACTTCCACGTTGATCGGCAACCGTGAGCCGTTGTGGGTGGTGGACGGCATCATCGTGACCGACCCGGTGGATTTGTCCCCCGACGTGCTCAACGACCCCGACTATGTGAACCGCATCGGTAACGCCATTGCGGGCATCAACCCGCAGGACATCCAGCGCATCGACGTGTTGAAGGACGCTGCAGCCACCGCCCTTTATGGTACGCGGGCGGCCAACGGTGTCATCGTGGTCACTACGAAGAGCGGGCGCGAGGGACGCCCGTTGGTGTCCTACACCGGCAACTTCACCGTGCGCAAGCGTCCTTACTACACCGACCGCAAGATCAACCTGATGGACTCGAAGGAGCGCATCCAGTTCTCGCGCGACTTGGTGGACATGCATTTTTCTTATCCGACCAGCATGCCGTTGGTGGGTTATGAGGCTGCATTGCAGAATCTTTATGAAGGACTCTACACCCCAGATCAGTTCCGTGCCGAAGTGGCGGCCATGGAGACGCGTAACACGGACTGGTTTGACATCCTTTGCCACAATTCTTTCTCGCACGAACACAGCGTGAGCGTGTCCGGAGGATCGGAAAAGGTGCGCTACTACACGTCCGTGGGTTATACCGACCAAGACGATGTAATCAACAACACGACCAACCGCCGCTATACGGCCATGGCGAAAATCAACATGAAAATCAACTCCAAGATTGATTGGGAAATCAACATGAACGGTTATCTGAACGACCGCGAATATGCACAGGACGATGTGAATCCCATTAATTATGCCTACAACACGAGCCGCACCATCGCGGCTTTTAACCCGGATGGGTCGTATGCATTTTACGACAAACCTTCCACGGTCACGAATTCAAGCGGCTACACGTATGACACGTACATGAAATTCAATATCCTTTCAGAATTGGAGAACAGCTATCAGAAACAGACGGTGAGCAGTGTGACAGCCACTTCCAACCTGCGCTACAAGCCTTTCGAGGATTTGTTTTTCAATTGGATCGTGTCGGTCAACACGTCCAATTCCGAGATTGAAGGATGGTGGGGTGAACGGAGCTGCCACGTGGGGCTTATGCGTGGTAGTGAATATGGAGAAGAACCTTCGGTTGATTCCCAATTGCCGTACGGTGGCATCTTGAACACGAATCATACCCGCAACAAGGGCTGGACGACCCGCTTCCAGGGGAACTACAACAAATGGTTGGGCAAGGCTCGTAACCATAATATCAATGTGGCGGTCGGCGTGGAAGCCAGTTCCAATATGTCCAGTGGCTACAGCCGCGAAGACCGTGCATATTTTAGAGAACGTGGGCGCACGTTTATGGAAAATGTGCCGGAGGAATTCACTTCTTACACCTCTTGGTTGCGTAACAACCATCCTACCATAACCGACACGAAGAACAACATATTTTCGGCCTACGCCACTTTGTCTTACAGCTTCGGCAATTATTTCACGGCCAATGTGAACGGCCGTTTTGACGGTTCCAACCAGTTCGGCAGCCGCAGCAACGAGAAACTTTTGCCGATATGGTCGGTGTCGGGCAATGCGCGGCTGTTGGAGATTTTCGATTTCCACCCGTCGTGGATGAACGACCTGACGCTGAAGGCTTCCTATGGTGAGCAGGGCAATATGCTCGACGGGCAGCTGCCAGTGATGACCTTGGCCAAGGGTAGCCTGAACTCGGTGTTCAACGAGTTTGAATCCACCGTGGTGAGCTTTGCCAATCCGGACTTGCGTTGGGAGAAAACCCGTTCGACCAACGTGGGGCTGGAAAGTTCGTTCTTTGGCGGACGGTTGCAAGTGGGCGCGGAATATTACCACAAAACAACGACTGACGCCTTCATGAACAAGACCATCTCGGATATCAATGGTTATACCTCGTATGTGGTCAATTCCGGAAAGGTAATCAACAAAGGCTTTAATGTGACGCTGAGTGCCACGCCGGTAAAGGCAGGAGATTTCTATTGGATTCTTTCGGGCAACGTGTCCAAGGTGTGGAACAAGGTGAAGACCACGCCGGCTGGCGATTCCTATGAATTGGAAGATTTCAAGGACGGTACGGCCATCGTGGACGGTTATCCAGTGGGGACATTTTGGTCTTACAAGTTTTTGGGATTGAACCCGATGAATGGAGGACCGATATTCGATGACTGGGAAGACCGTGCGGCGGAGCTGAACAACCAAGACAATTATTACGCTTACACGCGGCTGTTGGTGCCCACAGGAAAGCGTGAGCCGGATGTGACAGGCAGCATCAACAACACATTCTCTTACAAGGAATGGCGATTGGGCTTCACGCTGCTTTATAATTTCGGTGCGCGCACCCGTCTGTTCCGCATCTTTGACGGTTACGTGAGTGGATTCTCTGCGGAGAGTAATTTCAATAGGGAGTTCCTTTCGCGTTGGCAGAAGCCGGGCGACGAGTGGCACACGAATATCCCGGCGTTGATTTCCAGTTGGTCGGATGATCGTTTTGATTATGATTGGCATTATACAGAAGACGACTTTTTCCACGGCCCGAAGATTGACTCGGACGCTTATACCCGTTACGACTATTCCGATGTGCGGACAGTCAATGCGGGCTATGTGAAGCTTTCAAGCGTGTATCTCACTTACGAATTCGACAGCAAACTGTTGAAACGGTGGCACATGGACCGGTTGGCGTTGACCTTGAGCGCGTATAATCTTTATACGTTCTGCGACAAAAGTTTGAAAGGACAAACTCC
Organism: uncultured Paraprevotella sp.; assembly: GCA_944321565.1. Lineage (GTDB taxonomy): Bacteria > Bacteroidota > Bacteroidia > Bacteroidales > Bacteroidaceae > Paraprevotella. The sequence goes on along the minus strand of CALULT010000013.1, from coordinate 31,150 downwards.
GACCCAGGGCGGGTTCACAGAAGTGCAGTTGTCGGACACTCCGTCGTTCACGTTCGGGATTTCGGCGAATTTCTAACATTTATCTAAAGAGGGAAATATTATGAGAACGATTAAATATGTGGCGTTGGCGGGCATGGCGGCCTTGGTTGTGTCGTGTTCGGACTTTTTGGAAGAATATTCGCAAAGTTCTTTTTATGCGGAGTCTTGGGAAGACTTGAATGAACTGTTGGTGGGGAGCGGTTATGTGCAACCGGAAGTTTGTGGGACGATGAGCCAGACAGGAAGCCCTAACTTCGGGACTTTCATCCATTATGTGGGCGATGAGTTGGATGAAAACAATCTTGCGGTGGAAAGCCGGAAGATCTCTTACAGCAAACCATATACGTTTGGTTATTATACTTGGCAGCAGCGCTCTGGACAGAATCAGGAATATACGGACTTCTATGATGACAACAAGGAGTGGACCAAATGCTATTATGGCATTAACGTGGCCAACAACATTCTTGCGGCTGTGGGGAGTGTGCCATGTGCCACGGACGAGGAAATCCGGGGTTGTGCCAAGGTGCGTGCGGAAGCCCGTTTCCTTCGTGCAGCTTTCTACTATTGGTTGGTGAATGTTTACGGGCAACCCTACAATGCAGCCACTGCGGATACGGATTTGGGCGTACCGGTGAAGACTTCCGAGAATGTGGAGGACAGGAAATTCGACCGGAACACGGTGCAGGAAGTTTATGATTTGATCCTTTCCGATTTGGAAGCGGCACGTGCCGATTTTCGGATTTATGACACGGAGAAGAATTCTATTTACCGTGCCGATTCCACGGCGGTCAACTTGTTGCTGAGCCGGGTGTTCCTCTACATGGGGCGTTGGCAGGAGTGTGTGGATGCCGCCAATCGCGTGATTGACGCCCATCCGGCATTGATGCAGTTGAATGGGAACAATAGTCCTTTTTCGGTTGAGGGAAATGTGGAGAACATCTTCAGCATGGGAGGCAACGACCTTCCGGCACAGATGGATTATGCCTACCAAGGCTATCGCGTGAGCGCGGAACTTTATGGCCTTTATGGTGATGACGATTTGCGTAAGACACAGTGGTTTTGGCATCTCGGACATTTCATCGGCCTCACGAAGTTGGAACCATATAACGTTTCTTCTACTAACGAGAGTTTTTCTCCGTCTGCCCCGGATTATTATTATGAGTTGTATGTGCATGGCTGGGGCGGGAAAATAGCGTCGGTTTCCAATGTGTTCCTGTTGCGTTCGGCCGAGGCTTACTTGAACAAGGCCGAGGCGGAAGCTTACCTAGGGCATGAGACGGAAGCCCGCGAGGCGTTGAACCACCTGCGGGGCTATCGCTACCAGACTGGCACGGCAGAAGTGACGGCTTCCGGAGAGGAACTGGTGGGAGAAATCCGCAAGGAGCGGCGCAAGGAGTTTATCTTGGAAGGGCAGCGTTGGTTCGACTTGCGCCGTTACCGGGTGTGTCCCGTGTACCCCGAGCGGATTTCGTTGACGCACGACTATACTTATTATGTGGATGAATTGAGCACCGAGATTGTCCGGCGCGAACGTTTCGTGTTGAAAGAAGACGACCCTTCTTGGACATTGCCCATTCCATATGAGGTTTTGGAGTTTAATACCGGTATGCAGGGCAACGGGAATCCCTTCAGGGAGGGAACCATAATTGACAACCCAACGAATTAGAGGAGACAAAACAATGAGGAAAATAAGAAAATATGTGTGGAGGTGCGCTTTGTGCGCCATGGTGTTGCTGGCAGGCTGCAAGGAAGATGGGCTGGCACCAAGTTACGAATACCGTTTGGACACGTTTCTGCCGGATCCTTCTGCGCAAGACTCCGTTTCAATCCTGCGGCGCGGGTTCTATGCAGAGACGGGGAGCTTCTTGCTCTTCAATGACACGTTGCAGCATGAACTTTTGGGATATGACAGCAATGGCAATCCTTTCTATTTCACTGAATTGTTGGATTTGGGCTATACGCTGGGCACCACGACCGGAGCGTCGGCGGAGTATGATTACGATTTCTTGGATGGTTGGGAGGAACAGAAAAAGGCGTTGGCATTCTTGGAGGATTACGTTTTGGTGCATTTTTCGAAAGGATTGCGTCCTTTTTCCTGGATGCTTGTCTCCGAAGTCCGGCGTGTATTAGACAATGGTTTCACGGTCCCCGATGCAGCGGTGGGAGACCGTTGCGTGGTGGTGGCTTGTAAGTATATATTGGAACATGATAACGAGGCTTCTTGTGAGTTGTATGCATCCCGTGTCATCAACACGTTCCTATCCGAATGGGTGAATACCCGCCCCGATGAGTTCGCGGACTTCAGGGAAGTGAGTCAGGATTATTATAGTGGCACATTCTCTTATACAAGCAATTCGGATAACATGCAGAAGCTTTATGAAGCCGGATTCCTTGTGAAAGGAACTAATTCATCAGGTGGGCTGGCTAATGGGTACTATCCGGATTTTGACTCGGATTTGGCCGGTTATGTTACTTACGTGCTGACTTTGGACGAGGCCACGATGTCGGTCGCTTATGGGCAGTATCCTCTTGTGATGGAAAAATACCGCCTTGTACGTGAAACATTAGTAAATTTGGGCTTTATATTCTAATTTATAAATGGAAATGAAGAAGTTGTGTATATATTTGTGGGGTGTTTTCTTGGGAGGATTGGCTGCGGGCTGTTCTGATGATGAAGAGATTTCGCCCCAAATTGCACCGGATGCTATAGGAACGTTTGTGGACGAGCGTGATGGTTATGTGTATCATTACGTGCGCTATGGAGACCAAGAGTGGACTTGTGAGAATTCCCATTATATTATTTCGGATCAAAACGTTTGCAGTATTTATCAGCCGAACACTTGGGAGTGGGCGGATGTGGAGTTTGATTACCGCTATTACGACCGCTTTGGTTGCCTTTACCGGCTAGACCAGGCTTTTGAAGCAGTGCCTGAGGGATGGCGGTTGCCCACCGATGAGGATTGGCAGAAGCTGGAACGCCATTTCGGCATGTCGGCCGATGAGGCTGCAGGGTTGGATTGGCGTGGCAATGTAGGAGGGTTGATGAAGACCGAGTCCGATGATTATTCCACGTTGGGCATCCAATGTGGCGGTTATTACACGGACTACACTTCGGGAGGACGGTTAGGTTGGCGTTATATGGCTGTGTATGGGTATTATTGGACGGCTACGCAAGATCCTTCACGGGATTCGGGCTTTTATTTTGCCCGTAAGTTCATTTATAATGGAAACGGTGTTTGGCGGCACAGCATGGAGAAGGACCACTATCAGCTCTATGTGCGTTTCGTCAGGGACGTGAATTGATTGAGGATAAAAACGGAAGAGAAAAATAAAAAAGAAAGGAATGAGAATAGGCATGTGGTGCGCGGCCTGCCTGATGGCCGCAGGTATGCGGGCGCAGTCCGGGGAGACCGTGTTCACGGGCAAGGTCATGGACTATGCCGGACAAGACACGTTGTTTTGTTATTTCGGAAATCCTGGAGAGGGATACGACACGTTGGACATCCGCAAGGACGGCACGTTCGCCTTGTCCAAGCCCATGAAGACGGAAGCGGACGTGACCGTGTTTTGGGAAGGCCGGCAGGCGCGCGAGCACAAGTCGTTCAACGTGGTGCTGGCACCGGGGAAAAAGACCCATGCCGAGATTAATCCCCTGGTGTTCAGCCCGGATAGCGTGACGCTCGGTGTCACTTTTTCGGGCGACAATGCGGAGAAGTCGGATTACATGAATCTTTTCAATTACTATTTCAGCCATTCGCAGGAACTTACCGACGAGACGTTGGTGCGCTTGCCCGATTTCCAGGCTTGCCGGGCTTACGTGGACGAACGCATCGCCAAGTTGTCGGCCCTGCTGGCCCGTGTGGACGACCCGGATTTTGTGGCCGAGAAACAGGGCTATCTGAAGCAGGCAGCCCGGAGCACTTATTTGTCATACGCCGAGGCTAAGGAGAAAGCCGGCACGAAGATGGGCGCGGATGCCGATTTCATGGTTTTCACGAAAACCATCCAGATGAACGACACGGCGGCCGTGGACGACATTTGTGGCTATCTGGCTTGGTATTATGCCGCGCATGCCGACCGTTATAAACCTTTGTCGTCCGATGCGGCACAGTTGAAGTGCCTGAAGGCGTTGGTGTCCGACCAGGACGTGCGCAACCGGGTGGCCAACCGCTACATGATGGGGCAGTTCTTCCTGATGCAGTTCGGTGGCTCGCCGATGAAGGATGTGCTGGAACAATATCTGGACGTGGCGACCGACACGACTTATGTGCCCATCGTGCGGAATCAGCTGGACATTCTCGTGCGTAACGAACCGGGACGGCCTGCCATTGACTTCCCGGTGAACACGCCGGAGGACAAGACCGTGGGCTTCAAGTCGCTGGTGGGCGGCGGAAAAGTGGCCTATGTCGATTTCTGGGCCACCTGGTGCGTCCCCTGCCGCCGGGAGATTCCCTATCTGGAGAAGCTGGTGGAACATTACAAGGACAACGACCGGGTGCGTGTCATCAGTGTGTCTATCGACACCAACGTGGCGGCCTGGAAAAAGATGATAGCCGCCGACAAACCGGCTTGGGAACAGTACAACATACCCAATCCCGATGATTCCGAAGGCGTGAAGTACTACAACATCACGGGCATACCCCGTTTCATGCTTTTCGACCGCGAAGGCAAGCTTTATCAGTCGTCGGCTTCCCGCCCGTCGGAAGAATCCACGAAAACCTTGATTGATTCGTTGCTTCAGTAAACGGCGGGGAGGACAGGCGATGATGAGGTTCCGCAGGTGGCTGGCAGCGTTGTGTGGCGTTTTGTGCGTGTCGTTCCATGCGTGGGGCGATGTACACAAGGCGGACCCGCTGTGGGCGGACACTACGGATTTTGTCCGGGTCTCTTTGGTGGTTTCGGCCCCTTCGGGCGGTGCGCTCTATTCCACGCTGGGGCATGCCACGTTGCGGATGGAATGCCCCACCTATGGGATGGACTATTGTTTCAGTTCCGAAATCGCGCAGCCGATGGAAGAGGTCTGGGGGTTCCTGGCCGGCAAAGCCCGGGTGGGGTTGGTCGTGGTGCGGATTTCGGACTATGTGGCGGCCCAAAAGGCTGAACGACGCAAGGTGACGGGCTATCCCCTGAACCTGACGGCGGAAGAGAAGCGCGAGTTGTGGAGGTTGCTGGACGGGAAAGTGGCCGAGGGGCTGTACATGACCTACGACTACCTGAACCGCGGTTGCGGGCTTGAGGTGGTTTCGTTCGTGGACTGTGCCTTGGCCCGTGAGCGCATCGTATATGGCCGCTTGCCGGAATGGGTGCATGGCTCGCGGCGGGAAATCGCCTGCCGGGCCTTGGAGCCGTTTCCGTGGACGCGGGTGTTCATGATGTTGATGATGGGCGACGAGGCCGACCGCGAAGTGGCATTGGAAAAGCGGGTGATGGTGCCGGCCGACATCGTGGAAGTGTGGTCGGATGCCTGCATTGAGGACACGGCGGGTTGTCGCCGCCCGTTGTTGGCCGGTGCGCCCGAAGTGTTGTACGACCCCGGCGCGGATGCCGTGCCTTCATCACGGTTTCCCGGCCCGTTGGCGGTTTTCGGCGCGGTTTTGCTGATGACGGTGCTGCTGACCGTGGCGCAGTGGAGGCATGCGGGGAGCTGGCGCAGGTGCGGACGGGTGGCGGACGCGGTGTTGTTTGCGGTGCAGGCGTTGGCGGGACTGTTCATGGCTTTCCTGTGGTGGTGCTCCGACCTGGTGGCCACGGGATGGAACAAATACCACGTGGTGCTCAACATCCTGCCGCTGGCGGTGTATGTGTGGAGCCGGATGCGTCCGTTTGCCCCGGACGTGTGGCGGAAGGTCTATGGGTTTTACGGGCTGGTGCTGGCGGGTTTCATCGTGGCCTGCGCGTGGTTGCCCTGTCCCGACTATCCGTTGTGGTGCCTGTTCGGCGCGATGGCCATGCGTTGCTTCTACCACGCCTATATATATAAGGAAGAGAGAATCAAAAACAATAAGTCAAATTCTAAAAGAAAAAGAGTATGAGGAAAAATTCTACGTTTGGGAAGTTAGCGGGGCGGTTGTGCGCCTTGGCTGTGTTGGCTGCATGGGCGGTAAGCTCGTTCGCAGGTAGTTCGTCTTACCATTATTTTTGGGCAAAGATGGAGACATTGCCGTCAGGCAAGGGATTGGTTTATGCCGATACGACGGCGGTGGAAGAGGTCGTGCCAGACTTTCAAGAGACTCAAGACTACAAGTTTATGGCAGATGCTCTTGATGATGATCCTAGTACGACTTTCAATGTTTGGGTTAAACCGGCGGAAGGATATCTGTTCTCCGGATGGTCTAGTGACGGGGAAACATTGATTGCCTACGATAGTACGACTCCTACTACGCTTACCGTAACGGCCAAGACCGAAGGGCGGGCTGATGGAATAGACCTTCCGGTATTCTATCCCTTGGAACCGGACTCCACTTATTATGCCATGTTTGCCCGCGTGGTGACGCGTTATGTGCCAGGTGAGGAAGATTTGGGGAAAATAGAGATTTCTAAAGTGTTGAACGATGTCGGCGATGAAATCACATTGACGGGTACGCCGAATTATGACAACTGTAGTTTCGCTTATTGGACTGACAGCAAGGGCAACCGGATTACTGACAATCCATTGGTTTTGACTGTGTCTGAGGCGGAGACCTACACGGCCCATTTCGATTGCGATTCGGCTTATCGTTTCACATTCCCTGAGGAGGGAGGGTATATTCTTTGGAGTTCACCCAAAGCTGCTTATTTGGCCGGAAAAATGAACGGCAATGTGGTTTATTCAGATTCTATCGTGAATGGCAATGTGAATTTGCTAGAATATGGTTTTTCTGTCAATGCCAACCAAGGCTATTTGCTTTATGGTGAAGGGGAATGCACCATCACTTATTATGATGATCCTTATGCCTCGCTCTTTGCCGATGACCTCTTGATTTCTTCCGGTGAAAACGGTGTCAGCATTGACACGCTCAGCACTGAAGGCAAGAGCTACTTCCTGTATCAGGGCGGGCAGTTCGTTCGCGCCACGGAAGGTTTCGTGGAACCGTGGACGGCCTATTTGGCTGTGCCCGACACTTGCAACGTGACGGCAGACGTGCTGACCATCAATGGTGGTTCGTTGGAGACGGGCATTGAGGACGTGAAGGCCGATGCGAAGAAGGCTCCCGCCAAGGTGCAGGGCGTGTATGACCTGGCAGGCCGCCGCTTGATGGCTCCCGGCAAGGACGGCATTTACATCATTGACGGGAAGAAAGTGCTTTACCGCAAAAAATAAGGAAGGCAAACCATGAAGGGAATACGGAATGGTTGGATGGCCGCATGCGTCTGTTGGGGCGTATGCGGCCTTGTTTCAGCACAGAAGTTCACGCTCGAAGGCCGTGTGCCGGGCATGCGCGACGGGGTCAACGTGGCGTTGCTGTGCAATCACAAGACGTTGGTGGAAACGCGGGTGAAGGATGGGGCTTTCCGGCTGCGGGGCAGCGTGGCGCGCCCCGAGGTGGGAACGCTGGTCACGAACAACCTGGACCTCGTGCAACAGCACGGATGGCCGAAGGACTCCATCTGTTGGACCTACACCGACGTGTTTGTCGATAATGTGCCGATGACCGTGCAGGCCGGTTCTTATGCCGACATGCGGGTGGACTTTGCCTGCACCCCTTCGTTCCGCATCACGGGCGGCGAGGTGCAGGAGGACTTCAACACTTACAACCTGATGCTCTACCGGCGCAGCGGCGGCGATGCCCGGAAGGCGCAAGCCATGCGCGAGGAGGTGGCGCGTGAGTTCATCCAAGGGCATCCGCATTCGGCGGTGTCCCTGCTCTTTGCCAACGCCTGGCTGGAACGGGCCTACTCCCTGACGCGCGAGGAGGTGGACGCGCTGGCGGGCAGCATCACGTCGGTGCCTGCCGACACGGCACGTTATGCCGAATTTCTCCGCTTGGCAGACCGGGCCCGCAAGGCGGCTGCCGGGAGCGGGGTGGTGGACCTGGCGTTGACGGACACGCTGGGCAAGCCTTGCAACCTGTGCGGGGTGATTCCCGCCGGCAAGCTCGTACTGGTCGATTTTTGGGCTTCGTGGTGCGGGATGTGCTTGGGGGCCATGCCGGACATCAAGAGGTTGTATGAACGGTATGCGCCGGACTTTGCCGTCGTCGGCGTTTCCTGCGACGAGAAGGAGGAGGCCTGGCGCGGGGCGATGGCGCGGAAACCGATGCCGTGGCCGGAGTATCGGCTGACCCCGCAGGGCTACAAGGATTTCTTCAGCAAGTATGGGGTGGGCAACGGAGTGCCTTACTACATGCTGGTGGCTCCCGACGGACGTGTGCTGAGGACACCGGGCGGCGTGGAAGACATCCGCAAGGTTTTGGAGAATCATTTCAAAAGAGATAGCAAATGAAAAAGGTGATTTTGATTTTAGGGGCTTGTGTAGCCGTTCTTACGGCCATGGCTCAGTCGCCGTCTTACCGTGTGGCGGGGACGGCGGAAGGTGCCGCCGACGGCGACACGGTGAAGATGTATTATTATAAAGGTTGGAGCGTGGTGCCTGTCGCCGAGACGGTAGTGAAAGACGGTAGCTTTTTGTTCGAAGGCCGTCAGGACACCGCCGTGTTCCGTTCGCTGGGCTGCAAGACGGCGGCCGGAGGCTCGTGCAGCTCGGAAATCATCCTGGAGAATGGCGACATCAAAGTCCACCTGAAATCCGACCCTTCGACAATCGAGGTAAGCGGCACTCCGGCCAATGAGGCTTGGTGTGAATACCACAACGAAATTGAGCGGCTTTGCGGGGTGAGTCTTGACCTGTACAGGGCATCGAACGACACGACCCTTTCGGAAGCGGAACGCAAGGCCAAACGAGCCGAATCGGAACAAGCGGACAAGAACACGCAGGATTACCGCCTGACTTTTTGCCGCACCCATATCGGCCAGCTTTCCGGCGTGCGTGCCTTGGGGGATATCTTTGATAAAATCGACCCGGCTGAGGCTGAGGCTTTGGTGGACAAGGTGCCGGCTATCCTGCGAACCGACGAGGTGAAGCAGATGAAGCTATACTTGGTTTCCTTGCGTCAGACGAAAGAGGGCTGCGACTTGGTGGACTTCACGATGGACACGCCCGAGGGCGGCAAACTGTCCGTTTCCGAGGCGGCCAAGGGCTGCAAGGTGTTGCTCGTGGACTTTTGGGCCAGCTGGTGCGGCCCTTGCCGGGCGGAGATGCCGTTGGTGAAGTCGCTCTATGAGCGTTACCACGACAAGGGGCTTGAAATCTTGGGTGTGTCGCTGGACAACGACGGGAAGGCTTGGAAGAATGCCATCAAACAAATCGGACTGCCGTGGCTGCACATCTCCGACCTGAAAGGTTGGGACTGCGAGGGTGCCGCGCTTTATGGTGTACGGGCCATTCCTGCCACGGTACTGGTTTCCGGTGGAAAGATTGTGGCCCGCGGCTTGCGCGGACAGGATTTGGCGGACAAGCTGGCCGAGTTGTTGGGTGGTGAATAGGAAACCTTTTTGGGGGATTGAAAATTCTGATACTCCATTGCGTGGGCACGTAAATCCCACGCAATGGGTATTCAGGAGCTTGTGGAAACAGAAACTCCGGCTGTAAAAAATGCGTCTATATCAGCCCCTCGTCTTCCAAAATTTTCTTGTAGCGCAGGTAGGTGTACAGTTTGTCTGCCCATAGTTCGGGGTCGTCAATCTTTGACAGGGGCGGGATGGTTCCCTGCTTGTGGATTTCAGTGGGCGGCGTGATTTCTTCCGGCGTGATTTCGGTCACGCGGATTTCCACTTCATCGCCCACGTCCAGGTGTCCTCCCCGCCAACTGAGGGATTCTTTCCCATTATTTCCGGAAGGACACCATATTGCACCGTAGCGATATGACATTTCCACCGACAAGTGGATGCCTTCCGTGGCGGCGATTTTGTAGGTTTCGCCGTCCCATGTGGTGCTTTTGATTACGAGCCCTTTCATGGTTGCTTTATTTGATGAGTCCCTTGGCCTTCAGTTCGGCTCTCAGTTCCTCGTAACGTTGTTTTATCTGTTCGCGGCTTTGCGGCTTGGTTTGCAGTGGGGGCGAGGCCTGTTCCGTCTCCACGATGCGTATTTTGATTTTGTCACCCACATGCAACTTCCGGAAGTCGAACCAACTGAGAAATTCGGTAGGGTTGCTTCCTCCGGCTGTCAGGTCGTCGCCGGCTTTTCCTCCGCAAAAGATGAAGATGTAGGCGTTGTCGGCGGCTACCGTGACAGGGCTTCGGCCTTCCAATGTGATTTCCGCTCCTATCATGTGATTCATCCTTTGCTTTTCATCCGTGCGGCCACGGCCAGCAACACGCCGAGCACCACGCCCAGCAGGGCTGCGAACAGCACGCGGGCCTCGCCCGGGAGCAGGAACGTGACGGTGTGGGCAGGCACCCAAAAGAAGGGAATGGTTTTCTTGAACACGAAATTCCACTGCGCGTCCCAGTTCAGCCCGGTCATGATGCGGGCCATCGGGATGGGGGTGGCCAAGGCGCGCAACGAACCTCCGCAGGCCAGGATGTGGGTGTCAGTAATCTTGTGGAACGTCATGAACACGGGGGCGAAGATGCCGTTCATCCCGATGGAAATGCAGAGGGCTGTCAACACTTTCATCAGGGTAACCGGGCCGGCCATGGCCGCAGTTGCCCCTTGCAACCCGCAATATTCGAGGGCCACCGGTACGCCGTTGGAGAAAATAATCATGGCCAGGTTGATGCCCATGCCCAAGATGCCCCACACCACGGCGCGTGGCCACACTCCGAATCCCCGTTTCAGGTAAATGCCGGCACTGAGGCGCAGGCCCAGCAACTCGCCGGCCGTGGAAAGGATGGCAAACTTCAGGAAACTCATCACCATGCCGTGTTCGGCATTGAAGGATTTGTACCAGCCGTAGAGCGTCTCTGAGAGGGCGAACGGGGCGAAAATCGCGAGGATGACCGCGATGAAGGCGAAATCTGACTTTTTCATGGCATTTTTTTGTATGTCTTGTGGGTTTCTACTTGATGATGGAGGTCTGCGGGTTGCGCACACCCTTGGCTTCGGTCAGGAAAGCCTTGGCGGAGCCGAAGCGCAGGTACATGTCGAGGCGCACGGGAAGGTGGTTGAGGTCGTCGGTGATGTAGAACGTGACCACTTCCTTTTCCTTTCCCTCCTCATATTCCACGAAGGAAAAGACGAGGCAGCGGTATTTGGTTTTGCTTTCCTCCATTTTAAAGGTTTTTTTGCCCCGGTATATCAACGTTTGTTCTTCCACCTTCCCGCCATCGACCATGGGGAAGTGGATTTTCTGTCCCACCTTGTAATCGGAAGCATCGAAAGAACGGGCGCGGAGCATCATACTGAGCATGTCATAGACGCAGAGGCTGGTTTGCTGTTCGGCGTGGCGGATTTCGTCGCGGTGGGTTTTGAAGCGCAGTTTCACGTGGTTCTTGCCTCCGCCATAGCTGTACCAGGCTTCGTCCACCGTGTAGCGGTCTCCTTCGAGGGCTCCCTTCCGGTAGTAGTAGGGGACGAGTTCCTTGTCCACGACGCTGATGAGCGTGTCGCGCAACACGAAAAGGCGGTCGGCCATGCGGTTTCCGCGCGTGATGAGGTCGCATTGGTAGGTGTCGCGGCCTTGGTAATTCGTGCTTTTGATGCTCATGTTGGCGCTGCCCACCGTGACCCAAATGAATTTCCAGTTGAAATAGAGCTTGTAGGACAAGTCTTCGCCGGCGGAGAAGGCCAGGTTTTCTGCCGTGCATTGCGCCTTGAGTCCCGCGGATGTCCCGGTGCATAGCGCAAGGATTAATATGAGGATAGCTTTTTTCATTGTTTATCTTGTTTTAAGTGGGTTATTTCCTTTTCCGTTCCCGTTGTTCGCGCTCGTATTCTCGTTGCGCTTCGAGCTGCTTGATACGTTTTTCCGAGTCGGGTTTTTGCTTGGTGATGGCTTCTGGTTTTTGTTTGTCCAGCGGGATGGATCTGGGTTCCCAGTCTTGTTCAACCTCCCATTGTGCCCGCAGCACCATGGGTTTGGGGAAATAGAAGACCTCTTCGGGCTGCCGGCCTTGCTCGTAAAGCCCTGTAGTCCATTTCCCGTCACCATCGCGGTCGATGAAGAGCCGCAGGTAGTATTCTCCCGGGTCGAGGTAGAAGAAGTCCGCACGGTCGTCCACGGCCTTGACGGAGCGCACCACCTTGTCGCTGTTGTCCATCAGTTGCACCACCACGTTGGTGTCGGGCATGATGAGCCGGACGAACAGTGCGCTGAATTCTTCTTCTGGCGTGGCGGGAATCTCCTTTTTGATGGGTGCGCTTAGTTTGCCCAGTATGCTAGTGATGGCATTGCTGTCGGCTTCCAGTTTGTATTTCTCCCCCGGCACCCATTCGGCATAGAGCCTGTAGTCCCTCAGGCTGTTTTCCACGGGCAAGAACAAGTAGGGCTCTTCCACCCATGCCGTGTCTTTCTGCTTGAAGAAACGCAGAGCCGCCGTGTCCACGTGGGCAACGGGTTCTTCGAACGTGAACAGCACGTTTTCCATGGGGGCGACGCTTCCCGTGGGTTGTGTCTTGTAGCCCAGTTCTTCGCGCAGGAACGGGTTGGGCTCCGGCACATATTTTTCTTTTTGCCGCCTGCGGGCTTTCTTCTGCTGGTCTTCCCAGTCTTCTATTTTTTTCCGCAGGTCTTCCCGTTGGCGTTTGCGGGTGATTTTGGGCGTGAGGTCGAGCGTGTCGGTGCGCCATGCAAGCTTTCCCAGTGTGTCGGTGTCTTGGTAGGTCATGCTCAACGAAAGCGTGTCTTTGTCGGATACCAGCGTGTCGGTAATCCAATAGGTCAGCGTGTCGCCTTGGGCGGAACGTTCCAACACTAGACCGCAGTCTTCGATGTCGAAATTCAGCCCTTTGATGATGGGAAGAGAGTCCATGGGAGCCGTGAAATAGAGGGTGAAAAAGTCTGGGACGGGGCGTTCCGTCTTCAGCAGGTGGAGCTCTTGGAACCCTTCGGTGAAGGCGCGCAGGACGACATTGTCGGGATAGAAGTGGGTGAAGTGTACTGTCTTGATGGTGTCGATGGCCGTGCTGTCCAAGTCTGTCCACACGGTGTCCTGGCGACTGTCGGGGCCGCAGGACGGTTCGATGACGATGGTGTCGAACGCGATTTTCTCGGCTTTTTGCGAGAAACGCGAGTCGCCGTCCATGTCCTGCAGGCCGTAAATGCGGTATCTGCCCGGTGCCACTCCTTTGATGGTGAAGCGCCCGCGCCCGTCGGTGCGTGCCACCCGCGCGAAAGGACGGGTGGTGAAAGCCGTGTCGGAGAGGTCGGCATATAAGCCGACGAGCATCCCTTTCACGGGCTCCAGGTTCTCAGCTTCGAGCAGCGTCCCGGAGACTTCCATGGTGTCGATGTGGTCGCCTGTGGAGAAAGAATAGGTGAAATTGCCCATGGGGTTTCCTTCGTTGTTGTCCACGATGGCGTCCGCGAAGTCGATGGTGTAGGTTGTGTTCTCTTGCAATGTGTCGTAGAGGGTGATGTGTATCCTCTTACCGCTGGTTCGGATTTCCGGCATTTCTTTTTGCGGTGGCGAGACGACGACTTTTTCCGAGGCATTCTCTATCACCACATATTCGTCGAACGTCAGCGTCAGCCGTTTGTCCTTGTTGTCCGTGGCCATGTTCGCGGGCTGGCATCTCACGACTTTGGGGGGCGTGATGTCATAAGCTCCTCCTCTCGGGGAGCCTATGCTGGCACAGGCGGCCAACAGGAGCAGCACGAGGATGGCCAGGAGCGGGTGTGGGTTGGTCTTGTGCATGATGTGGTTCTTTTTTCAATGGTTCATGGACAGGAGTTCTTCGATGATGTCGCGCGTGTTGCTCAGGCGGGGAATCTTGTGTTGTCCCCCGAGCTTGCCTTTGGCTTTCAGCCAGTCGTCGAACAAGCCGCTACGGGCGGGGATGACTTCCAGGTGTTGCAGGGTGATGTCTTTGTGGCGTTTTGCCTCATAGTCGGAGTTGAGTTCCTGCAAGGCGCCGTCCAGCACGTCGGCGAAATGCCCGGGCGAGTCCGGTTCCTGCACGAATTCTATCAGCCATTGGTGGCGGCAACGTCCTTTTTCGTCCATATAGACAGGGGCGGCGGTGTATTCGCGCACTTGTGCCCCCGTGGCGTCGCAGGCGGTTTTCAGCCCGTTTTCCGCGTTGTCCACGATGAGTTCCTCGCCGAAGGCGTTGATGAAGGATTTTGTGCGTCCCGTGAGGATGAACTTGTAGGGCGACTTCCCGGTGAACTTCACGGTGTCGCCAATCAGGTATCGCCACAAGCCGGCCGAGGTGCTGATAACCATGGCGTAGTTCTTCCCCGTTTCTACGCCCCAAAGCGGGACTATACGCGGGTGCTCTTTCTCCAAGTCTTCCGTTGGGATGAATTCATAGAACACGCCGTAGTCGATCATCAACGTCATGGCCCTGTCTCCCAAGTCGGTCTGGAGCCCGAAGAAACCTTCGCTGGCATTATAGGTTTCCATGTAGTGCATGTCAGGTTTCGGGATAAGCTGTTGGTACTGCTTGCGATAGGGCGTGAAAGCTACGCCGCCATGGAAGAACACTTCGAGGTTGGGCCACACGTCGCTAACGTGTTTTTTCCCGGAAATTTCCAAGATGCGGTCCAATACGGACATCATCCATGAAGGCACGCCGCTCAGGCTTGTCACGTTTTCTTGGAGCGTGGCGCGGGCTATGAGGTTGCGCTTCTCCTCGAAGTCGCTTAAGAGGGCGATGTCTTTCGAGGGGACGCGGAAATGGTTGACGAAGGCACTGACATTCTCAATCAGCACCGCACTCAAATCGCCCACGAGGCTGTGGGGCAGGTTATAGTTCGGGCTATGGCTTCCGCCAAGGATTAGGGCTTTCCCGTCGAACATCCGGCTTTGTGGGTTGTTGGCAAGATACATGGCCACGCTGTCCGTTCCGCCTTGGTAGTGTGTGTCGCGCAGGAATTCGCGGCTCACGGGGATGAATTTGCTTTTGTCGTTTGTCGTGCCAGATGACTTGGCGTACCAGCGCACTTGTCCCGGCCAAAGGATGTCCTTTTCCCCGTGCCGCATGCGGTCGATATATCCTTTGAGTTCTTCGTATGTGTTGAGGGGTGAGGAAGCGGCAAAGTCCGCATAATCTTTCACCTTGTTGAATCCATGCATTTTTCCCCATTCCGTGTGGGTGCCCCGTCTTATCAGGTGCTGTAGTACTTTTGCCTGTATCTCTTCCGCACGGGATGCGTATTGTTGGAAAATCTTTTTCTGTCTTCCGGAAAGAAAACAATTGATAAGTTTTGTCCTATTCATATTGCGTTTCCACAGGAATCTTTCTATTATTCGGTGCAAAAGTAGTTTAAAGTTATCAGAATAACGAAGATTATACAGTTTTTAATGGGTGGATAGCCGAATCCCTCCACAAAAGATTACGATTGGAATGCGGCGGCTTCGGCGGCAGCTACGATTTCTTCTTTGTTTTTTGCCCGTGTGGAAATCTTGATGTCCGAGAGGTCGAAGTCCGGATGCTCTATGGGAATTGCATTTGTCGTGGACACATCATTGTCGTCTTGGGGCATTTTTGTGACTTGTTCGGATAAGGTTTCCCGTTCTTTTTTGTTGGACATGATGTTTTCGAAAACCTTGGGCGATTTCTTGAGTAGCGTGAGTGTGTCTTTTGCAGCTTGTTGCTGGCTTTCCTTTTTGGAATAGCCTTTGCCTGTGCAACATGTCACGCCTTCAATGCTCACTTGGCTGACGAACACAGGCGAGCTGTCGCCTTCCTTGCCTTCTTCAACCAAGTCGAAAATGACATTGACCCGTCTTTTTTGTCCCCATTCGATGAGTTTGCTTTTGAAGTTAACTTCTTTATAGGCCACTGTGTCGATGTTAATCAGGCGTGTCATGATGCGTTGTCCGATGAAACGCATGCAGTAGGAATATCCTTTGTCCAAATAGACGGCGCCCACCAATGCCTCGAAAGCGTTGCCATACATGTAGTTGTTATGGGTTGAGGAATGGGCTGAGGAAATGATGAGTTTGTCCAGGCCTATTTCGATGGCAAGCTTGTTCAACGATTCGCGTTGCACAATTTTGCTGCGGGTGTTGGTGAGAAATCCTTCATGCTTTCCGGCAAAATGGCGGAAAACGATATCGCCCACTACTGCATCAAGGATGGCATCGCCCAAAAATTCAAGTCGTTCATTGTTGATTTTGGAACCTTCCCTTCGGATGGAAGACGATTTGTGGTGCAAAGCCTGTTCGTAGTATTGGATGTGGCTAGGATAAAATCCCAAAATCTTATAAAAAGAAGAATAAAGCTCCTTTTCCTTTCGAAAAGGGAGCTTTATCCTTTCTATCAGGTTTTCTAAATACACGGGTTATTCTGCGTATTTTTTAAAGATTACACATGCATTGTGCCCTCCGAAGCCGAACGTGTTGCTCAATGCCGCACGTACGGTGCGTTGCTGCGCCTTGTTGAAGGTGAAGTTCAGGTCGTAGTCTATTTCCTCGTCCTTGTCATCTTCTTCATGGTTGATGGTCGGAGGCACGATGTCTTGATTGACAGCCATCACGCTGGCCATGGCTTCCACTGCTCCAGCCGCACCTAGCAAGTGGCCGGTCATGGATTTCGTGGAGCTGATGTTCAACTTGTAGGCATGCTCGCCGAAAAGTTCCTTGATGGCCTTGGCCTCGGAGATGTCGCCCACGTGGGTCGAAGTACCATGCACATTGATGTAGTCAATGTCTTCCGGTGTCATTCCGGCATCTTCCAATGCCCTCTCCATGACCAATTTAGCACCTAAGCCTTCCGGATGGGATGCTGTGATATGGTAGGCGTCTGCCGACATTCCGGCACCTGCCATTTCCGCGTAAATCTTTGCGCCACGTGCCTTCGCATGTTCCAGTTCTTCCAAAATCAGGCAACCGGCACCTTCGCCCATGACGAAGCCATCGCGACTGGCACTGAACGGACGTGAAGCATGTGTCGGGTCGTCATTGCGGGTTGACAATGCTTTCATGGCATTGAACCCGCCTACGCCGGCCGGCCAGATGGCAGCTTCGGCACCGCCGCTCAGAATCATGCTTGCCTTACCCAAACGGATGAGGTTGAAAGCGTCGGCCAAAGCGTTGGTGGAAGAGGCACATGCAGATGTCGTGGTGTAATTCGGTCCATGGAAACCATACATGATGGAAATGTGGCCGCTGGCGATGTCCGCAATCATCTTGGGAATGAAGAATGGGCTGTATTTCGGTCCCAGTTCCGCGCCCGAAACGGCATACGCTCCGGCTTCTTCCTCAAAAGTATGGATGCCACCAATGCCAACCCCGAAGACCACACCGACATTGTTCTTGTCTAGCGTGTCCAAGTCCACCTTGGAGTCTTCAACGGCCATTTTTGCCGCAGCGATTGCATATTGGGTATATAAGTCCATCTTGCGGGCTTCTTTGCGGTCAATGAAGTCATTGGCGTTGAACCCTTTCACCTCACAGGCGAAATGGGTCTTGAACAAAGACGCGTCAAAATACGTGATAGGCCCTGCGCCACTTACACCCGCCACCATGTTTTTCCATGTTTCCTCGGCGGAATTGCCTAGAGGCGTGATAGCTCCTATACCCGTTACAACAACTCTTTTTAATTCCATTATAATTGTTTGTGGGAAACTACCTTATTTCGTGTTGGCTTCGATGTAGTTGATGGCGTCTGCCACAGTGGTGATTTTCTCAGCCTGGTCATCGGGAATGTTGATGCCGAATGCCTTTTCGAATTCCATGATCAATTCCACGGTGTCCAATGAATCAGCACCCAAATCGTTGGTGAAACTTGCCGTGGGCACTACTTCTGCTTCGTCAACACCCAATTTATCCACAATGATAGCTTTTACTTTAGATTCTAATTCAGACATAGTTGTAATTTTTTGATTATTGTTAATGTAATTCTATTAAATTCGCTGCAAAGGAACCTCTTTTTTCTCATTTATGCAAGTATTTTGTGGAATAAATTACACGTTTTTGCACACAGAGGTGGGCTTTGTGCAAGATTTTGGGCTTTTTTACATCATGATTTCCGGAATTTCCCTTCGTAGAGGATAGTTTCCCCGCAGGTCCTCGAAGAGTTCGGGATGGTTTTTCAGCTTCATGCTGTCTGTATGTGGGTTGTACAGTTCCAAGGCCAGTTCTTTTTCAGGTGCAAAGGGGAAAGGTATGGCATTCCGGGGCAGTTTGGGGGCATGGATTTGGAAATTGGCCGGAAGGTGGAAATGGCGGCACAAGGCTGTCAGTGCCATTCGCGTGGCGTTGGCTTTGCCATCGGCGGAATATCCGGCGATATGCGGGGTGCCTATATATATAAGGTGTAGCAGTTCCTGGTTGATGTCTGGCTCGTTTTCCCAAGTGTCGATGATGGCATCCCTTATTTTCCCTTCCTTGAGAGCTTGGAGCAAGGCTTGATTGTCGATTACGCTTCCACGGCTCGTGTTGATGATGACGGGCTTGCGAGCAAGCTTGCCGAAGAAGTGTTTGTCTGCCAAATGGTATGTGGGGTGTTTCCCATTAAGAATGAGCGGTGTATGGAACGAGATGATGTCGCATCGTGATTGTAGCTCTTCCAGGCTCAGGAACATGTCGGCTGCTTCCCCCGCTTGCTGCAAGGTTTCGGCTTGCGGTGGGTCGTTTAGCAGGATATGTACTCCCAGCGGGCGGATAGCCTCAATCACGGCATGTCCCACATGCCCCACGCCTACCAGTCCGATGGTTGTTTGCGTCAGGTCGTAGCCTTTTTCTTTCTCCAACAGAAGGAGGCAGGAATGCAGGTATTGTCCCACGGAGCTGGCATTGCACCCCGGACAATTAGTCCATGCGATGTGTGCCTGTTTCAGGTAGTCTGTGTCCAAATGGTCGTAGCCGATGGTGGCTGTCGCGATGAAAGACACTTTGCTGCCTTGTAGCAGGGCGGCATCACAACGGGTGCGCGTCCTGATAATCAGGGCATCGGCATCCTGCACGTCTTCGGGGCAGATGTCTTTCCCCGGCCTGTAAACGACCTGGTCTGAGATTTGCGCTATGGCTTCCCGGATAAACGGGATTTTATCGTCCACCACTATTTTCATGTTGCAAAGTTAATGAGTTTTTATCAGAGATTTATTGCCGATTCAAAAAAGTTTGTTTAGCTTTGCAACATTCTTTCAAAAGATAACAGACGAGGGCATGCGAGACGACAAATGGACGAACTTTCAATATTGGATGGTGTATGGCTTCAGCCATTTGGTGTCCTTGTTGCCGTTTTGGCTCTTGTATCGAATCTCCGACGTGCTGTTCTTTTTCGTTTATTACGTGGTGCGATACCGCCGTGGCGTGGTGCGGGAGAATTTGGCAGGCTCATTCCCGGAAAAGACGAAGAAAGAGAGGGAGGATATCGGGCGTAAGTTTTATCATTTCTTTTGCGACTATATCTTTGAGACTTTGAAATTGACTTCCATTTCCCGGAAATCCATGCGGAAGCATATTTCTTTTAGGGGCTTGGAGCAGTTGGAAAGCGCGTTTCGTGACGAAGGCCATCCTTTTGTGTTTATTTATTTGGGACATTACTGCAACTGGGAATGGATTGCTTCCTTGCCGTGGTTCGTTTCTCCTGCCATCCATTGCGGGCAAATTTACCATCCTATCTATAATAAAGCCGTGGATCGTTTTTTCCTGAAATTGAGGGGGAAATTCGGCGGGGAATCTATTCCGATGCGTGCCACGTTGCGGCGCATCGTACAGTTGAAACGCGAACAGCGTCCCACGATGATAGGATTCATTTCCGACCAGTTGCCCAAATGGGAAAGCATGCATTTCTTCGTGCCGTTTCTGCATCGCGAGACCGCAGTGTTCACGGGAGCGGAGCAAATCGGACGGCAAGTAGGGGCGGCTTATTTCTTCGGGGAAATGTCCCGTCCGCGCCGGGGGTACTATGAATGCACGTTCCGCCGGATGGAAGCACCGGCTACACCTGCCACGGAATACGACATGACGGCTTTGTTCATGCAGTATTTGGAGCGGATGATACAAAAAGCGCCGCAGTATTGGCTGTGGACGCACAAGCGGTGGAAACGGACGAAAGAGGAATGGCTTGAACGAAAACGTCAAGTTCATGAAAATGTCTGAGGACAAACAGGCAGTGGATATGGAAAAATATGATTATCTGGTTGTGGGTGCAGGGCTTTTCGGAGCCGTATTCGCACACGAGGCAAAAAAAGCAGGAAAACGTTGTCTCGTGATTGACAAGCGTATGCATAGCGGGGGCAACATCCACTGCGAAGAGGTGGACGGCATCCGGGTGCATCAATATGGCGCACATATTTTCCATACGGACAACAAGGAAGTATGGGATTACGTGAACCGTTTTGTGGAGTTCAACCGTTTCACCAATTCTCCGTTGGCCTGTTTCGGCGGAAGGTTGTACAACATGCCTTTCAACATGAACACTTTTTACCAGTTGTGGGGCGTGAAGACACCGGCGGAAGCCAGGGCGAAGATTGATGAGCAGCGGGGGGCATATGCCAGTGCCGGGGAACCGGCGAACTTGGAGGAACAGGCTCTCAGGTTGTGCGGGAGGGACATTTACGAGACGTTGATTAAAGGTTACACGGAAAAGCAATGGGGGCGTCCGGCCACGGAACTTCCTGCGTTCATCATCAAGCGGGTGCCTTTCCGTTTCACTTTCGACAACAACTATTTCAATGATGCCTATCAGGGCATCCCAAAAGGCGGATATAATGTGTTGACAGACGCGTTGCTGGATGGCATAGAAGTGAGGCTGGGCGAAGATTATTTTTCCTGCCGGACTGAGTGGGACAATGTGGCGGAACGCATCCTTTTCACAGGTTGTATTGACGAGTTCTTTGATTTCCGCTTTGGGCGGTTGGAATATCGCAGCCTCCGTTTCGAGCACGAGCACCTTGACGTGGAAGATTTCCAGGGCAATGCAGTGGTGAACTATACGGGGCGCGAGGTGCCTTATACGCGTGTCATCGAACACAAGCATTTCGAATTTGGCACACAGCCGACGACGGTTGTCACGTATGAATATCCCGATACGTTTTCACCGGGAAAAGAACCTTATTATCCAGTGAATGACAGGCGGAACACAGGCATTCTCCTGCGTTACCAGGAGTTGGCTGCACGTCAGGATAAGGTGTTGTTCGGAGGACGTTTGGGGCAATATGTCTATGCAGACATGGACGACACGGTGGCGGCTGCCTTGGCTCTTTGTAGGCAGGAACTTAGAAACTCATAAATGACAGGAATGAAAAGTTTGCATATCATCACTCCGGTGAAAGACTCCATTGATTTCACGCTCGAAACGGTAAAGGCGGTGCTGGCTTCCCGGACGAACGTCCCTTTCACCTATACAATATATAATGATTTCAGCACGGCGGAGAATACGGCGCGGCTGGAGGCCGCATCAAAGGAGTTGGGTTTCAGGCTGGTCAATCTTTCGGACTTGACAGACCATCCTTCACCCAATTACTTGTTGGTGTTGCAGGTGGCGCAGCGCGAGGCATTGGCGGAGGATGCCGGGCTGCTTATCGTGGAGTCGGATGTGGTGGTGAAGGAAAATACCTTGCAGGGGCTTTTCGACGGCGCGGCGGCGCGGCCGGATTGTGCCATCGCCGCTGCCGTCACGACGGATGAGGGCGGTGTGATAAATTATCCGTATCTGTATGCCAAGGGACGCGAGAACCAAGTCTTTCCAGAGAAGAAGCATTGTAGCTTCTGCTGCTCTTTGCTCACTCCCGCATTCCTGCGCAAGTATGATTTCGGCCAGCTGGACTCTTCCAAGAACTGGTTTGACGTGACCATTTCCCATGAAGCTTTGAAGGCCGGATTCCGCAATTACCTTTTCACCACGCTGCCCGTGTGGCATCGCCCTCACGGAAGCCGTCCGTGGAAGCAACTAAAATACAAGAACCCGTTGAAATATTACTGGTTGAAGTTTACGAAAGGTTTGGATAAAATTTGAATAGGGATGGTTTCATTCAGGCGACAAGTTTCCAATGTGTTTGCGCACCGGACATTGGTGCTCCATCCGGATTACCGCGGGCTGGAGGCGTTCATGCAATCCTTGCCCGAGCGTTTCGCAGCCGGGGAAGGGGAGGTGATTTATAAGGGACGTAACGAACTGCGTCGGATGAGGTGCGGGGAACATGACTTGGTCGTGAAGTCTTTTCATCGCCCCAACTTGGTGAACCGTTTTGTGTATGGGGTGTTTCGCCCGTCGAAGGCCAAACGGTCCTACGACCATGCTTGCATGTATCTGCATGTAGGGGTGGGAACGCCGTTTCCCGTGGGATACCTGAATGTGCGGAGGGGGTTGTTGTTTGACCGCAGTTATTATGTGACGCTCGCTTCTACTTGCCCATACGTATATAATGATTTGTTTTATAAGAAGTTTGACTATGCAGATGAAGTCGTGCGGGCGGTGGGAAGGACAACCGCAATCCTTCATGAGCATGGTTATGCCCACAAGGATTATGGGCGTGGAAATATCTTGTTTCAAAAGACAGATGAGGGCATCAAGATAGAAATTGTGGATTTGAACCGCATGTATATCGGGTCGATTGATTTGAAAAAGGGGTGCAAGAACTTTGAACGCTTGCCGGCCACACCCCACATGCATCGTCTTTTAGCCGAGGAATACGCGGCAGTGCGGGGATTCGACCCGGAAACTTGTTTCCGCCTGATGTGTGCTTACCGGAGCACTCAGCCTGGCAAGATAGATGGGCTTTATTAATTCTGTATGCCTATGAAAATCATAGCAGTAGTAGTTACTTACAACCGCTTGGAGTTGTTGAAACGCAACCTTTCTTGTTTAAGGCGAAACAAGCCGGTGGACACCATCATCGTGGTGAACAACGGGAGTACGGACGGAACGGGGGAATGGTTGTCCGGCCAGCAGGGCATTATGGTAATCTCCCAAGAGAATGTAGGAGGTTCGGGTGGTTTTTATACAGGGATGCAGGCTGCTTGCCGGGTCGGGGCCGACTGGATTTGGTGTATGGATGACGATGTATTTCCGCGCGAGGATTGCATGGAGCGCATGTTGCCTTATACGGCCAATTCCAAAACAGGCATATTGGCTCCGCGCCGTTTGATGGTAGGGCGGGTTTTCACCAACGATTTCTTGTCTTTTAATCTGACGAATCCGTTTGCGTCCATGTATCATGGGCGTTTGGCCAAAATGCAGGTGGACGCTCCGGTGGAAATCAGCGGCACGGCTTTCGAAGGTTTGTTTGTCCGGCGCGAAGTGGTGGACAAAATCGGCTTTCCAAACAGGGAACTTTTCATTTTCTGTGATGACACGGACTATTGCCTGCGCACGGTTTCAGCCGGTTATAAGATATTGTATATCCCTGAAGCCCTGATGGATAAGGAAAAATTCTTTTCCAACGACACGTGGGCGGAGCGCAATAAGAAGAAAAAATGGAAACGTTTCTATCAAATCCGTAATTCAGCCTATTTGAATCACCGTTACGGCCGCAATTGGGCGGTGAGGTACCTCCGTGGCTTCAACAATGTGCTCGGCTATTTGGTTGTCGCTGTGTTCACGGCACCTTTCTCGGATGCTTACCGCTGGAGCGACTTGCCACGGTTATGGAAAGCTTACCGGGACGGGGTGCGTGAGAGGTTAGGAAAGATGCAATGACAGGAAAATAGTTGGAACGATGGAAAAGAAGCAGCCTTTGGTCAGTGTGGTCATCCCTAATTACAATTATGCGCGCTATCTGACGCGGCGTATAGAATCGGTGTTGCAACAAACTTTCACGGATTATGAGCTTATCCTTTTGGATGATGCTTCCACGGACGGAAGTGTGGAGGTGCTGGAGCGGTTTCGCGGCCATGAGCATGTTTCTCAGCTCGTGGTCAATGGGGAAAATTCGGGGAGTCCTTTCGTACAATGGTTACGGGGCATACGGCTTGCACGTGGGAAATATGTGTGGATCGCGGAAGCCGATGACGATGCCCGTCCGGACTTCTTGGAAACCTGCGTCTCCTTGGCGGAACACTATGACGACGTAGCGATTTGCTTTGCCGGATCGAAACTGTTTGATGCGGACGGAAGGGTGGAACGACGTGACGTGAACCATTGGGGACGGCGCGGAAAGAAACTTTTTGCTTGTTTTGATGGGAGGGCATACGCGGAACATAACCTGTATTGGAAGAATTACATCATCAATGCCAGCGGCGCGAT
This sequence comes from uncultured Paraprevotella sp., assembly GCA_944321565.1. Lineage (GTDB taxonomy): Bacteria > Bacteroidota > Bacteroidia > Bacteroidales > Bacteroidaceae > Paraprevotella. Next base: position 6,828 of record CALULT010000013.1, on the reverse strand, counting down.
TTTCCGGCGCGATTATGCGTTGCGGTTGCCGGACATGTCCTTCGTCACGATGCGTTTCTGTGGCGATTGGATGTTTTGGTTCGAGATGGCGTTGCAGGGAAAGGTCGTGGAGGTCTATCGTAACTTGAACTTTTTCCGCCAGCATCCCGCGAAGGCGACAGTGGCTTCCCACCGCCATGGGGATGGCATAAGGGAGGACGTGCAAATCGTACGGATGATGGAAGGCTACTTGCCGGCCTTGCCGGTTTACAAGAAACGCCTGCGCCGCGGTTTGCTGTTCCGCAAAATCAGGCGGATGCACCTTTCGCAGGATGAAAAGGAGAAACTATACGCCCACCTTTCCTTTGCGCTTCAATCCGGCATGGCGGATTATTGGTTGGAGCGGCGCAACCAGTTCCTCCGGTTGCTTCCGGGGGTGGTCTCGGCTAAAAAGGATCGTTTGTAGTCTTTCAGGCTCCTTTGTCCGCGAGGAAGGTTTCCAATATGTGCCCGTAGAAAGTTTTCCGGCCTTTGGGAGTGGTGGTCTGCAAGGGAATTTTGTAGGTCACCTTATGGAAGTCGTATCGTGTGCAGAAGTCCTTCCATCGTTCTTCCGTGTATTCCTCGTTCAGGCATTTGCCGAGCGGCCCCATTTCCGTGATGGGCACACGCTCAATCATGTCGTGTATGGACTGGACGTGTTTCCGGGCAATGGCAAACGTGTAGTCTAGCAGGAGGTAGTCCACCAGCCGGTTGTGTGTTTTCCAATATGCCAAGTGCATGTCTGCGATAAACGAAGGAAGCAGGTTGCCTTTCCCGCTGGCCACAAAGAAACTCACCCAACCTCCTTTTGAGATGTTGTAATAAATCGGCTTGTGGTGGCAACTCCAAAACACGCTGTCCGGGCGGATGAACTCGTCGGCATGTTTGGCCGGGAGCAGCAAAGTACTGTCTGCCCATATTCCGCCATGCCTTTGCAGGAGCATCATCCGCAGGATGTCCGAGAAATGGGTCAGGTCGATGGTGCCGTCTTTCAGTTTCCTGATGATATATTCGGGCATGTCCACATATTCCTTGTAGTTTTTCTCCGTGACAAGAATCACCGGATGGTTGTCGGCATGCAGGCGCATGGCGTTGTAGCATGCGCGCACGATGTCGGGCATGGCCTCTTCGCCTTGCCACCAGCAGGTCCATATCGGTGAGGTGGCAGTGATGGGCGTTTCAGACGGCGGCATGCCCGCATATTGTCGTATCAGGGATTTGCCTTCGGCGTGGTTCAACAGGTAGTGGACGATGAACCGTTGTTTGCAGGTGACGGCAATCCGTTCTATGCTTTTCAGGAAACGCTTGAAAGCGGGTTTCCGGCGAGGGGTGCTCATAATTTGGAGAGGTTGATGTACTTGGGTTTCCTTATTCCTATATAAAAAGGCAAGAGGCGGAAGAAACGTTTGAGCCTGTTGACGGGGGTGTGCCACGGGCGTTTGCCTTTCCATGGTGTCAAGTCCAGGTATTTGAAATATTCGTCGCGCAGTGGGTGTTGGCTGTCGTATTCCCATGGCTTGCGGTTAGTGTAGTGCAGCACGACGGGATGCCTCAGGTCTTCGGCATGTGCTTTGTCCCATTCCTCGCCGAGTGCCGTGGTGTTCCGGTAAAAGCCGTCTTGCATGTTCCATTTCAGGGGGACGAAAGTCTTGTGCCGGCAAAGCAGGCTGTTCAGCAGGTCTTGGTCGTTGAACAGGATGCGTTCGGGATATTTGTGGAAGTAGTCCGCACATGCTTTGGGAATGTCGTGGGCGCGCCAATAATCAAGGTTGACCAGCAGCACACCGGCGTTGAAATACGAATATTCCATGGGGTATTTCAGAATGTCATAGCGTTGGGCTTCCTTGCATCCGATATCTTCCACGGCGGCAACCCCGACATCAGCGAGCGGCGTGTCATAAAAAGGACGGATATTCCCTAATACGACGATGTCGCAATCAAGATAGAGCACCCGTTCGATGTCTCGTGGCAGGATGTCCGACAGGAGGCAACGGTAATATGTCGCCATGGAAATCCGTTTGCTGAATTTCCGGATTTCAAATCCTTTCAGAAGCTCCAAAGATGGTGGGTAGAACGCGATGTGGTTTTGATATTGTGCACAGAGGTTTTCGAGCGTTTTTTGCAGGCTCTCTTGCAGGTTGTCGGCAATGACATGAACCATGAACTGTTCTTTCTTGTTGTTTTCGAACAGGGACACGAGGGTCACGGCGCAGTGGCGCACGTAGTTGCTGTCGATGTTGCAGGCGATATGTATCATGTGGCTTTATTTTTGTCCGGAGAGTTGGAAATATTTGTCCATCACGAGCAATGAGATGAGCTCTTCCCGTTTGTGGTCCTGGAATTGGCGCACATATTCGTGGGCGTGGCGGATAATCTCCTCCGCTTCGTCCGGATGCTCGATGTAATGTCGCAGTTTCCCGGGCAGGTCGGCAAAGTCTTCCCGCACCTCCACGTAGTGGTAGCCGGGACGGAGCGTCCCTTCCATGAACCATGTCTCGCACGTGGGACGCGTCATGACGGCCAACGAGTTGGAAGACATGACCCATTTCAGGTTCGAGGCCACGTCGTTTCCTTCGAGTGCCATGATGAATTTGTAATCCAAGTGTTCACGGATGGTTCTTTTGGGGGTCATCCATTCTTCCGGGCATCCTTCGTTGCGTCCCACCACGCCGCAGTCGAACATCGGATGGCCGAAATACATTTCCAGGAACTTTGTCCGCACCCGGCTTTGGCGGATTTTTCCCCTGAAGATGGCCATGTCTTTTTTCTCACGGAAGGGGATGGAGTCATGTACGAACATGAAATGGCGCAACTTGTCCAGCTTGAGGACAACGGAGTTGCTGTTGTCTCCCTCCAGCAACCGGCTTTTCACGATGGTGGGTTCTTCCGGTGTGAAATAAACGTCTCCGGGGCAGAAGTTCCAACGGAAATCCTTGGGAAACCAACGGGTCACGTCATGTTGGTCAAGGTAGTAGGCGGTGTGGAACATGTCCCGCTTGTAGTCGCCTAGCCGTCCGGTGTAGTGCAGCCAGCTGCGCGATTTCTCCACCAGATCCTTGTCTTTGATGCGGAAAGGCGTTTGAAGCTTGATGTAATAGTCTACCCGGTTTCGGATATATTCCGCGTCTGGCCTCCTGCGGGCTTCAGCCAGCATGGCAGGCAACCTGTGGCGGTATAGGCAGTCCGGCACGGCCATTCCCATGAAGCCGGAGAGGAAGTTCAGGAACTTGTTCGGTTTGCCGCTTTTTAGCTTGTATGTGATGCTGTCGCCCATGTGTTTTCTGTCTTTAAGAAAATGCACTCTCTTGCGAAGAGATATACCGATGCAAAAGCAAAATTACATATTTAATTGAAAATAACAAAGAAACAACTTCGCAAAAACATGGTATTCCTTTTTACTTTAACTTTTTTATCCATATTGTTTTGGCATATTTGTATGTAAGCCATTGGTTGTCTGCGGGTAATTGTTGAGGTATATCCCTTCGCAAGAGACAGACCGGAAAAGTGGTATGAGTAACAGAAAAACAAAAATGAATATCCGCAATTGCCCTAATCAGTAGATTCTATGTTTGAAATCGGCCTTATAGGAACAAGCGCAAAGTTCAAGCCTTTCAAAGAGTCTGAATCCGAAGTATCTTCGGTTGAACTTGTAACAGAACTCGTTGAGGTAAAGTTGGAGGAACTCCGCTTTTATGTCATGGTAGGTGTCAAGGATGCTCCTTTTGGCATTGCTGATGGCAATATGCACCCAAGGCAAGACCTTTCCCACTTTCTTCTTGTCATCCATGACGATGGCCTTATGGGAAGCCACCGCCCCGTCCTTCTCAAGGGAGGCGTATGTGTTGGAACCATCCGTCGTGGCATTCGCCTTCCCGCCCGTCGCCTGTTTGACCTTGGGAGTCTCGGTGGACGCTTTCAAATCGTCTATGACTTCCATCTTTATGTGCCTCACGACTTTGGGAGTACTCCTTTTCTTGCCGGAAGGGACTTCGGGGAAACCGCTCTCGGCCATGACAAGGACAGCTGTCTTGCGCTGGCTTCCACGCCCGCGTTTCAAGGGACAATCTTTCTGGCCTTCAGGCGTTTCGGTGGAGAAGAAGCCTTCGTCTATCTCCACATCCCCATCAAGGCTGTAGCGTGCATCACGCTTGCCCATCACGTCACGGAGCTTGTGAACCATCTCCCATACGGGTTGGTAACGCTTGCGGCCCAACTGACGCTGGATTTCCTTGGTGGATATGGCGCGCTTGGTCGCTGTCAAAAGGAACATCGCGGCGAGCCAGTCACGCACGGGCAGGTTGCTTCCCTGCATCACCGTTCCGGAACGGAGCGTGGTCTCATGTCCGCAACGGCTGCATATCCACGACTTGTGCGCCTTGTCCCAATACATGTGGGTACAACCGCAACGGCTACAGCCAAGGCCATGCCCCTCGCGGAAGCGGCGCAGGGCTTCCACGCAGGATGCCTCGTCCGGATAAACATCGGAAAAGTTCAGAAGTGTCAGCTCTTTCATATTCATTCCTCCATTATCCCATCATGCAAAATGTGTGCCCCAAGATAACATTGGCACACCTCTAAGATTAAACTTTGCTAAATTAGGAGGATTGGGGATATTCATATTATATTTTCTATCCGGCGCATCTGTTTCTTTTATGGCGCCTTTGAATGTTCACTTCAACAGGAAGGCAAACAAACGCTCGTCTGCGTTCGGAAACAATCCTTGAAAATGTCGTTCCATCCGCCGACGCGACTCTTCGGGAGTGCGGTCGGGATGACAGCTGTCTTTGCCCAAGAATGCTTCAGGTGTGGTGAGCAACGACCAGCCCCAGCCATAGTCGCGCCCATGCCGGTCTTTCGGATATACAAAATCTTCCGTGACGATACGGCAGCCCATTTCAAGACGTGAGACATAGGTGTCGAACCTACCACGCATCTTCGCTCCCGTAAAGCCGCAGGCTTTGCGCAGGTCACGGGTTATCATACTGCCGTTCTCCTGCAATATCTGGAGTATCATGTCCTCAATGCTGTCTTCCTCCGGATGTGGAAACACGCTCCGGCGCCAGTTGCAGAAGTCCGGCCACCACTCACGGCTTATGAAAGCGGCTTTCCGGTCGAAGAACTTGCCGTATGCGCATCCGCTTTCCCGGATGATGTCGCCTTTCCATTCCCATAGTGGCCATTCCCATCCGCCGTCGGGCAACGTGACGTAGCGGCACTCCTCGTCAACCGCCTCTTCCGCCGACCATCCGTTCAGTCCCATGCGCAGCAACGGCAGGAAGCCGATTTCGTTGATATATTCAATCAGTCCGCTGCAATTATGAATTTCGTTTATCTTCATGGCAACTTCCTTATGTATTCGGACTGGAGTTCCTTAGAATCTTATCCATGCTCTTCCCTTTGGCAAGTTCGTCGACGAGTTTGTCAAGATACCTTATCTCACGCATCAGCGGTTCTGCTATGTTCTCGACACTGATGCCGCAGACCATTCCCTTGATAAGCAGACGGTTGGGGTTCGGTTGTGGGGCGTTTTGAAAGAAATCACCGTATGTAATGTCGGTGGCCAGCATCGCCGCAATCTGTCCGGGCGTGTACCCCGTAAGCCATTGCACGACCTGCCGCACCTCATCTTCCGTCCGTCCCTTCCGCTCTGCCTTGGCAACGAGCAAGGGATAGACCTTGGCCAACGGCATCTGATATACTTTGTTCGCTTCCATGTTTCCGTTATATAATTGATTGATACAAAGTTATTGGTTTTGGGACAATTCAGCAATTTCCAGCCCGTTTTTCGTCATATTCTGCATAAAATCAGGAAAAATAGGATGAAAAATTACAAATCCAGCCTGATAAACGCTAATTTTGTGGCAGTTCATCCTCATACCGGAAATTATGCGGCTATTGAAATCACTTATCGTTTGGATATGCTTCATCCCCGTGGCAATACTCAACGGCGGATTGCGTGAATATGTACTGGTCAGGCTTGTCGGAGAAGAGGCGGCTTTGCCCGTGAGCGGGATATTGCTGAGCATATTCATCTTTCTGGTAACATGGTTGGTGCTTCCCCGTCTGGCAAAAGACTTTGGCATGAAAGACTGTTGGGCAATAGGCTTTTGCTGGGCGTTATTGACCGTAGCCTTCGAGTCTGCCGCCGGAATTGCCGGAGGCAGCACCGTCACGGAAATTCTTGCCGCCTACAATCCACTGACGGGCAATCTGTGGGTGCTTGTATTGGCGGCGACGATGTTGTCACCTGTCTTGTTGAAAGTTCTCAGACGGATTTAGAGGCATTGGTTCAATATCCGGCTTAGCGAACGGACATACCTTAGTGATGTTCACACTCCTTGAGAGTAGCGACATTGGTTGCTTTTTAGAGACTTCGGGAACATCGTATCTTAGCTGTTGCTCCATATTGCTGATGGTATGACTGAAAACTGACTATGAATGGCGGAATGTTCTGACGATGGTGCTATCTGTCGGGCATAGGCAAGGATAAATCTGTCACTTTACGCAAAATGTTGCAGCTGCCCTTTGCCTTTCCGCTGATGATGCACTACGGTATAATAGGTGCGTTGTTTGCCTGTGCGGTCATCTTCCTGTATGACGGCACAAGGAGTTTCATACACGGGAACGTGGCCAAGTACGGTTTTTATGACTTTTATCCGACACACTTACTGTTCTTTCTTATTGTCTGTCAATCATTATTTTAAGGCTATTGCAAAATGTTCTAAAAAAATGGGTCAGTCCGAAAATCCGGTTGCGTTCCTTCCTATAATCCCATAAAAATTATATTTTTGTGCCATGAAACAATGG
>CALULT010000012.1 GCA_944321565.1 uncultured Paraprevotella sp. | reverse complement strand
CTGAACGAGAACTATGTGGACACGATGACGCTGCGCAAGGAGGTGTTCAACCAACAAATCAAGTGCAACGGCAAGCTGCGCGCGGCGGCCAAGAGCGAACTGTCCATGCAGGCCACGGGCGTGTTGCACGACATACGGGTGCGGAACGGGCAGCGCGTGGCCAAAGGCACGTTGCTGGCCTCGGCGGACAAACGCGACGCGGAGCGTGAGCTGGAGAAGGCGCAACAGGACATGGAGAAAGCGCGTGTGGACCTGGTGGACAAGCTCATCGGACAAGGTTATGACGAAAGCATGGAAGGCGTACCGGCGCAAATCCTGCAGCGGGCCAAGGTGACTTCGGGATACACTTCGGCGGAATACGCCCTGCAGACGGCCCGCATCAACCTGGAACGTTGCGACCTGCATGCTCCCTTCGCCGGGCGCGTGGCGGACATGGATTGCAAGCTCTACCAGCAGCCCAAGGAGAAGTTCTGTACGTTGATCGATGATTCGCAGTTCGACGTGGAATTCAGCATCCTGGAAGCCGAGCTGCAGTCGGTGGCGGTGGGACAGGAAGTGACCGTGTCGCCCTTCGTGGACGAAGAGCAGGAGTTCGCGGGGCGGGTGACCGAAATCAATCCCTCCATCGACGAGAAAGGACAGGTGAAGGTCCGGGCGAGGATAAGGAACCGCGGCGGCGCGTTGATGGAAGGCATGAACGTGAGGGTGGTGGTCGAGAAGTCCGTGCCGGACATGTTCGTCGTGCCCAAGGATGCCGTGTTGATGCGTGATGGGTTCCACGTGTTGTTCCGTTACCGGGACGGCCGCGCGGTGTGGACTTACGTGGATGTGGTGTATGCCAACATCAGCTCGTATGCCGTGACGGGCAGCAAGCGCAAGGAAACGACGATAGAAGACGGCGACGTGGTGATCACTTCCGGCAACCTGAACCTGGCCGATGGCACGGAGGTCATCCCGCGCATGAAGAAGGACGCGGAATAGATAAAAAATCAGGGGCATGATTGTACGTAACTTGATACGCCGCCCGATAGCGGTGACGATGTGCCTGATTGCGCTGGTCGCCATCGGTTGCATCTCTTTCAAATACATCCCGGTGTCGCTGATGCCGGACATCGACATCCCGCAAATCACAGTGCAGGTGTCCTATCCTGGCGCATCGGCCCGCGAGGTGGACGGCGAGGTGGTGTCGCCGCTCAGGGGACAGCTGATGCAGGTGGCGGGACTGAAGGATATCCACAGTGAGTCGCGGATGGACGCGGGCACCATCTTCATGGAGTTCGAGCCGGGGAGCAACGTGGACCTCATCTTCATCGAGGTGAATGAGAAGATAGACCGGGCGATGAACCGTATGCCCAAGGAACTGGAGCGGCCCAAGGTGGTCAAGGCCAGTGCGATGGACATCCCGGCCTTCTACCTGGATTTATCACTGAAGGATGAAAGGACGGGGGCGGACGGGAGCCTGCCGAAGGCCGGCATGAAGTTCGCGCAGCTGGGCGAGTTTGCGCGTAACATCGTGAGCAAGCGCATCGAGCAACTGCCGCAGACGGCCATGGTGGACATCTCGGGCACCACGGGGGCGGAAATCATTTGCATTCCCGATGAGGCGAAACTCCTGTCCATGGGGATGGACATGGAAGACCTTTCGAATGCCATACAGGGAGCCAACATCACGCTCGGCGCCCTCTCGGTGGTGGACGGGCTGTATCGCTACAACATACATTTTGACTCCCAGCTGCTCACCAAGGAAGACATTGAAAACGTCTATCTCAACCACGAAGGGCGGCTGGTGCAGCTACGTGACCTTTGCCGTGTGGAAGAGCGGTTGGCCTCGCGGGCTGGCCTGGTGCGCCACGACGGGCGGAACGCCGTGACAATGGCCGTCATCAAACAGAACGACGCACAGATGGAAGACCTGCAGGCCAGCATTGACAACTTGGTGGGGAGCCTGCGGAACGAATATCCGGACATCAGCTTCGACCTGACGCGCGACCAGACCCGGCTGCTGACCTTCTCCATGGACAACTTGGGGCAGAACCTCTACGTGGGCGCGATATTGGCCTGTCTCGTGCTGTTCCTCTTCATGAGGGACTGGCGGATGCCCGCGCTCATCATCATCACCATCCCGCTGTCGCTCATCGTGACTTTGCTTTGTTTTCACCTGCTAGACATTTCGCTGAACATCATCTCGCTTTCCGGGCTTATCCTCGGCACGGGCATGATTGTGGACAACTCCATCATCGTCATCGACAACGCAATGCAGCGTTGGCGGCAGGGCATGCCGCTCGCAGCCGCGCTGGAGAAGGGGACGGGCGAGGTGTTCGTCCCGATGCTGAGTTCCGTGCTGACCACCTGCTCGGTGTTCATCCCCTTGATTTTCCTGAGCGGCATCGCGGGTGCCTTGTTTTACGACCAGGCCATGGGCGTGACCATCGCCCTGTTCTCCTCGCTGTTCGTGGCCGTGCTGGTCATCCCGGTTTATTTCTACCTCTTATATAAGCGGGCCAAGTCGTGTCCGGACGGGAGCATGCTCGACCGTAAGTTCCACATCAATATCTATGCGCCCTACGAGCAGGGGCTGAAATGGACGTTGCGCAATCCCCGTAAGAGCATGGTGGCTTTCTGCCTGGCCATTCCCGCCATCTTCTTCATCTACGAGCATTTGGAGAAGGAACGCCTGCCCTACATGGAGCACGACGACGCGCTGATGAAAATAGACTGGAACGCGGGTATCTCGGTGGAGGAGAACGACCGGCGGGTGGGCGAATTGTTGCGGCAGGCCGACGGGCTGCTGACGGCGTCCACTTCGATGGTGGGGGTGCAGGACTTCGTGCTGTCGCACACGGAAGACCTCACCACCTCCGAGGCCGTGGTCTATCTGCAAGCGGCCAGCGGGGACGACTTGCGGAAGGCACAGACGAAAATCACGGACTACCTGAAGGCGCACTATCCGAAAGGTACGGTGGATTTCGGCCTTTCGGGCAACATTTTCGACCTCATCTTCTCGGGCGACGAGGCCGACTTGGAAATCCGCCTGCAGCGGCAGGACGGCGGGCGGCCGGATGTACACGGGGCGCGGGCTTTCATAGACACGTTGGCTGCCCGTTTTCCCGAAGTGCTGGTGCAGCCCGTGGTGGCGGAACGCAACATCCAGTATGTGGCCGACCCGGAGCAGATGGCGGCCTATCATGTGCCATACGCCTCACTGTTGTCCCGCCTGAAGATGCTGGTGAACCAGAACGAGGTCTATTCCATCAACGAAGGGGCGCGCTCGATGCCGGTTATCATCGGCGAGCGGCACGTGGACAGCCGGAAACTGCTGGAATACACCGTGCGCAACAGCGACGGTGTGGAGATACCCCTGAGCTACTTGGTCAGGGAGACTAGGGGCGAGGACTTCAAACGCTTGTATTCGGGAAACGGCGGGGATTACTATCCGGTGAGGATTGTGGCCGACGACCGCAAGGTGGAGGAAATCGTGGACTTCACGGAGCGGTTCGTGAAGTCGGATGCGCGCTATTCGGCTTCCTTTACGGGCGGTTATTATGAAAGCCATGCGATGATTGGCGAACTGGCCATGGTGTTGAGCGTGGCGGTGGCCTTGTTGTATTTCATTTTGGCGGCACAGTTTGAGAGCATCGTGCAGCCGTTGGTCATCCTTTCGGAGATTGTCATCGACGTGTTTTGGGTGTTCCTCGTGTTGTGGATGCTGGGCGAGTCGCTGAACATCATGTCGATGATCGGACTGGTGGTGATGAGTGGCATCATCATCAACGACTCCATCCTGAAAGTGGATACCATGAACCGGCTTTGGCATCGCGAGGGGCGTTCGCTGATAGGAGCTATTTGGCGTGGCGGGCACAGCCGCCTGCGTCCCATCCTGATGACTTCGCTCACCACCATCCTGGCCGTCGTGCCTTTCCTGAGCCGGGGCGACATGGGTTCCGCCTTGCAGTTTCCCTTGTCGCTGACGCTCATCGTGGGTATGGTGGCGGGTACGTTGGTGAGCCTGTTCTTCATCCCGTTGTTCTATTACCTTATTTATAGGAAGAGAGGGTGAAGTCCATGGCGGAGAACAAGAACATATTGGACCGTATCTCGCCTTTCAGCCTGCTGCTCACGCTGGTCATCCTGATGGTCATCGGGGCGGTCTTGATACCCTTGGTGGACGTGGGTTCTTCGCCCAAGCCTCGCCAGGGCAAGACGCTCACCATCAGCTACAGTTGGAGGAATGCCTCGCCCAAGGTGGTGGAGCAGGAAGTGACTTCGAAAATCGAAGGGTTGGTGTCGGCAGTGAAGGGAGTGGGAGAAGTTTCTTCGGTGTCCAACTTCGGTTCCGGGCGGGTGACGGTGGTGTTGAAAAAGGAAGCCGATGTTTCGGCTGTGAAGTTCGAGATTTCCTCCCTGCTGAAACAGGTGCGCAAGAAATTGCCAGAAGATGTGTCCTATCCTGTGCTCTCCGGCGGGGAAGTGGTGAACGAGGACGGCGGGGAAAGGGAAAACACGCTGCGCCACCTGTTGACCTACCAGGTGAACTCCAACCTGAAGGGCGAGCAAATCAAGGAATACGTGCAGAAAAATGTGGAGCCGGTGGTGCGGGCGTGGGACGAGGTGAAGCGCGTGGACGTGACCGGCGGCACTTCGCAATACTTGGAAATCACTTACGACCCGCTGGTGGTGGCGGGCTATGGCTTGACGGTGGCCGATGTGGCCGATGGCATACGCAGTTTCATCGGGAAATCCGACATCGTGGGCGATGTGATGGCGGTGGACGAGGACGGCGAGGAGAGTCGCGTCACCCTCTACCTGAAGACCTCGCGCTTTGCCCGTCAGATTGGCGAGATGCCCCTGAAGACGGTGGACGGTAAAATCATTTATCTGAACGACTTGGCCACATTCGAATACAAAGACCGTCTGCCTGGCAGTTATTACCGCGTCAACGGGCTGAACACCATCTATATGAACATTTATGTGGACGCGGATGCCAACGAGATAGTGCTTTCGCAACAACTGCGGGACAAAATCAAGGAACTGAAGCCCCGGCTGCGTGAGGGCATGTACCTGACGCTGACCCATGACGGGGCGAAGGAAAAACAGTCTGAGCTGGAAAAACTCATCAGCCGGACGCTCATGTCGCTGGCCATTCTGCTGGTGTTCGTCTATTTGGTGCGGATGAGCTGGAAATACCTGTCCATCATTGCCATCACGCTGGCGGCCAACGTGTTGATAGCCGTCATGGCTTACTATGTGTTCGACATGCGCCTGCACACCTTTTCGCTGGCGGGCATTACCGTATCGCTGGGGTTGATTATTGACGCGGCCATCGTAATGGTGGACCATTACAGTTACTACCGCAACCGCAAAGCCTTTTTGGCCATCTTGGCCGCCCTGCTCACAACCATCGGTTCGCTGGTGGTGGTCTTCTTCATGCCGGAATACATCCAGCGCGATTTGTACGACTTTTCGTGGATTATCATCATCAACCTTTCGGTGGCGCTTCTTGTGGCCTTGTTGTTCGTGCCACCGCTGGTGACGCAGTTTCGCTATAGCAGCCGCATGCCGGTGGGGCGGAAGGGGCGTTCCCGGCTGGTGGTGGGTTGGACGCGTTTCTATCGCCGGTACATCGCTTTCACGCAGCGGCGCAAATGGGTGTATTATGTGTTGTTGGTGTTGGCCTTCGGCATCCCCTTCCATGCCTTGCCCGACCAATGGGACGATGAGCGGGTGTATTACTACGATGACGAGGGGGAAAGCCGACCTTGGTATGAGCGGGCGTACAACGCTACTTTCGGAACACGCTTTTTCCAGACGGAACTGAAAGAGCCGCTCTCCAAGGTGTTTGGCGGGACAATGCGCCTTTTTGCCGAGTCGCTGGATGCGGATACCTACGCCGAGGAAGAGGAGGAGATGAAGCTCCATGTCCGCGCTCAAATGCCTTTGGGCGGCACGGTGCAGGAACTGAACGAGAAAGTGCAGATACTGGAAAATTTCCTGGTGGAGTTCGACGAGATAGAACGTTTCGAAACGCGCGTGGAGCGGTGGGGAGCCACGGTCACGGTGGAGTTCAAGGACGAATACCGTGACACGTCCTTTCCCTACGTGCTGGAGAGCAAGGTCATCGGAAAAGTCATCTCCATCGGTGGGGCGGACTGGAGTACACACGGGGTGAGCGAACGCGGGTTCAGCAATTCGCTGAACCTGCAATACCGTTCCAACCGGATTGAAATAGCAGGATATAATTACAACACGCTCTATCGTTATGCGGAGGAAATCTGCGCCCGGCTGAAGCAGAACCACCGCGTGATGGACGTCATCATCGAGACACCGGGGCACGAGCGGCAGGAAGATGAGCTTTACATGGTTTACACTCCGGAAAATTTCGCTTTGTATGGGTGGCAGCCGTCGGCCATGCATAGCGTGTTGAGCGGGTTGCTGTCGGGCGTGGATTTGGAGAAACCTTATGAAGATGAATTCATCCGCACGGATGTCCGCCTGCGTTCCTTGCAGGAAGACCGCTTCAACGTGTGGGACTTGGAACATGCCCACGTCAGGACGGCGGACGGTGACGTGTGGCTTCCGCCTTTCATGGACATGGACTGGCGGGAGGCCAAGAACAGCATTCCCAAGAAGAACCAGGAGTATGTGTTGCGGGTGGCGTTCAATGTGCTGGGGTCGTACAATTACACTGCCAAGTACATCGAAGAAGTGACGGACGAGTTCAATGGACGTTTCCCGGTAGGTTACCGTTGCTTGAACAACACGATGCGCTGGTATCAGGACGAAGGGACACAATATTGGCTGATTTTGCTCATCGTGGTTATCATCTATTTTCTGTGTGCCATCCTGTTCGAGTCGTTGCGTTTGCCGTTGGTCATTATCACGCTGATACCCGTGTCGTTCATCGGTACGTTCCTCACGTTTTATATTTCAGGGGTGAAGTTCGGCACGGGTGGCTTCGCCTCGTTGGTGTTGCTGAGCGGCATCGTGGTGAATGCCGGGATTTACATCATCAATGAGTACAACAATCAGCGGGCGGCTCGCGGGAAGCTTCCTGTGCAGGCCGGCAATCTTTATGTCCGGGCTTACAACCACAAGATTATCCCCGTGTTCCTGACCACGTTGTCCACCGTGCTGGGGTTGGTGCCGTTCCTGATTGACGGGCCGGAGGACGAAGTTTTTTGGTTCTCTTTTGCCATCGGCACTTCCGGCGGGTTGTTGTTTTCCATCTTGGCCTTGATTTTCGTCATGCCCATTTTCATGCCCTTGAAACAACAAGTAAAGAAAAAGGTGGTTTTATAGGCGATTCTTTTGTCCTCTGACTGATTCTTATTACATTTGTAATCTTAATTAGGGAATATGGAGGAACGAGAGATGAAAGGAACCATTTCTTTGGACAGCTTGTGGCAGACGATACAGTCACTTTCGCTTAGTAACCGGAAGTGGCTGGCCAATAAGTTGCAGGAAGACATTCGCGAGAGCGAGGAAGAACGAGAATATATCAGCAAGGAGGAAATCCTTGCGGGGATAGATGCGGGGTTGAAGGATTTGAAAGCGGGAAGAAAGAGGCCAATAGAGGAATTGATTAAGGAATTGGAACGCGATGCGATATAGGATAGAATCTTTGGCCACATTTGACAGGGAAGTCAAACGGTTGGGTAAACGTTATCTTTCGATTGCGAAAGACATTATAAAGTTGCGTGAGGAGCTCTTGGAAAATCCTTTCCTTGGCACAGATTTGGGCGGTGGATTGCGGAAAATCCGTATGCGTATTGCTTCGAAAGGGAAAGGCAAGAGCAGTGGGGCAAGGGTGATTACGTTTACAGTATTGGCGGCTGTTGACGAAACAGAGATAGACCTTCTTTATATTTATGACAAGGCGGAGCGAGAGAGTGTTTCAGCGGATGAGATTTTGGAACTGTTGAAACGGAATGGTTTAAAATGATTTTATCTGTGCCATGAAAGCGATGGTATTTGCGGCGGGACTGGGCACCCGCCTGAAGCCCTTGACGGACACGATGCCCAAGGCATTGGTGACGGTGGACGGGACACCGTTGTTGGAAATATTGATACGCAAGCTGGTGGCTGTGGGTTTCACGGACATGGTTGTCAACATCCACCATTTTGCAGACCAGATTGTGCAGTTTGTGGAGACACATGACGGATTGGGAGCAAACGTGCGGTTTAGCGACGAGCGCGAATGCTTGTTGGACACGGGCGGGGGCATCAAGCATGCCGTTCCTCTTTTGTCGGCAGGCAATGTGGACGGGACACCATTCTTGATTCACAATGTGGATATTCTGAGCAATGTGGATTTGGCGGATTTTTACCAACGTGGGAGAAACGTGGCCGCATTGTTGCTGGTGAGCGAGCGTCAGACGCAGCGTTATCTGTTGTTTGACGAGGAGAACCGCTTGGTGGGGTGGACGAATGTGAAGACGGGGGAGGTGAAGTCGCCTTATCCAAATCTTGACGTAGCCGCTTGCCGCAAGTTCGCTTTCGCAGGCATCCACACGTTTTCGCCCCATTTGTTTGCTTATTTCGACCGTTGGCCGGAAAAGTTCTCTATCATTGATTTTTATCTGTCCGTATGCGAGCGGGAAGACATCCGTGCTTGTCCGCTTCCGGGATTGAAGATTTTGGACGTGGGGAAGCAGGATTCCTTGGCACAGGCGGCGGAGTTTTTGGCGCAGGAATGTTGCCAGTCACGATAAAATGTTGTACTTTTGCACCTATAATTCGAATTAGTATTTTTTTATGCAACAGAAAATCATCATTCTCGATTTCGGTTCGCAGACCACGCAGCTCATAGGGCGGCGGGTGCGCGAGTTGGATACTTTCTGCGAGATATTGCCTTACAACAAGTTCCCTAAGGATGACCCGGACGTGATAGGCGTAATCCTGAGCGGGTCGCCTTTCAGTGTGTATGACAAGGAGGCTTTCAAGATAGATTTGGATGAGATTCGCGGGAAGTATCCCGTGCTGGGCATCTGCTACGGGGCGCAATACATGAGTTATGTGTTGGGTGGCGCGGTGGAACCGGCGGGCACACGCGAATATGGGCGAGCCAACCTGACATGGTTTGACAAGGAAAACCCTCTTTTTAAGGGTTTCGAAGACAATTCCCAAGTGTGGATGAGCCATGGTGACACCATCACACGTTTGCCGGAAGGCTTCAAGGTGATTGCTTCGACCGAAAAGGTGCAGAACGCGGCTTATCAGGCCGAGGGGGAGAAGCTATGGGGAGTGCAGTTCCATCCGGAGGTGTTCCATTCCGTGCAGGGCACGTTGTTGCTGAAGAACTTCGTGGTGGACATTTGCGGTAGCAGCCAAAGCTGGAGTGCGGCTTCGTTTGTGGACTCCACAGTGGCCGAGCTGAAAGCGCAGTTGGGCGATGACCGTGTCATCCTCGGATTGAGCGGAGGCGTGGATTCTTCGGTGGCCGCCGTGTTGCTGAACCGTGCCATCGGAAACCGGTTGACGTGTATCTTCGTGGATCACGGCATGTTGCGCAAGAACGAGTTCAAGAACGTGTTGCACGACTACGAATGCCTGGGGCTGAATGTCATTGGCGTGGATGCCAGCGAGAAGTTCTTCAAGGACTTGGAGGGCGTGACCGACCCCGAGCAGAAGCGTAAGATTATCGGTCGCGATTTCGTGGAAGTGTTTGATGCCGAGGCGCGGAAAATCACCGATGCCAAGTGGTTGGCACAGGGCACCATCTATCCCGACCGCATCGAGAGCCTGAACATTACGGGCAAGACCATTAAGAGCCACCATAACGTGGGTGGGCTTCCCAAGGAAATGAATTTGCAGCTTTGCGAGCCGCTGAAGTGGTTGTTCAAGGACGAGGTGCGCCGCGTAGGCCGCCAGCTGGGGATGCCCGAGCATTTGATTACGCGCCATCCTTTCCCCGGGCCGGGGTTGGCCGTGCGTATCTTGGGCGACATCACGCGGGAGAAAGTGCGCGTGTTGCAGGATGCCGACGACATCTTCATCCAGGGGCTGCGCGACTGGGGGCTTTACGACCAGGTCTGGCAGGCTGGTGTCATCCTGCTGCCGGTGAAGAGCGTGGGTGTGATGGGCGACGAGCGCACCTACGAACGCGCCGTGGCCTTGCGTGCCGTGACCAGCACGGATGCCATGACGGCCGACTGGGCGCATCTGCCCTACGATTTCATGGCCAAGGTGAGCAACGACATTATTAATAAGGTAAAAGGGGTGAACCGCGTATGCTACGACATCTCTTCCAAGCCGCCTTCGACGATTGAGTGGGAGTAAAATCTCGTGTATGAATAAAAGATAAACATTGGGATAAGCGATAGTCAGCGGCTTGGGGCATGCCTTTAAGCTGCTGATTGCTTTTTATGGAATAGTATGTGGAAGGTTTTATTGGCAGTATTCTTGGGTGGTGGCATCGGAAGCCTGATGCGCTACGGGGCGCAGTGTGTCTTGCATCGTTTGGTCGTGCCGTTCCTCTTTCCGTGGGCTACGTTCGGGGTCAACATTCTCGGTAGTTTCTTTATCGGTTTGTTCTACGTGTGGGCGGTGCGTTTTAATTTGTCGGAAACGACACGGTTGTTGCTCACAACGGGGTTGTGTGGCGGTTTCACCACCTTTTCCACGTTTAGCCACGAGGGGATGGAAATGCTTCGTGGCGGACATTATGCCGTTTTCATGCTCTATGTCGTGGCGAGCGTGGCGGCCGGTGTGGCCTGTGCCTTTGCGGGTGGATGGTGCGGTTCGTGGCTTGCCGGGCGGTGAGGATGAGTTTCCGCAGCAAATCATCCCCCGCAGCAAATTACCCATGCAGAAAGAAATGTAGAACGCTACACCTCCACCACCCTCCAGCGGTTGCCATAGCGCGTGTGCACCTTCTCCACTCCTGCCTCCGTGAGGGCTTGGGCGAAGCTGCCGAGGTTCAACCCTGCCATCGCGCCCGGCTGTTGCCGCTTCACTCGTTCGAACAGGTCGGGGAGCGACCGGAGTTGTGCCTCCTCGCCCGGACGTGCGGCGCGGAAACAGCTGCCGAACAGTTCCCTTGCGGGCGACACGCGGTAAAAGGCGGCGTTGTGTGCCTGCAGCCTGGCCTCCTCCTCATGGCTGAACCAATGGCGTTCGCCGGCCAGCAGCTCCGCCTTCAGCTGGGCATACACTTGGGCATGGTCGATGCCCGTGCTGTCGATGGGATGCTCCACGAGGACGCAGACGAAGCGGCGGCTCCCGCTCGGGTCGGTGAGCAGCCCGTGTGAGTTGGACGTGCCGATGAAGGCGGCGATGCGGGGCATGGCGCTGGCATGGCGCTGGTAGGCCTTGCGCAGGTTGAGTGCGGAGAGCTGCATGAGGTTCTTCAGCAGCGGGTGCTTCCGTGCCGGGATGCGGTCGAACTCGTCCAGGTTGAGCAGCCCGGCCTCCACCAGCTGGCGTTCTATCTTTTCGGGGCGGGCCAGGTCGATGTTGTCCGAGTAATAGCCTTGCAGCTCGGGCGGCATGAGCGCGCGGCAGAAGGTGGACTTGCCCATTCCCTGCGCATCGCTGACCAGCAGCGGAGCCACGCACTGTGCGTACAGGCCGTCGGAAAGCCCCGCCCACTGCGCCGCCAGGCCCAGCATCCAGCGGTGGAAGGCTTGTATCCACAGGCTGTCGGCAGACACCCTCGCGGCCAGGTCGTGCAGGCGGTCGCGGCCGTCCCAGCGGGGCAGGCCGTCGAAGTATTGCCGGAAAGGATGGTAGGCCTTCACGTGTGCGGAATTGATCAGGCGCGCCAAATCGCGGTCCCAGCAGGGGATGCCCGCGCGGTGGGCTTCCACGCAGATGGCGTTCAGCTCGCGGTCCGTGGCGGGACGGAAGGCCTCGTCCCCCTCGCCATCCTTGTGGCGGAATTCCGTGGTTCCCGTCAGGCGGTTGTAGCGGAATTCATAACGGGCGGAGAGAAAGCGCCCGAGCTTGTCCTCCAACTGTGCGGCGGGCGCGGCGGTCTCCGCCGCGTCCTTCTCCGCAGGGTGTTCCGTGGTCTTTTCCCCTACGGGCGCGGCGGCGTTTTCCATTTTCCGTGCGGCGGATTGTTTCCCCTTCCACCGCAAGACGGCGCGGCGGACGATCAGCTTGAGTTCCATAGGCGTGGGTGGTTTTAATGTTTTTCCGACTGCAAATATACAACATGGAAAAGCCCTTGTCAAGCCCCCGGGACGAAATAGTTTGAAAAAAATGGATTGACGTAAACTGTTCCGGAACCGCTTCACACCTCCCTACAGCGGTTTTCCTCCGTGAAGGGTTCACGGGTTCACATCGCTTGGTTTACAGCAGGTTACTGTGAACCCCTTAGGCTAAAAGGGTTCACAGTCCGTCACAAATACTCCTCCGCCTTGCAGGGCCGGAGGGGTTTCACATCCACGAAGCAATCATCCGCATGGCGAACAAAAGGGTTCTTAGAACCCCAAAAGGGTCGTTCCCCCTTTCAGGCGGGACAGTATTTTCATACGGCATCCATCTGAAAATCCCTCGCAGCTAATCATTCCCCGCAGCAAGACCGTATTGGCTATCCGGACAGAGGCGGTCTTCAGGCCCCTTTCCCCGACCGGGTGTCCCATTAGTTACCAAAAGAGCAACCTCCCCCCAAAAGGTAGTACTTACTTTGCCAAGTAAGTACTACTGCCTTTTTCGGGGAGGTATATCTCCATGTGTCTTTTTGAAGCAGTTTTCAAGAAAAGTATAGGTTAGGGATTGTTTTTTGAAAAACTTTCCGATATTTGGCAATTAATTTATATCTTTGAAGAATAAATATGAGTAATTATGGCAAACAAGATAAGTAGATTAGCAGATAAGATATATCAATTGCGCGTACTTAGACGCATTCCTGCAAAGAATATAGCAGCTTTGATAGGTGTAGAGCCGCCACTCTATAGTCGCATTGAGCGAGGAGAACGAACGTTGAAATCTGAACAGCTGGAAACTCTTGCTAATTACTATGAAATTGATTCAGAAGAGCTATATGCTTTACAGTTGGCTGATAAAATGCAGCAACTTACTGAAGGTAAATCTACATCAGTAACAGCAAAAGCAATTGAATTGATAAAAGAAGACTTGAGCTCATGAGTAAATATAATTCCAGTATAAATGTGATGGGAAGCATTCCAAACTATGCTTCAATGATAGAATATATGATTGAAGAATACACTGGAGTGCCGTCTGAATACAAGTCTTTCCAATTTCGAACGGCTAAATCTTTGGGTCGTTTCATTAAGGCGATAAACGATGCTGTATTAGTGTTTAAAAGTAAACAGCACAAACAGTTTTTCTATGATTCTTTAGTGGACAATGCTTTTTCTGAAAATGATAAGTTGCTTATGATTTATTGGCAGATGCTTTATGGGAATCAACTCTTTTATGACATCACAGCCGAGGTTTTCATGAAAGCAGTCTATCAAGGCAAGAGTAGTTTGAGTACGAATGATATTTATAGCTATGTTCGTTACTTAAAGAAGGAGAATGCGGAAGAGTTGAATTGGTCGGAGACTACACTGAAGATTATAGGCTCTAAGTATCTCACAGCTCTTAAAAAGTTGGGATTGGCAACTGGTAATCAGCGTAAAGAAATCAAATATCCCGTCATCGGTGATGCTTTGTTTGTCTATTTTATTCGTTGGTGCCAGTTGGTTTGTCCAAACGAAAAGACCTTGAAGAATCCATTTATTAAGTTTGCTTTTCTTGATGAAATGATTTTGATTAACCGTTTAAAAAAAATAGAATTCATTCCTTACTGGGATATAACTCAAATGGGCAATGAGGTTACTATTGATTTAAAGAGCCTATGAACACGAGTAACTATGCGGTAGAACATAACCGTTTAATGAAGGATTTAAAGTTAGCCATTCACGCTGATTTAGCGAAACTTTCTGTGGATGCCAATGGAGGAAGAAGCATCTTGTTTGTTTATCCGCCCATTGACGAAGAGTCGTATATTGCCGATGCAAAAGCGCAATTGTCGGGATGTGACTTTATAGACCTGCGTCAATTGTATGTGGAGTTCATAGACAATATAGGATGGGATGAATTCAAAGAAGCTTATCAGGAATTCAGCACCGAACTTTTTTCCAGTGCGAATTTTGAAGAGACTTTTCACCGCAGCATTATGCATGCCATCAGTGAAAGTTTTGCCCAGGGAAAAATCCCTGTATTGATACATACCGGTGTTATTTTTGGCATGGGATTTTCCAATATCCATATTATGGAGCAAGATGCGGTTATGCATTCATCTATTCCGTTGGTGGTTTTCTATCCAGCTGTCATTCATCAAGATAAAATTGTGTTTCTCGACCATCAGGTAGCTTCACACTACCGCTGTGTGGTAGTAAAATAAGCTAAAGTTCAAGTTATGGCTAAGATTAAAGATATACTTTCTATTCAATTAGAAGATGATATAAAGAGTGTCATTGACCTTAATTCGCAGAGTGAAGAAAGCATACTGGAGGAGCTTAATGGCTTTATCCTCACAGAAAGTTTGGCAAAGCACCTCTCTGATTTTTGTGATATTTATCGAAGTGGCACGAAGCAACCGGGCTTATGGCTGAGTGGTTTTTATGGTTCCGGTAAATCATATTTTGCCAAGATGGTAGGTTTGTTGCTTGACAATCGGATTATTGCAGGAACTCCAGTGAGAGAGCGGTTTCTTCCTAAGCTTCAAGGATTGAACGATGCAGACATTTTAGAGAATTCGATTGATTCTATAGGGAGGACGGCGAACCATGTGGTACTGTTTGATTCTGCCAAGGAACATGGGGAACATGGCATCAGTTATATGATGATGGCTGCTTTCCTTCGCTCTTTGGGCTTTGCAGACAATCAAATAGGCTTTTGGGAGTATGACCTATTCATTAACGGACAATACAACACCTTTATCCAAAAAGTCGAGGAAGGTGCGGGGCTTCCTTGGTCTGAAGCTCGCAAATCCATGACCAAAGTGGTAAAAGCTTTAAAGATGGGCCTTGCAGCTCTTGGCATTGATAATGAAAATTATCTGGAAACAAAAAAACTCATTGAAGAACGTATCCAAAACTACGATGCGAATAAGTTGCGTGCTGATTTGCAGCGTTTCCTTGATTTGAAGAATGATGTACGTGTGGTGTTCATGATTGACGAAGTGAGTGAAGCCATTACCCAGCACAAAATCAATCTTCTTGATTTGGAAGGAATGGCAGAAGCACTGGCCGATAGTGGACAACGCATTTGGACGATTGCCATTGCGCAACAACGGTTGGACGATGTCATTAACTCTGCCAATGTAGATAAGAATAAGCTGACCAAGATACGTGACCGCTTTAAAAATCATATTGATATCAAAGCCGAAGAAGTAGAAACAATTATTCGTCATCGATTGTTGGCTAAAAACGATGAAGGCGAGAAACAGTTAAAAGGGTACTTTGAGAAAAACAGCGGCATGCTGGGTGACCTGACCAATATCAATGCGACCAATTTGAAGAAAACGGTTTCTGCCCAAACCTATGCGGATTATTATCCTTTCTTTGAACACCAGTTCAAGATGTTGCAGTATTTCCTTTTTGGTACTCAGACTACTGTAAAGACACAAATCGGTACACGCGGCATGCTGCTCTCTGCTTTTGACATATTGAAGAAAGAAGCTGTCAAAGAAGAAGATGTGACTACTCATGTGAATGCCGCCCAACTTTGCCGTCAGGCTGAAGACAATGTATCCGACTCCCTTAATAATCGGTATGAACAAGCAGCAGGTCTCATTAAAGAACCTGAATACAAGTTTGTAAAAGGCCGTGACCTTTTGCAAACCATTCACTTCCTGACACAGGCAGAGGTAATCAGCACCAATGCAGAAAACATTGCCAAATCGTATGTAAGTTCACCGGATGATTACTACCATGTGAAGGCAGAAGTAACCAAAGCACTCGATCAACTGACAGAGGTTAATATTTTGATTTTAACGGGTAATCAATATCGTATTACCAGTGAAATTGAACAACGAATCATCAATGATTTGAATGGCTTTGCCATTCCGGGTTACCGTATCAAATCGGATGCCGTAAAAATACTGAAAAGTCTTTCTATTACACGGCATGCGACTTCCTGCACGGTGGATGCCCTTAGTGTGGATTTTGCGGTGAAGACCAATAACGATGAGCCTTTGTCTAATGTTCAAGGCAATGACTTGAACATTGTCTTCCATGAAATCTTTGCAGCACAAGCAGACCGTGACAAGTATATTGAGCAGGTTAAGGAGGAAACGCAAGCAACCAAGAATGCCATTAGTCTCATTCCGGATACAAAGGATGCCAACGAGATATACAAATTGCTTGAACAGTTGGCGCAAATGAACGACTTGAAAACCAAGTCGTATGCCACTCAAGAAGAGAAAAATGTGCAGGCCAGACTGGTGAACGCCATTCCTGAGAAACAAGAACAGGTAAAAGCGTTGATTGCCAAAGCCTATAACCATGCTACGCTTGTATATTGTTACAACACTTCACTGTTGAATGATGATAATTACAAGACGACACTGGATAAGTTGCAGCGACAAATGTATAACAACATCTATACTCGTCGTCTTGCTTCACAACTGTCGGACTCTTTAGCCCCTAAAGTGCTGAAGTGCGCAGACAATCAACTCCGGAATTTATTTTCCGGTGATGATTTCAAGTTCTTTGATTCACAAGGTCACTTTGCTGGAGAACAGCTCAGTGTGGTGGCCGAGATTATGACCGCTTTGAAAGGCTATGTAGTTGGAGCAGATTTAGAAAAGACGCTTTCGGGGCCTCCTACAGGTTATAGTTACGGTACGCTTGTGACAACCCTGGCGGCTTTGTTCCGTGCTAACAAGATTATTGTCAAGCATGGGGGGGCAGAGTACCATGCAGCCAGTGATGCAGACTCCCATATTGCCTTCAGTAATTCCAAACAATTTGCAAAAGCTTCTTTCAAAGCCGTAGCCAAAAGCTTGACCTATAATGAAAAGCAAGAAATTGTAGAGGTGCTTCGAGATGATTGTCATTACCAAAAGTGGACGGGTGAACAGGTGAATTACAAGATGAATGATTACGAATTGGTAGATGCCATTCGCACACTTTCCCGTGAAATCAGCAAACGCATCGTGGATAGCATTATGGGTGATGAAGAATTGGAAAAGAAGTTCCAACTCTCTGTAGCAGCCCGCAACGTGTTTGCCGATTATAGCCATACGGTGACAGACAGCAACTATTTTGCAACTGCCAAGCAGTTTCTGGACGAAAACAATCAAGATGAATTCGTCCATGCAGTGGAACATGCAGCCAAAGACTTGAAGTTTATTCACGAAGACCTGCCGGCACTTCGTGAAAAGGCTAAATTCATTGAAGAAGTGGAAGACGAACTGGATAAGTCATCTTGCGATAAAAGCTCCTTTATGCCGCTAAAGGAACAATTCATGCAAATGTATGCCATCAACATCGTAGCCAATGCCAATAAGATGTCCCAAATTACCCAGCAGGTAAAGGATCATTATTTTATATTGATGAAGCATTATGCCGAAGAAGTGACTATGAGTTATGCCGATTTGCATGCTAAACTGGGCGCACTTCAAAAGCGCATAAGTGCTTATCCGGAAGCATGGAATAAGAATCTGCTCAATCAGATTGCAGACATAAAGAAGATTTGCGAGAAAAACCAGATTCCTCAAGTAGTGCTCAATGGGTTTAGTACGAAATGTGCCAAGAGCGGGCTGATGCTTCGGGATATGAGTTATGCCTTCAGTCAGGTGAGTGCTTACGAAACCTCTTTGGCGGTTATAGAAACCGAGATTGTGACCACTGATCCGACTTCTCAGCCGAAACCCAAAGCGAAAGAGCGGCCGGATGTTTCTGAAAGCAAAGCTGATTCTCAGCCGCAGCCCAAAGTGCGTAGCATGAAACAGAAAATGCCTTCTGGAAGACTTTCTGTAGGCGAGTATCGTCAATGGTTGAAGCAACAGCTGACCCTGCTTAACAGCTTTGGTGCTGATGATGATCTTGACTTTGATAATTAATACTTAAGTGCCCTTTAATTAGACTAATCAAACGATATGAAACTGATACAACATGTACTTGCCATCCGCAGCTTGATACAGCAAGCTTTTGAAAACCGATTCGAGCGTTTGGGCTTGAAAGCATCGGATGCGCAACCTTTGGATAACTTACCGGCGGAACGCCAACAAGCACGTCGCCAACTGGATAATATACTGACCACCCACATGGCTGGTCAGGCTGATTATACATCAGCCCGCCAGGAAACCATCCGTGAGTGTGTGTTTACCCTGTTCAATCGAATTGCTGCCATCAAGGTGATGGAAGACAAGGAACTTTTTCCTGAGATTATCCGCCGCCGCACCGAGCATGCGGGGCGCTCGTTTGCCCATAATGCCTGGCTGGAAGAGCATCCTGAAGAGCGAAACGCTGAACGGGAAGGATTGAAGCATTTTCTCAATGACAAGTTTGAGGAATTGGGCAAAAAATTACCCATTTATCGGACTGACTACCCTTATGCGCAGTTGCCTACTGCCGATGAATTGTTTCAGATTATCGAGGCATTCAATGCCGTGGAACAGGATCCTGATTGCGGTGCCGAGATTTGGAAGGGGGATGATATCTTAGGCTGGCTCTACGAGAACTTCAACCAAGTGGAGAAACAAGCACATAAAGATTCGGGGGCAAAGACTGAATATGACAAAGTTTCCCTGCAAAGCCAGGTCTATACACCGCATTGGGTGGTGAAATTCTTAGTGGACAACACCTTGGTGAAACAGTACTTGGAGATGTATCCCTCTTCTCCTTTGCGCGAGAAGTATTTGGTAGCCAATGCTCCCGCTCCTTCTCCTTTCCCGGTGGCAGGTGTCAGGGCGAAGAAACTGGAAGATGTGCGTTTGATTGACCCCGCCTGTGGTAGCGGTAACTTCCTGCTTTATGCCTGCGAAGTGTTCTACGATTTGTATCAAGACCAGGTAAAGAATTTTGGAGCGGACTATTCGCGCCGTGACATACCCAAATTGATTTTGGAAAACAACCTTTATGGAGTGGATTTGGATGAACGTGCCGCTCAGCTTACCCAATTGTCTCTTTACATCAAAGCCTGGCAGCTGGGTGGTCGCCGCATGCACTTTCCGCAACACCTCAATGTGGTTGCTACCGCCTTCACATTGCCCGACTTTGATCAGATAGAAATGGCTTTGATGATGGGCGATAAATGGGAAGATGCCGAAATGGACACGCTCAAAATGGTGTGGGAGGATTTGCAGAATGCCTATAAATTTGGATCACTGATACGTGTAGAAGAAACCTTCGACCGGTTGCTTCCTGTCAATGCAGACGATATGTTTGCCAATCAATGGAAAGCAGACATGTTTAATTTTAAGCGTATCGCCATTGAGCGTTTGCGTCATCAGTTGAGCGCTATCAGCAGCAATCCTTATTCCCTTTCCAAAGTAACCGATGCGCTAACGTTCTTAGAGATTTTGACTACGGAGTTTGACATCGCCGTAGCTAATCCGCCCTATACGGACAGTGCCGACTTTGGATCAGAATTGAAAGAATTTGTGGACAACAATTATAAGAAACCACTGAAGTTCAATTCCAATCTGTATGCAGCGTTTATTAAACGTTGCTGTGAACTGACGGGGGGTAATGGTAAGGTGGGTATGATTCATCCGTTGTCTTTTATGTACATTAAAACATATAAGGATATTCGAATTTTTATATTAGAAAAAATGAGAATCAGCCTATTTGTTGAACATGGAGCAGATTCCACCAATATGTTTAATGATGGTGGTGGCTTCTCAAATGCTCCTGCCTTTTATGTTTTAGAAAAAAATCAATCTTCCCAAGAATCATGTTTTATATCTTTAGACCAGTACACTCGCACTCCTGAAGAAAAAAACAAAAAAATGTATTGCTTACAGGCTTTACAAGATATTGTTCAAGGGAACAAGAATAGGCATGTTTATTATATTTCTCAGGAGAAACTTAAAGAAATACAAACCTGGCCGTTTATTTATTGGATTTCAGACGAATTCAGAAACAAAATGAGTTCTTCATTATTGGATAAAAAAAGTTTTTCTGTAACTGGATTAATGACAGGAAATAATCCTCGTTTTCTTAGATTCTTTTGGGAAGTAAATAATGAAACAATATCGTCTTATTATCCTCAAGATAAATTAAAATGGGTCGGTTTTCAAAAAGGCGGTTCATATAATAAATGGTATGGAAATAATTGGCTAGTTATAAACTTTGAAGATAATGGCAAAGAATTGTCTACAACAGATAATAATCGTTTTTATTTCAAAGAAGGAATAACATTTTCTCAAACAGGTGCAAGAAACAGTTTTAGATATATAGAAAATAGATATGTTTTTGATAAAAAAGGTCCATGTGTTTTTCTAAAAGAGAACGATTTAAATAATTATTACCTACTTGGTTTCTTGAACTCAATACTTACTTCATATATCTTAAGATGTTTAAACCCTACGGTATCAACACAAGTTGGTGATATAAAACGGATTCCATTTGAGATTCCAAATGACCCGAATTCTTCAAGAGTTTCTTTGCTTGTAAAACAATGCATTGCTATAAAAAAAAGAATTTATACATATTCTCTAATTGAGCCACTTTATACACAGAGTCCCATTGCCCCAGGAATAGCCCCCAAGGAAGCACTTCTCAACTATTACAACTACGAGAATGCCCTTTTGACGCAGGTACTTATCAATGAAGCCGTCATCAACGAAACCGTGTTTGACATCTATCAGCTGAACGAGCATGACCGTCAGATGGTCATCGAGAAAGAAGGTATGCCCGTAGGTTCTCTTCCGGTAAGTACTGCAGCGAAAGCAAGCTACCTGCAATGGCTCAGCGAACAAGAAGATTTCAAGCCTCATGATGACGTATGGGCTTATATCCGGCAGCTTCCTGTCGAAGATAACCAAACACGCATTGATGACTTCGACATCCTCTACCAAAGCCATAACAATTGGGAGGAATTCTGCATTCGCCATCAAATGAACCCCATCGAAGTATGGCACCAGGCGCGTGAACAAGTCGTGCTTCCGGCGCAACGCACCCAAACGTTGGCCTTTGAACTGATAGTGGATGTTATCCGTAGCATCTTGTCTAAAGACGATGATGGTATCGTGCCCATTATTGAAAGCACAGGTGAAGAGCAGTTGGTGATGCGCATCGAAGCCGAACTGAATGAACGCGGCTATCAGCCCGCTCACATGAGTACTATCTTCAACCTGTTGGGCATGCCGCTTGACAAGTTCTTACTCAACCGCTTCTTCCAGCAGTTGAGTGACCACTTGAACCTGTTTATGTATCTGCCCAAGACGCCCTTTATATGGCATATCAGTAGCGGTGAACATCATGCCTTGGAATTGTACGTCAGCATTTATAAATGGAGCCGTGATAACCTCTATCGTTTGAAGAGTGTATATGCAGGAAACCGTGACAGCGTCTTGCGTAACCGTCTATCTGCACTCGAAGGACAAACCGATGCCAATGCCCGCATGGAAGCGGAAGAGACTCGTCTGCAGCTGCGTGAACTGGCTGATTTTTGCTCCAAGATAGATGACCTGCTTGCCAGTGGCTATAATCCGAAGCTGGATGATGGCGTCGGGAAAAACATAGCTCCTTTGCAAAAGCGGAAAATGCTGAGCTGCGAGGTGCTCAATGCCGGGCAAATGAAGAAATATCTGAATGCAGACTGGTAGTAATCAACACTTTTTGCGTTATTATCCCTATGACAGAAAGAGAATTGCGACAGTATCTACTCGCCAACTATCCAACGGAAAATGAGGCGTGTGAGTGGAAGGAATTTAAAAATCTGAAGAACGATTTCAACGGGAAAGAAAAAGATGATGTCGTGTCGTATGTATCTGCCCTCGCTAACATGGAGGGTGGCACGCTCATTGTGGGGGTTGTGGACCAGACATTGGAAATAGTGGGTACCAACACCTATAATTATGATGTGGAAAAGGCTCGCTTACGGCTCATTTCGCAATGCGCCAACCTTCCTTCAGAAGGATTGCAGGTAGAGGAATATGTAACAACGGATAGCCATAAGACCGTCTGGGTGATTCATGTGCCCAAACACCTGATGCGCCGTCCGGTTTATGCACATAACAAGGCGTGGCAACGGATAGATGACTCTTTGGTTGAATTGACAGACTCCCGTCGTAACACGATCCTCGAAGAAAGAGAAGAACATTACGATTGGACAGCTCAAATCATTGATGATGCTACGTTAGCCGATCTCGACCCTGAAGCAATCAAGACAGCCCGGGAAGGCTATAAGCAGCGATACCCTAATTTGGCTGCAGCCTGCGATGAATGGACGGATGAAGTCTTTCTGGATAAAGCTTGTCTTACCCATGGAGGACATGTTACACGCACCACCATGCTTTTGGTCGGCAAGGAAGAACAGGTGTACAAACTGGGACACATCGGACAAATCGTATGGAAATGCTTTCAGGATGGTCAGACTTTTGGCGACATCTATACTATACCTTTTATCCGTTCTACCACCCAATTATTAGGCCGCATCAGAAATTATCGGTTCAAAATCTATCCCCGGCATTCGCTGATACCAGCCGAAGTCTGGAAATACGATACGGAAAGCATCTTGGAAGCCATGCATAATTGCATCGCTCATCAAAAATATGAGGCGGGAGCTAGAATTATCGTAACGGAAGATAAGGACCAACTGGTTTTTCAAAACGACGGAACCTTTTATGACGGTTCTTACCAAGATTATATAACCGGCCAGAAAACGCCTAAATCTTATCGAAATCCAGCTCTTGTAAAAGCAATGGTGAATATTAAGATGATTGATACCCAAGGATTTGGTATTCATAAAATGTTTGAAAGCCAAAAGGAACGTTTCCTGCCTATGCCGGATTATGAGAAATCTACAGCCACGGAGACCATATTGACGCTTCCCGGTACAATCATTGATGAGAATTATAGTGTCATGCTGATGGAGAATCAGGATTTGTCGCTTGTTGATGCCGTACTGCTTGATCAGGTTCAGAAGGGCAAACAGATTACGGATACGGCGTTGAAGATGCTGAGAAAAAGAAAACTGGTCGAAGGGCGGTTACCTCATATCTATGTATCGAAACAAGTGGCTCAAGCTACCGATAAAAAGGTGGAATACTCCAAGCACAAAGGGTTGGATGGCAAGAAGTGTGAGACATTACTGTTAGATTCACTCAAAGATCACGGTTCATTGACCAAACAGGAGATTGTGAATTTGCTTTGGGACATACTGCCTGATCAGCTCTCTGATAAGCAAAAAGGAAATAAAGTTGATAATATTCTTCGGAAGCTAAGAACTGAACAAAAAATTCAGAATAGAACGCAAGGGAATATATCCGTTTGGTCGCTCGTAAAAACATGAAAATTACAAACCGTTACGAGCGATTTTACGAGCGATTTTACGAGCGCAAAATTATAAAACATTGAAAGAAAGACGATTGGTTTATGATAGGACAATGGTTTAGACATGATATAGAGGATCTTCTAGCCCGAGGGAGGCGAGCTGTAGTATGCGATGCTCATGGTAGCGGTGCATTCTTGTTGAAGGTGCTGCCCTCAACTATTTCACTAATGACGGCTCATAATGAGCTTGAAGAGCTTGAAGTGCGCTATCGTGCGGAAAAGGACTTCCCGAATAAGGATGTGGTCTTTTATACCTCTATGCCCAAAAACGAAATCAAATATTTGCTGGAATATGCCGAAACGGGCGGAATGATAGACCTTACAGACATAGAGGGTTACATTAAGACAAGGCTGTTTGCTGCTGTCGGGGTGAACGCAAGCATAGATGGGGATAGTTTGGTGATGGCAGCACGCTTGAGCCTGGATAAGGATTTAAATTGGTGGAAGGGTGTGGCTGCAGGTATCATTAAGCCATTTGACCTGCAAAGCTATATCGTTCAATTTGTCTGCGCCCCCCAACAAACCCTGAAGGATATGGACGAGACGGTGTGCGAAGTATTTACCAATGAAGTCTATCACTTGATGGGTAAACAACGTACCCACCAGACGGCAGAAATGATGGCTCGCGAAATCATGCATGCTATTTTTAATGGGTTGGTTCAAAATAAGATAACTGCTGACTTGCTCCAGCTTTATTATACATTGATTGATAAAGTGTCAGCTCATGCTGCCCTAAAGACTTATATGGAAGGGTACGAGTTGCCGTCGGATTGCAATCCTACGAAAGCACACCCTGATCATCCTTTTGTTCAACTCGACCGTAAACTCACAGAGATGCTTAGCCAGGCATTGCTCAATGGTGCGGATACATTCGCTTGCCTTCATGCTATCAATGAACGTGTCAATAGTAAATATGCGACATCATTTAAGGCTGACTGGTTGAAACAACTGGTGGTATTGATGAGTGATCATGTGAATGAACTGTACAAAATCAACTCACTTGAAGCATTAGCGAAGTATTACCAAACTCATTTTTGCTGCTTGGACAGAGCAATGCGCCTACTCTATGTGGCTTTCCTCAATAATCCGGGCACGTTGCGACCGTTACAATATCATTATGAACAACAAGTAAAGGTGCTTCACGACAAGTGGTTCAGTCTTTGTGACCAATACCAATCCACGCAACAGGGATTGGTAGTCAATGCTTTATTGCAAGCAGGTAAAGTGGCTGTTATTGTGGGGGATGGACTGCGGTTGGAGATAGCAGATGCCGTAGCCAATGAAATTTCCGGAAAGGTGAATCGTGATTTCGCTTTTTCTTCGCTTCCGTCGGTCACTGAATGTGGCATGAGTGCGCTCTATGGATGCGACAAGGTAGAAACATCGGCTCAAGTACGCTTTACCCATCTCAAAAAGCAAGTGCCTTCATTGGAAGTGATGATACTTGATAATCTCAACGAAAGTGTTACAGCCGAAAAACTGCTACTTACTTTTGGGGATATCGACCAGGTAGGAGAAAAGAAACAGCTGGCTGGACTGAAGGACATTAGTGGCTATCATGTGTTGCTGGCTGAGAAAATTAGGCAACTTCTTGCAATGGGATACAACATGGTTTACCTCACTACCGACCATGGCTTTGTCATTACAGGTTTGTTGGACGAAGCTGATAAGATTCCTGTGCCGTCAGCTACAGAAATTAAAGTGGACGAACGTTTCATACTGAGCAATGATCAGTTGAGTGATACTACATTCATAGAAAAAAGTGGACGGAACATGAGGTATGCCTATCTTTACTTTGCTCCAACGGACAAACCATTTGTCAGTAGAGGTACCTATGGTTATGCCCATGGCGGTCTGACTCCTCAAGAGTGCATCATTCCCCACTATTGCTTCTATAAAGACCAAACTGAAGTGAGCGGCTGTAAGATAACAATCACCAATAAGGAAGAACTGAAAGCTGTTACGGGTAATTATTTCACGGTCAAGTTGAAGGCGGAAGGTGATGCAAGTGATTTGTTCACCTCTTCTCGGAAAATAAAGGTGCAGTTATATAATACCCAAGGAAATTTGTTGAGTTCAAGCGTCGAAACGTTGAAAGCCGGGACCTCCTTATCCAAGGAATTGGAAATGATAGGAACAGCGTGTAAATTCGTTATCGTTGATTTTCAAACCACGGAACAGTTGGATAGTTGTCCAATAGAAATATCTCATGCTCGGGATATAGATGATTTGTTTTAATCTGAAAATAAATATTTATGATAGATTTCGATTATAAGTTACTTGACCTTTTCAAAGGTTTTGTAGTACGTAAAGATATTGTTCGCTCAGTGAAAGGCGGAGCCAATGTCCCGGTATTCGTTCTTGAATATTTGTTGGCAAACTCATGCAGTACGGACGATGAGCAGAAGATTACAGAAGGAGTGGAAAACGTAAAACGAGTGTTGCGTGAACACTACGTGAATCCGGATGAAGCCAATTTGGTGCAAGCAAAGATTCGTGAACGAGGGAACTATAAAATTATTGACAAGATTTCAGTTCGTTTGGACGCATCCAAAGATAAATATTGGGCAGAACTGTCCAATACAAATATCCGCGAAGCTAATATTTCGGATGAGCTTGTCAGCCAGCATGAAAAGATGATGATGGGTGGAATTTGGGCAGTCATTGATATTAATTATGATTCTACTTATATGATAGGCAATAAGATTTATCCATTCTGCATTTCAAAAATCAGACCCATTCAACTTTCCAACTTTGATGATCAGAAAGTATGTCAGAGCCGTAGTCAATTTACAGATGAAGAATGGATGAATCTGATGTTGCGGAGTGGTGGCTATGAACCGGAATCCGAAGGTATGACAGAGCGTATGAAAATGCTCCTTCTTTCCCGATTCATTCCTTTGGTAGAAGCCAACTTCAATATGGCTGAGTTAGGACCAAGAAGTTCTGGTAAGTCATTTGTTTTTAAAGAACTTTCTCCTTATTCCATGCTGGTGTCCGGAGGTCAGGGTACCGCAGCATCGTTATTTGTCAACAATGCGAATGGACAAATAGGAGCCATGGGGAAATGGGATGCAGTCTGCTTTGACGAATCTACCGATGAACTCTTTAAAGATAAAGAAGTGGTTCCTTTGATGAAAGATTACATGGAATCCGGCTCCTTCTCTCGGGCAGGGAAAAGCGGAGAGAAATCAGCCAATGCTTCCATCATATTGAATGGTAATATCAACCAGCCAGTAGAAACTGTATTGCAGACTTCTCATCTCTTTAGTCCGTTTAGTGATAAGATTTGCAACGATACAGCCTTTTTGGATCGAATCGGATTTTTCTTGCCAGGCTGGGAAATCATGAAGTTTGCGCCTTGCAATTTCACCAATCACTTTGGATTCAGTACGGATTTCTTTAGTGAACTACTACATGCGCAGCGCAAAGCGAACTACACCAATGCGATTGATGAGTTCTTTGTTTTGGGCTCTCAAATGAAACAACGCGATACGAAACCTGTGCGTAAAACGGTGTCGGGCTTAATCAAATTGCTTCATCCCGATGGCAAATATACCAAAGAGAATGTACGCACATACTTGGTATGGGCTATTGAAATGCGCCGACGTGTAAAAGAGCAGTTAAAGCGCATTGGTGGAATGGAGTTCTGGGACACGAACTTCTCCTATATTGACAAAGAAACGCAGGAGGAATTTTTTGTATCTGTTCCCGAAGAACGGGGAAGCCATCTCATTGAGGATGCCCCGCTTGCTCCAGGCACATGCTATACGGCAACCAGTGATGGCGATAAAGTCTCGCTTGTGAAAGTGGAAGTCATCACGATGACCGGAAACGGAAAACTGACCATCACTGGAAGTACTTCTACGGAAGCAAAGGAAGATATCAAGAATACCTACAACTATATTCGTGCCAACGAGAAAACGCTACTTTCACAAGGTCACTCACTGAATCGCCTCGATGTAACGATACAAGTCACAACTCTCTTGGGAGTTAGTGTTCATAAAGGTATAGGCAGTGCTGTCTTTGCCGGGATTATTTCTTCCATTTTCGGCAGGAATCTAAAAACAGGCCTTGGTGTGATTGGTAACATCAGTGTCGGTGGTGCCATCGAGCGAGCTCTCAATTTCAATGACAGAGTATCTATGCTGTCTGAGAATGGGGCTAAAAATGTACTTGTCCCCATGGATAATCTGACGGAAATGGCAACATTACCGGCAACTATCCTTGGCAAAACAGATATTCCATTCTACGCAAACGCTCAGATGCTTATTCAAAAAATGATTTAATGAGTAAGGAATTGACACACGATGAAATAGTTGAAATAGAGAATACACGACCACATGTTGTTATTCTTGGAGCAGGGGCGACCATTGCAACCGTACCCAATGGTGATAAAAATGGAATACCTTGCTCTGTTATGCACGGATTTATACAGAATATTGGTCTTGAATCTATCCTGCAAAATGTCAAATTAGACACGCAAAGCGAAAATATAGAAGATATCTATACAGAATTGTATGAGCGTGGGGAAGAATGCAAAGAGGTACGTCTGCAACTTGAAGACGCTATTTTTTCCTACTTTTCAAAACTACAATTGCCTGACGAAATCACAATTTACGACAAACTTGTACTTGCACTAACAAGAAAAGACATCATTGCGACATTCAACTGGGAACCGTTATTGATACAAGCATATAATAGAGCGTCAAGAATTACAAAGAATCTACCCAAGCTTACATTCTTGCATGGTAATGTAGCTGCTGGCTATTGTGAGCAATGTAATCATTTCGGTGCCTTACAAAGAGGCAAGTGTGATAATTGTGGCACTCCTTATCATAAGTCGCCACTATTATATCCCGTGAAGCATAAGGATTACAATTCAAATTCCTTCATCAAACAGGAATGGATCAATGTAAGTTGCTATTTGTGTAGGGCGAAAATGGTCACTATTTTTGGCTATAGTGCTCCCAAATCAGATGTAGAAGCTACTCAATTGCTTAAAGAGGCTTTTGAGAAGTATCTTCCTGCTCAAAGATTTAACCACATAGATATCATTGAACGTCCAGGTTTTAATCATAATGAACTAAGCAATACATGGCAGGAATTCATTCATGATTCAAATTGTACTTATAAAATTCACGATTCATTCTATGGTAGTTACTTGGCAAAGTTCCCACGACGTACAGTTGAGTGCTTGTATAAGCGCAAGATGATGGGATGGTGGGGAGAATCTGATATAAAATTAAAAGAGCATGAAAGTTGGAGAGAGGTGGAAACAAACCTATTGCCTCTATTTTACGAAGAGGAGTTAGGTAAAAAGTTTTTGGAGGTTAATCCAACCACTTATACAATTTGAATTTGATATACGGCTCATGAATCCGCTGACGGGTCCAGGTAGTTTCTGACCCAAGCGGAGGCTGTTGCGGCCTCTTTCGAATAAAAACAGAGGGTTGTGATGGCTGTTTGTTCAAATAATTGTATCTTTGTGCCGAGTTGGAAGAATGATGGCGACTCGCAATCATTTGGATAAAGCGAAAACGAATGAATGGGTTTAGAGTGACACTGATATGCCTTTTCCTGGGCTCGGCTTCTTGTGGGCTGGCGCAGACGGATACATTGCTGACTTACCGGGTAGAGGCTTCTGCCAATGCCGGCACAGGCGACTATGCGCCGTTGTGGTTCACGGCCAACCGGAACGGGCTTTCGAGCCAGGAGCCGAACAGTGGATATTTGCGGGCGGGGCTGGCTTATCGGCAGGCTTTCAACCGCGGGTGGAAAATCGGGGCCGGGCTGGACTTGGCGGGGGCGTTCAACAGTCCGTCGGACTTCATTGTGCAGCAGGCGTATGCAGACATTTCGTGGAGGGTGTTGAACCTGAGCATCGGCAGCAAGGAACGTGCACCATTGGGAAAGAACCCTTTGCTGAGCAGCGGCGGGATGGTGGAAGGCAATAATGCGCGCCCCGTGCCACAGATTCGTGCAGAGATAGCTGATTACTACACGGTGCCGGGCACGAAGGGATGGTTCGCTTTCAAAGGGTACATCGCATATGGGCGTTTCACTGATGACCGCTGGCAGCGTGACTTCGCGGCTTCGCATCATCAAGATTTCGTACAGAAAGTGTTGTATCACAGTAAGGCTTTAATG
Organism: uncultured Paraprevotella sp.; assembly: GCA_944321565.1. Lineage (GTDB taxonomy): Bacteria > Bacteroidota > Bacteroidia > Bacteroidales > Bacteroidaceae > Paraprevotella. The sequence continues at coordinate 29,585 of CALULT010000012.1, read as the reverse complement.
CTGAAAGTGGGCAACAAAGAGCGGTTCCCGTTGGAAGCGGAAGTGGGGATGATGATGTCCGCCCAGTTCGGCGGGGAACAGCATTCTTTCCGTGCGGATGGCACAGAAGAGGTTGACCGCATGCCACATAAACTGAAGAATTTTGCCAAAGTGTTTTTTGCAAAAGCGGGCGGAGCCGACACTCCGGACGGTGACCAGGTGAATGCGGAAGGCAACCATGTGGGAAGTTGGGATTTTGCCTTGAACTATTATTGGCGCGATTGGAAGTTCCGCGTGTATTATGAGCACTATTTTGACGACCATTCACAGATGTTTCTGGAGTACGGGCGATGGAAAGACGGGCATCTAGGCGTTGAGGTGACCTTGCCAAAGAACCGATGGGTGAGCACTCTGTTGTGGGAGGGATTGGCCACAAAAGACCAATCGGGGCCGATTCTTTATGACGGGGACGAACGTTTCGAAGGAGCCGCTTTCCAAGGTACGCAAATCAGTGCCGGGGATAATTACTATAATAATTTCTTTTATCAGTCGTGGGCGCACTATGGTTTGGGCATGGGAAACCCGCTGCTTCCTGGCCCTATATATAATAGTAATGGGAACTTGATGTACCGTAGCAACCGTGTGCGGGCCAACCACTGGGCTTTCAGCGGGACGCCTTCGGACGAATGGGGCTACCGTGTGTTGATGTCCTATGCGCTCCATTGGGGCACGTATGGCAATCCTTTGGACAAGATTTGCAACCAGTTCAGCTCGCTTTACGAAGTGACTTATTCGCCAAGGAAGTGGAACGGTTGGCATTTTTCTTTGGCTGCGGCCGTGGATTATGGCGATTACTTGGGCAACAGTGGCGGCGGAATGATTACGATTAAGAAGGAGGGGATATGTTTAAAGAAATGAGAAAAACTTTGTGGCGGACGATGCTGGCCTTGGTTTCGCTTGTGTGGTGTGTTGCATGTACGGAAAAAGCGCCTGTATATCCCGACTTGGAGGGATATTGGAAAGAGGAACGGATTGAGAATGCTGCCACAGGCGAAAGCCGGGAATGCAACCGCCTGTTTTGGGCTTTGCAGCTCGGTGTGTCCGAAGTGAAGGATTTGGGGCACAATGGCTATGGCACGTATCTTTGCCGTTATGAATATGACGAAGGAGCTTCCACCTTGCGTATGTATGATTTCAGGAACCGGGGAGACCAAGTTGAGGTGAGCGATATCAGCAAGTTGGATGCGTTCGGCATCCCGTCGGACGACGTGACTTTCGATGTGGTGCAACTTGACGGCGACAGAATGGTGCTTCGTGCGGGGGATACGACATTATATTTCCGCTCTTTTTGATTGGGCTCCCTGGAGGAATGGGCGGTATTTTCTAGTCCTGCAAAATCAGAAATGACAGGTAAGTGATTTTTTTCATGGTTTCCTGTTCCATAATCCAAAAGAATTTCATAAATTTGCAGTGCCGATTAGAAGGTTGAGGCATTGGCGGGAGAGCCGGTGCAATGAAAGTGGAGAGATATAATAATTCATATTGAAACCTTTATTTAAAGATTAAGTAAAATGATTAAAGTAGGTATTAATGGTTTCGGCCGCATCGGCCGTTTCGTGTTCCGTGCCGCTCAAAACAGAAGCGACATCCAAATCGTAGGTATCAATGACTTGTGCCCGGTTGACTACTTGGCTTACATGCTGAAGTACGACACCATGCACGGTGCTTTCCAGGGTACTATCGAAGCTGACGTTGAAAACAGCAAGCTGATTGTGAACGGCAAGGAAATCCGTGTAACGGCGGAGCGCAACCCGGCTGACCTGAAGTGGAACGAAGTTGAGGCTGAATATGTAGTTGAATCTACTGGCTTGTTCCTGACTCAGGAAAAGGCTCAGGCTCACATTGACGCTGGTGCCAAGTATGTGGTTATGTCTGCTCCTTCCAAGGATGCTACTCCGATGTTCGTATGCGGCGTGAACGAAAATACATACGTGAAGGGTACTCAGTTCGTTTCTAACGCTTCTTGCACGACAAACTGCTTGGCTCCGATTGCAAAGGTGTTGAACGACAATTGGGGTATCACGGATGGTTTGATGACAACTGTTCACTCTACTACTGCTACTCAGAAGACTGTTGACGGTCCTTCTATGAAAGACTGGCGTGGTGGTCGTGCCGCTTCTGGCAACATCATCCCCTCTTCTACGGGTGCTGCTAAGGCTGTAGGCAAGGTTATTCCTGCTTTGAACGGCAAACTGACAGGTATGTCTATGCGTGTTCCGACTTTGGACGTTTCTGTAGTTGACTTGACTGTGAACTTGGCTAAGCCGGCTAAGTACGAAGAAATCTGCGCTGCCATGAAGGCTGCTTCTGAAGGCGAATTGAAGGGCGTACTGGGTTACACTGAAGATGCAGTGGTTTCTTCTGACTTCTTGGGTGACACTCGTACTTCTATCTTCGATGCCAAGGCTGGTATTGCTTTGACGGATACTTTCGTGAAGGTCGTTTCTTGGTACGACAACGAAATCGGTTACTCCAACAAGGTGTTGGATCTGATCGCCCACATGAAGAAGGTGAACGGTTAATTCCCGGTTCAGAAATAAAAATGCAGGCCATCCTCCATCGGAGGATGGCTTTTTGCTTATCTTTGCACCCAGGAAATGCAAAAAAACAAGGATATGGGATATGACTTAATAACCATTCTTGGCCCTACGGCTTCGGGGAAGACCGCGCTGGCAGCAAGGTTGGCATACGAGATGCATACGGAGGTCATCAGCGGGGATAGCCGGCAGGTGTACCGGCGGATGGACTTGGGGACAGGGAAGGATTTGGAAGATTACGTAGTGGAAGGAATCCAGGTGCCCTACCATCTGATTGACATCGTGGAACCGGGCACAAAATACAATGTCTTTGAGTACCAGCGCGACTTCCTGAAAGTGTATGAGGAACTGCGCGGGGAAGGGAAGGTTCCGGTACTATGTGGGGGGACTGGACTTTATTTGGAATCCGTGTTGCGGGGATACCGTTTGATGCCGGTGCCGGAAAACGAAGCTTTACGCACGGTGTTGGCAGGAAAAAGCCTGGAGGAGCTGACCGAGATGTTGAAGTCGTATAAGCAATTGCACAACACGACGGATGTAGATACGCCGAAACGTGCCATACGTGCTATCGAGATTGAGGAATATTACCGTAACCATCCGGCCGAAGGACGTGATTTTCCTTCTATACATGCTTTGGTCGTCGGTATTGACATAGACCGGGAGACGCGGCGGAGGAAAATCAGCGAACGGTTGAAGCAAAGGCTGGAACATGGCATGCTGGATGAAATCCGGGACTTGCTGTCCGAGGGGATTCCGGCGGAGAACCTGATTTATTATGGCTTGGAATATAAATACTTGACACAGTATGTGATTGGGGAACTGACATATGAAGAGATGTACAGGAAGTTGGAAATCGCCATCCATCAGTTTGCCAAGCGGCAAATGACTTGGTTCCGGGGGATGGAGCGCAGGGGCATCCAAATACATTGGTTGGAGGCATCAAGCCCGATGGAGGACAAGGTCGCACAAATCAGGCGTTGGCTTTCATTGTGAATAGTTGCAATGGAGGCGTGGAAAACAGATTTTTTTCGCTATATTTGCGGTGCGAATATAGGATGTGGTTCGGGCAAGTCCACGGAAAATGGGGATTTTCCTTGCCTTGTCTCTCGCCTTTGCGTATATTTGTAGGAAAATAGGGAAACAGGAACTATGGAACCAGACCGTTGGGGAATTATTTATTGTCCGAAAGAAGGTGTCCGCCATATCCACAAGGAATGGGATGCCATACGCGCTTATTTGGAAGAGAAAGGCGTGAAATATGATTTTGTCCAAAGCGAAGGGCCGAAGTCGGTGGAGCGGTTGGCTGCCATGTTGGCTGCCAACGGCTATCAGACGTTGATAATTGTGGGCGGGGATGCGGCTTTAAATCGTGCGCTGAACGGCGTGTTGACCCAAGGTGAGGAAGTGCGCCGGCGGATAGCCATCGGAGTGATTCCCAATGGTTGGGGAAATGATTTTGCCCATTTTTGGGGATTTGAGGAAGACGATTATAAGCAGACGATAGACTGGTTGGTGAAACGGCGTGTGCGCAAGGTGGATGTGGGTGTTTGTATGCCTGAAAATGAGGAGGTCAAGCCTCGTTATTTCCTGAATTGCGTGAATGTGGGTTTGGTTGCCAACATTATGAATATCAAGCATAAAACGAGACGTTTTTGGGGTATGCTCACGTTATCCCACTTGGCATCCATGTTTATTCTCCTGTTTCAGCGGATGGAACACAGGATGCATTTCAAGGTCAATCAAGACGAGATAGACAAAAGCGTGATGACGGTGTGTGTCGGGAGTGCGAGGGGATATGGCCAGACCCCAAGCGGAGTGCCTTACAACGGTTTGCTCGACGTGTCGGTGGTGGCTCATCCTGAGATGTCACAAATGGTGGAAGCTTTGTGGATGCTTTTCCGGGGGCGTTTCCTGAACCATAAAGCCGTGAAGTCTTATCGGACGAGAAAGGTGGATTTCTACGATAGCGGGAAAGCCATGGTGAGCTTGGACGGTGCGGTGTGGGAAGACGCATCGGTGCCGATGACAGTGGGAATACATCAAGAATGGATTGATTTCATCATACCTTCTTGAAAGTCTTCCGGCTTTATCCGATTTTGGAGATTTGTTCCAGCTTATGTCCTTCAATGATTTTGATTTTCCTCCCGTCGATGGCGATGATTTTTTCGGCGGCGAAATTGGACAGGGTGCGGCTGGCATTGGCCGTTGTCATATTCGAAAGGTTGGCTAAATCTTCGCGCGACAAGTATATGCTCAATGTGCATCCGTCTTCTTCCAATCCATAGCTTTCTTTGAGGAACAGGAGGGATTCGGCAAGCCTCCCCCTGATGTGTTTTTGGGTCAGGTTGACGGTTCTTTCGTCGGCGATGCCCAAGTCGATGGACAGTTGCTGGATAAAGAACCATGCCAGGTCGTTGTTTTCGCGCACCAAATGCATGATGGTGGACATGGGAATCATTCCGATGGTGGACGTTTCAAACGCAGCTGCGGCCGTAAGGTATCTTTGGTGTGCGAAGTAGGCACGGTAGGCAAAATATTCCACAGGTTTAATGACCCTGATGATTTGGTTGCGCCCGCTGGTGCCATTTTTGAATATTTTCACTTTGCCGTCAAGGAGGCACATGAGCCGCGTGGGAAAATCACCTTCGCTATAAATGGGTTCATCCTTTTTAAAGGTATAGACTACGAGGTTCTGCGTCAAATATTCTCGTTGTTCAGGATTGAGTGGATCCCATAAATCAGAGATTTTTTTCCATATCTCCTCTTTATTATCCATTTTTATTCTGACCATAAACTTGATTGCTGCGGATTTGTTTAATAATGCAAAATTAGCAAATCTGCTTTAAGCACGGAAATATTTGCGAGGTAAAAACATGCCGAAAAGCAAGTTTTTAGTTTTTCTTAAAAATATCTGCGATAGAATTTCGCAGATATGGATTTATTTACTATTTTTGGGAGGACATAAAAGAAATGACAGACAAAACGATAAAGTGAAACCTTAATATATTTTCAAGACCATGAGTTACATTCATTTTGATAAGACCTTGATGACGAACTTGGAAGAGTCTCTTCAGAAGGAGATTTTGCGTTCCAACCGTTCGGGGGCTTATTCTTGCTCTACGATTGTAGATTGCAATACGCGAAAGTATCACGGTTTGTTGGTGGTTCCTATTCCGGAATTGGGGGATGAGAATTATGTGCTGTTGTCTTCTTTGGACGAAACGGTCGTGCAGCATGGTGCGGAGTTCAATTTGGGGCTCCATAAGTACCAGGGAAACAACTTCAGTCCGAACGGGCATAAGTACATCCGTGAATTCAACTGTGACCAAGTGCCGACGACGATTTACCGGGTGGGCGGCGTAGTGTTGAAAAAGGAAAAAGTGTTCCAGCATTACGAGAACCGCATTATTATACGGTACACCTTGTTGGACGCGCATTCCGAAACGACGCTTAAGCTCAGGCCATTCCTGGCGTTCCGTTGCGTGAGGGAATATACGCATGAGAATTCGCGGGTGAACCGTAATTGCCAGGAAGTCTCCAACGGCATCAAGACGTGCATGTACGAAGGGTATCCTGAGTTGTATATGCAGCTGAACAAGAAAAACGACTTCGTGTTCCAGCCCGACTGGTATCGCGGTGTGGAATATCCGAAAGAATTGGAACGTGGATACGCTTTCAACGAGGACTTGTATGTGCCGGGCTATTTCGAATTTAAAATTAAGAAAGGTGAGAGCGTGGTGTTCTCAGCCGGACTTTCGGAAATCAAAACGACCCAGTTGAAGCAAATCGCCGACTTCGAGGTGAAAATCCGTACGCCAAGAGACAATTTCTATCATTGCCTTGTGAACTCGGCACACCAATTCTATTATCATGTGGACGGTGAGAATTATATCTTGGCGGGTTATCCTTGGTTCAAGTGCCGTGCTCGCGACATGATGATAGCATTGCCGGGGCTGACATTGGTCAACAATGAAGTGGAGCAATTCGAAATGTGCATGAAGACAATGGAGAAAGGTGTCCGGCAGTTTATGGCGGACGAGCCTCTTTCCGTCAAGATTCATGAGATAGAATACCCCGATGTCTTCCTTTGGACGATTTATTGTATCCAGCAATATGCAAAGATTGTGTCAATGGAGAAGTGCGTGGAGAAGTATGGTGCCTTGGCGAAGGATATCATGACATATCTTCATGACGGCAAGCATCCTAGCCTTGAGATAAAGGAGAATGGTTTGGTATATGCCAAAGGAAAAGAAAAAGCTATTACATGGATGAACTCCACAGCCAATGGGAGGCCTATCGTTCCGAGAAGCGGATACATTGTTGAATTTAATGCACTGTGGTATAATGCGTTGAAGTTCAGTGCGGAAATTTGCCGGGCAATCAGCGACACTTATTGGGCCGAGGAATTGGAACATGCGGCCGAGAAGGTGGGACAGTCCTTCCGTGATGTGTTCCTCAACCAATACGGCTATTTGTTCGATTATGTGGATGAAACCAATGACAGTCCGGATTGGAGTGTGCGTCCGAACATGATTTTCGCCGTGGCACTTGAATATTCTCCTTTGACTTTGCCAGAGCGTAAACAGGTGTTTGATATTTGCACGAAAGAGTTGTTGACTCCGAAGGGGCTCCGTTCCCTAAGCCCGAAGAGTGGCGGTTACAATCCCATGTATGTCGGGCCGCAAATCCAGCGTGACTATGCTTACCATCAGGGCACGGCATGGCCTTGGCTGGCGGGATTCTACATGGAAGCTTGCTTGCGTCTGTACAAGCAGAGCCGGATCAGTTTCATTGAACGTGTGTTGGTAGGTTTCGAGGAAGAAATGTTCTCGCATTGCGTGGGCACGATTCCCGAAATGTTTGATGGCAATCCGCCTTTCCATGCGCGTGGCGCCATTTCTTTTGCCATGAATGTGGCGGAAATCCTGCGTGTGGTGAAAATCTTGGAGTTTTATAAATAAGAGGAGGAGCAGATATGAAAGTATTAATGTTTGGATGGGAGTTTCCTCCTCATATTCTTGGGGGACTCGGTACGGCCAGTTATGGTATGACCAAGGGGCTTTCCGTACAGCCTGATATGGAAATCACTTTTTGCATTCCCAAACCTTGGGGAGACGAAGACCAAAGTTTCCTGAAGATTATTGGGATGAATAGTGTGCCCATCGTGTGGCGCGATGTGGATTGGGAGTATGTGAAGAGCCGTGTGGGCGGTTATATGGATCCGCAGTTGTATTATGACCTCCGCGACCATATTTATGCAGACTTCTCCTATATGTATGTGAACGACTTGGGTTGCATGGAGTTTTCCGGCCGCTATCCGGATAACCTTCACGAGGAAATCAACAACTATTCCATTGTTGCGGGAGTGGTGGCACGCCAACAGCAGTATGACATCATCCACGCGCATGATTGGTTGACCTATCCGGCCGGCATACATGCCAAGCAGGTGAGCGGGAAACCGTTGGTCATCCATGTGCATGCCACGGACTTTGACCGCAGCCGTGGAAATGTAAACCCCACGGTGTATGGGATAGAGAAGAACGGCATGGATCATGCAGACTGCATCATGTGCGTGAGCGAACTGACGCGACAGACCGTCATCAACCACTACCATCAAGATCCGGCCAAGTGCTTTGCCATGCATAATGCCGTTTATCCTTTGGCTCCCGAGTTGCAGGCTATCGTGAACCAGCGCAAGCCGAGTTCGGAGCGCAAGGAGAAAGTGGTGACTTTCTTGGGGCGTATCACGATGCAGAAAGGCCCGGAATATTTCATTGAGGCAGCCCGCCGCGTGTTGGACCGCACACACAATGTGCGCTTCTGTTTTGCAGGCAGCGGCGACATGATGAACGCCATGATTGAGATGGCTGCGGCTTACGGGATTGCCGACCGTTGTCATTTTCCGGGATTCATGAAAGGGAAGCAAGTCTTTGAATGTTTCCGCGACAGCGACGTGTATGTAATGCCTTCTGTGTCGGAGCCTTTTGGCATATCGCCGTTGGAAGCCATGCAGAGTGGTGTTCCTTCGATTATCAGCAAACAGTCCGGTTGCGCGGAAATCCTCTCCAATTGCATCAAGGTGGATTATTGGGACATTGATGCGATGGCGGATGCCATGTATGCGCTTTGCATGTATCCATCCTTGCATGACTATCTTCAGACGGAAGGCAAGAAAGAGGTGGATGGCATCACATGGGAGAAAGTCGGCCAGCGCATCCGCAGGCTTTACGACGAGACGATTCAAAAATGCAAATAATTAAAAATACTATGATATGAAAACGATTTGTCTTTATTTCGAGATTCATCAGAATATACATCTGAAGCGTTACCGTTTCTTTGATATCGGTACGGATCATTATTATTATGATGATTACGAGAACGAGCGGAGCATCAACGACACGGTGGAACATTCCTATATCCCCGCTCTTCAGACATTGTTGCAGATGGCCAAGGAGAATCAAGGCTATTTCAAAGTGGCTTTCTCCATTTCGGGGTGCGCCATCGAATTGTTGGAAAACTATGCCCCCACGGTGATTGAGTTGTTGCAGGAGCTTAATGAAACAGGTTGCGTGGAGTTCCTGGCAGAGCCTTATTCGCACGGCCTTTCTTCGCTGGCCAATGAGGATACGTTCAAGGGGGAGAGCTTGCGGATGGCGAAGAAAATCAAGGAACTGTTCGGACAGGAGCCGAAAGTGTTCCGGAATTCATCGTTGATTTATTCCGATGATATCGGCAGCACGGTGGCCTCGATGGGCTTCAAGGGCATGATCACGGAAGGTGCCAAGCATATCTTGGGTTGGAAGAGCCCGCATTTCGTCTATCATTGCGCACAGAATCCCAATCTGAAACTTTTGTTGCGCGATTACAAGCTTTCGGATGACATTTGCCTGCGTTTCAGCAACCAGTCGTGGAACGAATATCCGTTGTTTGCAGACACATACATGGATTGGATTGCCTCGGAACCCGAGGAAGAGCAGGTCATCAACATCTTCATGGAGCTGTGCGCGTTGGGTATGTTCCAGCCATTGTCGTCCAATATCCTGGAGTTCATCAAGGCTTTCCCGGCATGTGCCAAGCAGCGTGGCATCACGTTCTCCACTCCGTCCGAGGTTATCGAACAACACAAGTCCGTGGATGCATTGGAGGTGGCTTATCCTATTTCTTGGGTGGACGAGGAGCGCGACATTAGTTGCTGGTTGGGAAACGGCATGCAGCGTGAGGCTTTCAACAAGCTGTATAGCGTGGCAGACCGTGTGCGCATCTGCAACGACAGGAGAATCCAGCAAGACTGGGATTACCTGCAAGTGAGCAACAATTTCCGCTTCATGACAACCAAGCCCAGCAGCTGGAACATGTATCGCGGCATTTATGATTCTCCATACGATGCCTTCACCAACTACATGAATATCCTGGGCGATTTCATTAACCGCGTGAACAGCATGTATCCTAGCGACATTGACAATGAAGAGCTGAATTCCTTGCTCACGTTAATCAAGAACCAGGGTGAAGAACTGGAGGTGAAGGACAAGGAAATCGCACGTTTGAATGCGCGTCTGAAAAAACTCACTCCTGAAGACGAGCCTAAGAAGACGACCCGCAAGGCTTCGGCCAAGAAGCAAGGGTGAAGATAAGGCATGGGCACACAAAAGAAATCCCCGCCGTTCCTTAAAGAGAGCGGCGGGGATTTCTTTTGTCGTTCATGTTTTTTCGGATTGCATTTTCCTTTATTGGAACGTGCTGTAAATCACTTGCAGGCTGATGCGGTCGTTTGTCCCGCCTACCAGCCGTGTGCTGCCTATGCCCATGTCGTGGGTTACGCTCACGATATTGTCGCTGTTGTCTTCGTTTGTCTCAACCGGTATGAGCACCACTTTGTTCCAATCCTCATGGCTTTGTGCCCATGCTTCAGGTGTGAGGCCGGCTTTTGCGGCTTCCGAGTTCTTTTCCCTGCGGCAGTAGGCAATCAGGTTGCTGATGTTGGAGAACGTGTAGGTGTTGTAACTGTTGTTGAAGGACGTGACGAACGAAGTCCTGTTGTCCGGCACCCGCCTTTCTTCGAAGAACGCATACATGTCTTGCTTGCGCACCATCAGGAGGGTCTGTGGAATGTCGAATGCCTCGGCTTGGTCCGCTTCGGCATTGTAGCGGTACAGCGTGAACTGTGTTTGGCTGATGCTGTCGTTTTCGTGCCCTTCATAAATTTCGTCGATGGGGAGCGTCATTTCGGTGAACACGCCGGCTGGGGTTTTCAGATAAGTGCATTCGGTGTTGTTGTCAATCCATGCATCCAACCCTTCGTTTTCCACGTAGGTGTTTTGCAGCACTTCCGGAGTGGCGGCAAACCGTCCCATGCCCACATATACCGTGTCTCTTTCCGCGTCTCTGTATTTGAAGTAAAGGTTCATCGCGCCGACCCTCATTTTCACCATGGTGCCGTTTCCGTCCGTCAGTTTGAAGTAGAACCCGGGGCATACGTGGTGGATGAAATTATAGGAATTCCTGAAGAAATCTCGATTCTCGTAGTACTTCCTAAGGATGAATGTGCCGTAATCTTTGGGCAGGACGATGCGGATGTTTGGCGAATATGAGCTTTCTTCCCGGTCGTCTTCCGACAAGGTGAAATCTGTGGCCGTGAATATCTTGCTGGTAACAGGTCCGTTTGCTTTGCTGTTGATGTACCGGGTCAGGTCGGCGTTGCTGTAATAAGTGGAGTCCTCGCGAATCACGTTCGTCGTGTCCAATTCATACACTTCCACTTTCATGGGGTTGTTGCCGTCGCCATAATACCTTTCGTAATAGAGGCGGATTTCAATGGAGTCGGCTTCGACTTCTCCTTCTGCGTTTTTCACCATCAGGCCGTAGTCGGGGAATTCCCAGTTTTCCAGTGTAGCAAACTGTGCCAGGAACTCTGCTTTCACCTGAAGCCCAGTTTCGGGATCGGTCATGCGTCCCAAGTAGGAATTGTTGCTGTTGCTCAACACGGAGTCGGCAACCAGCGAACGTGTGCGGGCTTCATAAATGGCTGTAGAAGCACTGATATTGTCTTCTTCCGTAAAAATGCCAATGTCGTTTGTCGTGTCGTCACATGCCGCGCTCCATAATCCGAGCAGCGCGATGAACGGAATCTTGGTTTTCATATCCTGATCACGGGTGTGTTTATTCTTCTTCTTTTTTGCCTGTGCTCCACACTTTGTCGTAGAAATCCGCGAATGCATCCACGCTTGTGGCATCCACATCTCCCAATACCGGTATGTCTTTTCCACTGGCGTATGCTACGAATTCTTGGAATGCGCTTGTGTCTGGCACGGTCAGCCCATCGGAATAGTTGATGGCCAGTTTGTTTAGTTCCGAGAAAGTCATCTCCGGACTGAAACCTTCCAAGACAGAGCTGTCCACGTCACGGAACGCGATACAGTCGCCGAAATTGGTGCCCATGGGTTGTTCCAGCTTCTCGTGTGACATGGAATAAATGACCTTGCTATCACAGAAAGAAGGCTCGTCCTGATATGCCATTTTCACGAACAGGGGAACCAAGGCCGACATCCATCCCTCGCAATGGATGATATCTGGCACCCAGCGTAGCTTTTTAACGGTTTCCAAGACTCCACGCGCGTAGAAAATAGCTCGTTCCCCATTGTCTGCATATTCGTTGCCGTCTTCATCAGTCCCCATTTGCCTTTTCAGGAAATAGTCGTCGTTGTCAATGAAATAGACCTGCATGTGAGCCGATTGGATGGAAGCCACCTTGATAATCAGGGGGTGGTCGGTGTCGTCAATAATCAGGTTCATGCCTGAGAGGCGAATGACTTCATGCAACTGGTTGCGGCGTTCGTTGATGTTGCCCCACTTGGGCATGAAAGTTCTGATTTCCCTGCCTTTGTTTTGGATTTCCTCGGGAAGGTCTCTTCCCAAGGCGGCCAATTCCGAAGCGGGTACGTATGGCGTCATCTCTTGGGTCACGAATAATATTTTCTTAGCCTTCATGTGTGTTGTTTACGATTTCCTTTTGCAAAGTTACGAAAAAAAAACGGCATTTTGCCTTTTCTTGCCTTAGGGGGGGGCATTCTTTTGCATAAATTTCACTTATTTCTCCGGTCTTTGTTTTGTTATATGGTATTTTATATGTTATTTTGCAGCGTTTTTTAGGATTACAACTTTAAAAATTGGCTGCAAATGAGAGTAGTTCATACAATAGAAGAGTTGCGCCGCGTGTTGGGACAGGCTCGCGCGGAAGGTAAAAAGATAGGAATGGTGCCTACGATGGGGGCGTTGCATGCGGGGCATGCTTCGCTGGTCAAGCGTAGTGTGGCAGAGAATGGGTTGACGGTCGTCAGCGTGTTCTTGAACCCCACGCAATTCAATGATAAGAAAGATTTGGAGAAATATCCCCGTACTTTGGAAGCCGATTGCGCTTTGTTGGAGAGTGTCGGGGCCGATGTGGTGTTTGCGCCCTCGGTGGAGGAAATGTATCCCGAACCGGACACACGCAAGTTCAGCTATCCTCCGGTGGACACGGTGATGGAGGGGGCTTACCGTCCGGGGCATTTCAATGGCGTGTGCCAGATTGTGAGCAAGTTGTTTGCTGCGGCAGAGCCGGACAGGGCCTATTTCGGTGAGAAAGACTTCCAGCAGATTGCCGTCATCCGTGCCATGGTGAAGGACTTGGAGATGCCGGTGGAGATTGTGCCGTGTCCTGTCGTTCGCGAAGAGAGCGGGCTGGCCATGAGCAGCCGCAACACTTTGCTGACGGACGGGGAGCGTGCCGTGGCGGCCAACATCAACGCGGTGCTTGTCAGGAGTAAGAACTTTGCCACGAACCACACCCTGAAAGAAACGCAGCGTTATGTGGTGGATGCGCTGAATGCCATCGTCGGATTGGAAGTGCAGTATTTTTCCATCGTGGATGGCACCACGTTGCAGGATTTGGGCGCATGGACGGATTCGGATTACATCGTGGGTTGCATCACCGTGTTTTGCGGGAACCAGCCCGTGCGGTTGATTGATCATGTGAAATATAAAGGATAAACGGGAAAAAGTTCATTCATTATGTTGATTCAAGTGTTGAAGTCGAAGTTGCACTGTGTGCGTGTGACGGAAGCGAATTTGAATTATATGGGCAGCATCACGATTGATGAGGATTTGATGGATGCGGCAAACTTGATTGCAGGAGAAAAAGTGCAAATCGTGAATAACAATAACGGCGAGCGCTTCGAAACCTATGTCATCAAGGGCGAACGTGGGTCGGGATGCATCTGCCTCAATGGCGCGGCAGCCCGCAAGGTGCAGGTCGGCGACATCTGCATCATCATTTCATACGCGTTGATGGATTTTGAGGAAGCAAAATCTTTCGTGCCCACAGTGGTATTTCCGGATTCGGAAACAAACCGTTTGCCAAGCGACATTTGAGCGTATTCACGTCTGTCTCGCAAACGAAGATATACTTACTTGCCCATTTAAGATATCTTAAATGGGCAAGTAAGTATATCTTCGTTTTGGTAAGTAAGTAACTTTTGGAAACCGGCCAAGTGCCTTTTGGGGGTAAGCAGGATAAACGGCAGGCCGCGGCGGCTTCATTTGTCCTTTTCTTCGTTGCCTTTCAGGATAGGCAAGTGCCAATGGTATTTCACGGCCAACAGCCGGATGGAAATCACGGTGATGGCAGAAAGCACGGCGTTGACCTCGGCCGGAAGTCCTGCGGCATAACCTGCGATATAGACGATGCCTCCGGCAATGCAGGCCATGGCATAAATCTCTTGGCGGAAAATGAGCGGCACTTCGTTGATGAGTATGTCGCGCAGGATGCCTCCTGCGGCTCCGGTGATGCAGCCCATGATGACGGCCATCCACAGCGGATAGCCCATGTTCAGCGTTTTTTCCAGTCCGATGATGTTGAAGAGGGCCAGCCCCACGGTGTCGAAGATAAACCATGTGCTTTGCTGGCGGATGATTTTCTTGCCGAACAGGATGACCCATAACAAGGCGAGCCCGCAGCAGATGACATAAATGGAGTTGGTCATCCAAAATGGCGGGACACCCAGCATGACATCACGTAACGTGCCTCCCCCGATGGCGGTAACCATTCCCACGATGTAGGCTCCGAACCAGTCGAACCGCTTGGCCGATGCCAGCCGGATGCCGGAAATGGCGAAGGCCATGGTGCCGACAAACTCAATGACGACGAACGAGGCGGGGATGCGCAACGTCTCGCCCATCACTTGCAGGATGTGCAGAAGTTGTTCAATCATGGGTTTACCACGTTTATCGGATTTCCCTTAAGAAACGCGCGGAGATTGTCTGCGCATATGTCCATCAGGCGCAGGCGGGCCTCGCGCGTGGCCCATGCGATGTGTGGGGTGAGGTAGGCATTGGGTGCTTTCAGCAACGGGTTGTCGGCAGCCGGCGGCTCTGTGTCCATGACATCGGCTCCGTATGCACCGAGAATGTGGGATGTGAGGGCTGCGGCCACGGCACGTTCGTCCACCAACGGGCCGCGTCCGGTGTTGATGAGGATGCTGCCGGGCTTCATCAGGGCCAATGTGTGATGATTGGCGAGATGGCGTGTGTCTGGTGTGAGCGGGCAATTCAGGCTGACGATGTCGCATGTGGAAAACAATTCCTCCAGTGTGGCCTTATGAATGCCTGTCCTGAGTCGTTTGGGGCTTTTCGAAGTGAGGGCATACACTTTCATGCCGAAGGCCAGGGCGATGCGCGCCGTGGCCATTCCGGTGTGGCCGAGCCCCACGATGCCCATTTTCTTTCCGGCCAGTTCCATGAGGGGAGTGTCCCAGTAGCAGAAGTCGGGATTGCGGCTCCACCGTCCTTGGCGGTTTTCGTTTGCGTAATGTTCCACCCGGTTAGTAATGGTTAGCAGGAGGGCAAACACCATTTGGGCGACGGATGGTGTGCTGTATGCCGGGATGTTGCAAACCGGAATGCCGCGTTTCCGGGCTGCTTCCGTGTCCACGACGTTGTATCCCGTGGCTAACACACCGATGTATTTCAGCTTGGGCAGGCGCGAGATGCGTTCGTCCGTGATGACTGTCTTGTTGGTGAGCAGGATGTCTGCATTGGCCGCGTGGTCGTCAAACTCTTCGTCTCCGGTGCGTGGATACACCGTGAGGTCGCCTATTGCTTCGATGGGTTCCCACGACAGGTCGCCGGGGTTCAACCCGTATCCGTCCAAAACTACGATTTTCATTGCCTGTTGATTTTGAAGTTTACTCTCCGGTAGCCCACCAGCTTGTCGTATCGTCCGCCGGTGGGGCGGTGGTAAACCAAGATGATATATTCGTTTTCTGTTTCGTAAAAGTTGCCGTCCGTCGGGCCGCTGTCCCCGGTCGTGCTTCCGTCCGGCACGAACAAGTAGTTATAGTTGTAGTAACCTTGTTTCAACAGTGCCGTGGCTTCATAGGCATGCTTCTCCCGGTTGTAGGTCATGCGGTATTGCGGCGTGAAGCGGTTGCAAGTCCATTCTCCGTTCAGATAGACTTCACCGCCGGGCAGTTGCGGGCTATGGAGCGTGAAGTGGGTGAACACGTAGTCGCACGTGGTTTCCACGTCGTAGTCATCACTGTTGCGGATGATGAAGTCGCCGTTCTGATCCTCGTCGTACAGGTAATTGCGGGCGGTGCGGCTGGGGAAGAGCGTGGCATGGTAGTATGGGTCGAACCATTCCATGCGGTCCACGTTCAGCGTGGGGACATGCAGGTCGAGGATTTCAAATTTGTGGTATTCATTGCCTGCGGGGAAAATCAGCTGCCGGTTGTGGGTGAACTCAATTTTGTTGGCCGCCTGTATATTGGGTTTGGGATTGACCACGCAGTTGTCCCATCTTCGGTTTTGCAACACTACGGTTCGCAGTTCGCGATGAGGGTCAATGACTTTTGTAAGGCCGTAGTTTATTGATAAATCAAGTTGCTGGTGCGATTTGTTGAAGTCTATGTCCGTGTTGGTGCTGATGGTGGCACCGATGCCTACTCCCGGCTCAACTAGGCAGAAGCAGGCCGTCAGCACGGGCACCGGCTCGTCACCGTCGTCGTTGTAAACCGTTACCTTGTAATTCCCCGACAGTTTGAGCGAGACATATTCGTTCGGGATGCGCAGGGAGTAGTGGGTGTACAGGACTGTGGTGTTGAAGCTCTTCTCGTAGTCTTCGATGGTTTCGCCATTGAAGCCGTTCAGGTAGTCCGATTCGAAAATCTCGTCGGAAGGCGTCCAGTCGGCATTGCAGTGTTCCACCTTATATATATAGCGGTGGTATTCGTGGGAAAATTCGTCGAAACTGATTTCCACATGGTTCCTTCCCCCCAGGTTCATGACGGGGGGGAGGAGCGGGTCGTCGTTCACCACCACCTGCAGCGTGTGCAGGCGTTCGTCCAGGATTTCGTGGCGTTGTGCGGGTGCGTATATGGCAAGTCCCGCCAGGCAAAGGAGAAATACAATGCGTCTCATATTGCAAAAATAGAGAGATAATTTCAAAGAAAAAAGGAAATCCCACGAAACTTGGAAACTGCTTTGAATTTATCGCGCGCTGATTTGGGATGAGTTTTCGCCTAGGCACACACGAAAACGATACATCAAGCGAATGAAAAGACTTTTTGTGGGAATCCAATTCTTGTCTTGGCGGCCAGTCTTTTCGGGTTTCGTGTTTGTGAAGTTGCGCGTTCCTATTTGGTGGCGTTTTGTCCGATGGAATCGCTGTTTTTAAACAGATGACCGTTATTTTTGTTTTAATGGCTGTTTTAAATGCAGCGTTTTTGATATTATTACCAAAAGAAAATGTATTTTTGCACACAAGGCGGAGATGAACATGGCGTTGTGTTTGGAAAAGCTTGGTATGGCCTTGGTGGCGGTTGCCCTGTTGGGTGGTTGCCGGGAGGAAAAGCCGCGACACATATTGCCTTCGGGCGTAAGGTTGGAGGCGGGCGACGTGGTGTTCAGGCGCGGTGGAGGGTTTACCAGCCGGATGGTGCTTTTTGCCGACACTGCCGGGAACTATTCCCACGTGGGTATCGTGGTGGACTCGGCGGGGGTGTTGAGGGTCGTGCATGCCGTGCCGGACGAGCCGGACTATGAGGGCGACCCCGACCGCGTGAAGATGGAATCGCCTGAGGCGTTCTACGCCGGGACGCGGGCGGACATCGGATGCGTGTTGCGTCACCGGGACGGGGATGTGGCCAGACGGGCGGCAGCCGCGGCTCAGGACGTTTACCGCCGCGGTACGTTGTTCGACCACGATTATGACGCGGCGGACACGACGAGAATGTATTGTTGCGAACTGGTGGCATACGCATACGCTGCGGCGGGCAGTCCGCTGCACACGGGGGAGCGGCATGACATCTCCATACCGGGATTGGCGTTGCGCGGAGTGATATTGCCTTCCGATTTTTTCCGGGACAGGGCGTTGCGGCTGGTGTCCGGGTTTTGAGCGGGGGCAGAGTTTATAACTGATTGTTTCATACTTAAAGATTAGCATTATGAAAAAGATGTGTGTGGCAGCCGCGATGGCGGCAATGTTGATGTTTTCGGCTTGTGGCGGTGGCGGCAATACGCCTACGAAAGTGGCCGAACAGGCAGCGAAGTGCATGCAGGACAAGGATTATGAAGGCTTTGTGGACCTGATGTATGTCGAGAATGAGGAAGGGAAGGATTTGGAAAGTGAGAAGAAGATGGTGGCCGGCATGCTGCAGGCCAAGGCCGAGTCGTCTCTAAACGAGAAACAGGGCATCCAGTCGTATGAGGTGACTTCGGAAGAAATATCCGAGGACGGCGAGACGGCCAAGGTCGGCATGAAAGTTGTCTATGCCAACGGCGAGGAAGACGACGAGACCATGAAGTTGCGCAAAGATGCCGACGGAAATTGGAAACTGGACATTGGAAAATAGAGAAACAGGGGCGGTTGCCTCTGTGTTTTTCCCACATAGCGATGAAGCCCGCCAAACCGTTTGGCGGGCTTTTTACGGAATAGCTCGCATGCATATTTATACTGTGCGCGACATGAATTTGTGCATATCCGCTGCGCCGGATTTGTAATCCGGTGCAATTGAGGTGCGGATTTCCGAATCCGCAAGCCCGAAAGGGCTTTCTGAAAACCTATACGGGAAAGGAGAATTTTTTTCGGATTGAAAATCCTGATACTTAATTGCGTGGGATTGCAAATCCCACGTGGCAGGAACAAATCCCACGCGGCATGGGGTCAGCTACCTCGTTTTTTCCTGAAATTCCCTGGTGTTGTGCCGGTTTGTTTGCGGAAAGCCCGTCGGAACGTGGAAAGTGAGTTGAAACCGCTTTGTTTGGCGATGTAGTCCAAGGTGTATTCGGGGTGTTCCACCAAAAGGGGAATGCTCATTTTTTCTATGCGCAAGGCGTTGACATAGTCGTAGAACGTGAGGCGTTTCATATTGCTGAAATATTGGCTTAGGTATGTGCGGTTGGTGCCCACGCGGCTGCTCAGGTCGGAGAGCGAGAGGGCGGGGTTGAGGTATAGCCTTTCGTCCTTCATGATGCTTTCCAGCGTGTCGGCGAAGGGGTAGGTCTTTCTCTCCGGTGTCATTTCCATGTCGTTTGATTCGCTGTTCTGGCTTGGCCGGATTTGTTTCAGGTTGCGGCAGTTGTTCACGATCATCTGCCACAACAGGATGGAGGAGAGGTAGTAGAGCATGTCGGTGAAGGCTTCGCCGATGAGCGAAACCAATAGCCACAACGATTGGTTGAGGAATGCCACTACGTAAACGCGGCGAATCCAGGAGATGTCGATTTCGTCAATGTTGGAGTAGTTCTCTTTTATAAATTCGAGATGTTTTTTTGCCTTTGCGTAGCCGATGGCAAGGATGAACAGCCCGAAGGCGGAGAGAAAGGCGGTGTAGAGATACAGGATGGTGTTTCCGGGCTTGGCGAGGTAGGCGAGGGTGAATCCGGCAAAAGGAAGGCAGAGGAGGGCGACATGTTTCCGCGTGACCCATCCGGGCATGGTCAGTTCGAACAGGAAACAGGCAAATGTAATGGCCGACCAGCCGTCGGCCAGCATGATGTAGTCCAAGGTTTGCCGATTGTACCATCCCGGCACGGCCTGCACTAGGTCTTTCATGTTGGCCACAGCCCAATAGGCGAGAATCCATCCCAGCAAAACGTGGATGCGTGTGCGTTCGTCACGTCGCAGGTGTGAACAGGCTTGCACTGCGAAATAGGTTGTGGCGCATCCTGCGGAAAACATGGATAGGCTTAGTCCTTGCATGGGGATTTTTGTTGTCTGTTTGTCTTATGCGGCATAAAGGTAGCGAAAAAAATTGAAAACGTCAAAGGGATGGGAACGTAAAAAACAGTTTTGGGAACAGGTTCTTTGGAAACTTTGCGTATCTTTGCCGGTAGGATTTTATATAGCATGGGAATGAGACGATTGCTTTTTTTGTGGGGATTTGTGTCCGTCCTTTCAATGGGTTTGTCGGCACAGACCTACACCCGGGCCGACTCGTTGAAGGTGGAGCGTTTGTTGGCCGAGGCTGCTTTGCGGGGTGACGTGACGAATTGGACGTTGTATTTTGCGGAAAAGTTTATCGGTACGCCTTACGTGGCTTCCACTTTGGAAGTGAACGACGAGGAAGAACTGGTGGTCAACTTGCGCCAGCTGGATTGCACCACATTGGTGGAAAACGTGGTGGCTTTGACGCTTACGGTGCGGGAACCGGCACCTTCTTTTGCCGCGTTCTGCCGGAACTTGGAAAAAATCCGTTACCGTGGAGGGGTGAGGGACGGCTATGCTTCGCGCAACCATTACTTCAGCGAATGGATTGCCAGCAACGAAAAGCTGGGAGTGGTGGAGGAAATCCGGGGAAAGAAGGATGAGGGATATCGTCCTTTTGTGGCCGTGCAGCGTTTGGAACTGGACTATATGAGCACACATCCTTCCGCTTATCCCATGTTGGAAGGAAATGCGGGCGAGTTGCGCCGGATACGCACGAATGAGCAGGCGTTTGACGGGCAGGCGGTGAGATATGTGCCTGTGTCATGGCTCGGGAAGGGGCAGGAGGAGTTGGACGACATCCACGATGGCGACATCCTGGCCATCGTGACGCGGAAGAAAGGGCTGGACACGTCGCATCTCGGTTTCGCAGTGTGGAAGGAAGGACGTTTGCATTTGCTCAATGCGTCGAGCATCCACAAGAAAGTGGTGCTGGAGCCGATGACGTTGCGGCAGTACATGCAGAAGCATCCTTCGCAGCTCGGTGTGCGTGTGGTGCGCGTCATTTGAGCAGGTTGATGTGTTTCATTTGCCGCATGATGGCGGTCTGTCGTTTCAGGACGTATCGCGAAGGTTTTTTAGAACTGTACCGGAGCGGATTGGGGAGCGTGGCTGCAATCAGTGCGCAATTGGCGCGCGAGAGTTTTTTTGCCGGGCGGCTGAAGTGTTGCTGTGCCACGGCTTCCGCGCCATAAATCCCGTCGCCCATCTCGATGGAGTTCAAATAGACTTCCATGATGCGTTCCTTGCTCCAGCATAGTTCAATCAGTACGGTGAAATAGGCTTCGAATCCTTTTCTCACCCATGAAGATTTGGGCCAAAGGAACACGTTCTTGGCCGTCTGTTGGCTGATGGTGCTGCCGCCGCGCAGCCGTTTGCCAGACTGCCGCTCTTCTATCGCGTTTTGGATTTCCACCACGTCGAAGCCGTGATGTTGCAGGAAGCGTTGGTCTTCCGAGGCCATGACAGCCACGGGCAGGTATTTCGACATCTCTTCTAGCGGCACCCAATGGTGTTTCAATCGGATTTGTTCGCCCCGGCTCACTTGCTGTGCGCACCGGATAATCATGAGCGGGGTGAGCGGTACGGGGACAAAGCGGTAGAGGACAACAAAAAAGATTGTACTCCCGAAAAACAGGAGTACAATCCATTGCAATAATTTTTGCAGTTTTTTCATCCGCAGGTCAGTTCGCTCCGGCTTCTGCCTGGGCGGCTTCAATCATGGCCTGGCTAGCCGTCAGATAGACTTCCACGCGACGGTTCTGTTCGCGTCCTGCTTCCGTACTGTTGTCGGCCACGGGATTAGCTTCGCCAAGTCCTTCAACCGAAGCGATTTGCGTAGCTGCCACGCCGCATTGCTTCAAGTAGTTGGCCACGGAGTTGGCACGTTCCAACGACAGGTTGATGTTCTTTTGTACGCTTTCGGCTGCCGTGCTGTTCTTCCAACCCGTGTTGTCGGTATATCCCTTGATGTCCACGTTCATGTCCTTGTTGGGGTTCAACACGGTGCTGGCAAATTTGGCCAAAGAAGCCGTGGCGTTGCTGCTCAGGGCCGAGCTGCTCGTGTTGAATAGGATGCCGGAATCAAATGTGACTTTCACGGCTTGCAGGCCGTTCACGTCGGTCACGGTTTCCACCTGCGCGTTTTCCACTTGTTGTGCAGCGGCTTTGGCCTTGTCCATGCGTTTGCCGATTAATGCGCCCGCTGTCGTGCCTACGGCAACGCCCACGGCTGCACCGATGGCTGCGCCTTTGCCTTTATTTCCTGCGGCCAAAGTCCCAATCAATGTACCCAATGCGGCTCCGCCGCCGGCTCCGATCAGGGAGCCCTTGCCCGTATTGTTCATACTTCCTCCGCAGCTGCTCAACAGCATGCCTGCGCTCAATGCGAACGCATAAAACTTTAATCCTTTCATAGTTATACCTATTTTTGCTTTAAAATCGTAGGCAAATTTAGATAAATTCCATGGAACCACCGAATAAAAAGGAAACTTTTTGCTAATTTTGCAGCGGTTTATGGATATTAAATTATGGCTAAAGAACTGAAAGATTTAACCAAACGGAGTGAGAATTATTCTCAATGGTATAATGAATTGGTCGTGAAGGCCGATTTGGCCGAGCAGGCCGATGTCAGGGGGTGCATGGTAATCAAGCCATACGGTTATGCGATATGGGAGAAGATGCAACGGGTGCTGGATGACAAGTTTAAGGAGACGGGAGTGCAGAACGCTTACTTCCCCTTGTTGATTCCCAAGTCATTCCTTAGCAAGGAGGCCGAACATGTGGAAGGGTTTGCCAAGGAATGTGCCGTGGTGACGCACTACCGCCTGAAGACCAATGAGGACAAGACCGGAGTGGTGGTCGATCCGGCGGCCAGGCTCGAAGAGGAACTGATTATCCGCCCCACGTCGGAGACGATTATATGGAATACTTATAAGAATTGGATTCACAGCTACCGCGACCTGCCGCTGTTGTGCAACCAATGGTGCAACGTGATGCGCTGGGAGATGCGCACCCGCCTGTTCCTCCGCACGTCCGAGTTCTTGTGGCAAGAGGGACATACGGCGCATGCCACTCGCGAAGAGGCCGAGGAACGTGCCAAGATGATGCTGAAGGTGTATGCCGACTTTGCCGAACAATACATGGCCGTGCCTGTGGTGCAGGGCGTGAAGAGCGAGACGGAGCGTTTTGCCGGTGCGTTGGATACTTACACCATCGAGGCCATGATGCAGGACGGGAAGGCGCTCCAGAGCGGCACTTCGCATTTCTTGGGGCAGAACTTCGGCAAGGCGTTCGACGTGCAGTTCATCAACAAGGAAAACAAGTTGGAATATGCTTGGGCCACGTCGTGGGGCGTGTCCACCCGCCTGATGGGTGCGCTCATCATGACCCATTCCGACGACAACGGGCTGGTGTTGCCGCCGCGCCTGGCACCGATTCAGGTGGTCATCATTCCTATTTATAAGAATGCGGAGCAACTTCAGGCCATCGACGAGAAGGTGGCGGGCATTGCGGCGCGTCTGCGCGAAATGGGCATCTCCGTGAAGTATGACAACGCCGACAACAAGCGTCCGGGCTTCAAGTTCGCCGACTATGAGCTGAAGGGAGTGCCCGTGCGGTTGGTATTGGGTGCGCGCGATTTGGAAAACAACACGGTGGAAGTGATGCGCCGCGACACGCTGGAAAAGGAAACCCGTACGCTCGACGGTATAGAGGCTTACGTGAAAGACGTGTTGGCCGACATGCAACAGAACATTTACGCGAAGGCCAAGGCTTTCCGCGATGCGCATATTTATGAGTGCGACGACTACGAAGAGTTCAAGGAGCGCGTGAAAGACGGCGGTTTCTTCCTGTGTCATTGGGACGGCACACCGGAAACGGAAGCCAAAATCAAGGAAGACACCCAAGCCACCATACGTTGTGTGCCGTTCGAGTTCGAGCAGACTCCGGGCACGGACATGGTGAGCGGCAAGCCGGCCAAGTTCCGTGTGCTGATAGCCCGGTCTTATTAAGGAAACGGAGAAGTTCCTTTCTCCTATATACCTTATTATATATAGCGGCCACGCATTCTTCGAAAAGTAAGGATGCGTGGCCGTTTTAAAAAAGAATTAATTATTCTATTTGTTCTTTAAAGACATTCTTGGTGATCCTTATAAAGTTTTATCTTTGCCTTACATTAACAACGGTGTTAAACACAAAACATAATGAGCAGGGGAGACCACACGGAGCAGGCCATATTGAAGGCGGCCGAAGCGGAATTTCTGGACAAGGGCTTCGCTTTGGCCAAGACGGCAGAGATAGCCCGCGCGGCAGGCGTGACGCATGCCATGTTGCATTATTATTTCCGCACGAAGGAGAAACTGTTTGAGAAGATATTCGAAGGCAAGGTGCAGGATTTGGCCCGTTCGTTGACGGCGACATTCGACGATACGCAGCCGTTTTTGGAGCAGGTGGCAAAACTGGCCGGTGCGCATTTTGATTTCATCGCGGCTCAGCCGCGCTTGCCGATGTTCGTCCTAAATGAAATCCACCACAACGAGGAGCGGCGCAAAATCTATCTGCCCATGCTGGTGAATGCCTTGCGTGGCACCATACGCAACCTTGGGTTGCAGTTGGAATCAGCCTTGAAACGGGGAGAGGTGCGGCCTGTGCGTACCTCGGATTTGCTGTTTTCCATGGCTTCGCTGAATGTCATGACGTTTGCGGGCCTGCCCATTGCGCGTGAGGCTTTCGGCATGGATGAAGAGGATGTGCGGCAGTTTGTGGCGCAACGTCGTGCGGAAAACATAGAAGTGATATTAAGCCGGTTGAGAAAATGAAAAAGACCATGAGAAGAGCGGGGAGGTGGCTCGTGGCATGTTGTGCCTCGCAGGCCGCATTCGCCCAATTGGCCATCGGGGAATGCCGGGCGCGGCAAGCCAGGGCGTTGCACGAGATCTGCGGCGCCCGCAGGCCATTTATGACTTGAAATATACGTTGAACCATTAAATGAAACAGATATGAGGGCAGAAAACAAGCGGGAAGGTGCAGGATGGCAGGCCGCATGGCAATGGGTGTGCGGCCTGGCGGCGGGCTGCCTGGTGGTGGCATGTGGCGGCGGCGACCGCGATTTCGATGCTTCGGGCATTTTTGAGTCCACTGAAGTCGTTGTTTCGGCCGAGGCGGGTGGAAAAATCATGGCATTGGACGTGGAGGAAGGCGACGTGCTGGCCGAAGGGCAACAGGTGGGCCATGTGGATTCCGTCCAGCTTTATTGGAAGAAAAAACAGTTGGAAGCCGGATTGCGCTCCGTCGGGAGCCGTCGGGCGGACGTGGCCAAGCAGGTGGCTGCCACGCGCGAACAAATCGCTAAGGCCAAGAAGGAACGCGCCCGCCTGCAAAATCTTTTGCAGCAGGATGCGGCCACGCGCAAACAACTGGATGACGCGGAGTCGCAATTGGCCGTGCTGGAGAAGCAATTGGAGGCGCAGCTTTCCACGTTGGAACGGACGAACCAAGGCGTGGGGAGCGAGGAGGAAGCCACTGTGGCCCAGATCATGCAGTTGGACGACCAAATCGGGAAATGCCGCATCGCCAGTCCCGTGGCGGGCACGGTGCTGGCCAAGTATGCCGAGGCGGGCGAGGTGGCGGTTGCGGGGAAGCCGTTGTTCAAGGTGGCCGACTTGCAACGCATATTTTTGCGGGCCTACGTGGGAGGCGAACAGCTTTCCAACGTGAAACTGGGACAGCAGGTGAAGGTCTATGCCGACGAGGGAGCCGACGGGCGCAGGGAATATGCCGGGCGCGTGACGTGGATTTCCGGACAGGCCGAGTTCACGCCCAAAACCATACAGACGCGCGACGAGCGGGCCAACCTGGTCTATGCCGTGAAGATTGCAGTGGAGAACGACGGGCTGTTGAAACTGGGCATGTACGGGGAAGTGGATTTCGAGTAAGCATGTGCCATGGAGCCGATAGTGAAGATAGAAGATGTATCGAAACGGTACGGACGGGTGCAAGCCCTTTCCGGCGTGTCGCTGGAGGTGGGGCGGGGAGAAATCTTCGGCCTCATAGGCCCGGACGGGGCGGGGAAGACCACGCTGTTCCGCATGATGGCCACCTTGCTTTTGCCCGAGGAAGGGCGCATCACGGTGGACGGGCTGGACGTGGCGGCAGACTATCGTGCCTTGCGCGCCCGTCTAGGCTACATGCCCGGGCGTTTCTCGCTGTATCCCGACCTGACGGTGGAAGAGAACCTGACGTTCTTTGCCACGCTGTTCGGCACGACGGTGCGCGAGAATTATCACTTGGTGGAAGACATCTACCGGCAAATCGAGCCGTTCCGCAAACGCCGTGCCGGGCATCTCTCGGGCGGGATGAAGCAGAAGCTGGCCTTGAGCTGCGCCTTGATTCACAAACCGGTGGTGTTGTTGCTCGACGAGCCGACCACGGGGGTCGATCCCGTGTCGCGCAAGGAGTTTTGGAGCATGCTGCGCCGCCTCAGGGACGAGGGCATCACGATAATTGTTTCTACGCCTTATCCCGATGAAATCAGGGCCACCGACCGCATGGCTTTCCTTTATGAAGGCCAAGTGAAGGGAGTCGGCACCCCGGAGGAGATGCTCGGGCGTTTTGCCGACATCCTGTGCCCGCCGGGGCTGGTGCGCGAACCGGCAGATGCGGGGGGCGAGTATGTCATAGAGGTGAAGGACTTGGTGAAACGTTTCGGCACGTTCACGGCGGTGGACCACATTTCTTTCCGTGTGGCCAAGGGGGAAATCTTCGGTTTCCTCGGGGCGAACGGGGCGGGGAAGACCACGGCCATGCGCATGCTGTGCGGCTTGTCCTATCCCACGTCGGGCGAGGGGCGCGTGGCCGGTTTCGACATCCGTACGCAGCAGGAGCAAATCAAGCGTCACATCGGCTACATGAGCCAGCGTTTCTCGTTGTACGACGACTTGACGGTGAGGGAAAACATCCGCCTGTTCGCAGGCATTTACGGCATGGCGGACGACGTGATAGCCGCCCGCACGGAGGAAGTGCTCCGCACATTGGGGCTGGAGGCCGAGCGTGACAAGCTGGTGGGGTCGCTGCCCTTGGGATGGAAACAGCGGCTGGCCTTTTCCGTGGCCACGTTCCATCGTCCGGACATCGTATTCCTCGACGAGCCGACAGGCGGGGTGGACCCCGGGACGCGGCGGCAATTCTGGAAACTGATTTACCGTGCTGCAGACGAGGGCATTACCGTTTTCGTCACGACCCACTACATGGACGAGGCCGAGTTTTGCAGCCGGGTCTCCATCATGGTGGACGGGCGCATCCGGGCGTTGGACACGCCCGAGGGGCTGAAACGGACGTTCGGGGAGAAGGACATGGACGGGGTGTTCCACCGGCTGGCGCGCGAGGCCACACGTAATGGAGAATGAACGATGAAGGAGTTTTGGGCTTTTGTCAAGATAGAGTTTTTCCACATCTTCCGCGACCGGCGGACGATGCTGATTCTGTTGGGCATGCCGGTGCTGCAGATCATGCTGTTCGGTTTTGCCATCACCACGGAAATCAACCACAGCCGCGTGGCCGTGCTCGACCCGTCGAGGGATGCCGTGACCACGCGCATCACGCAACGGATTGACGGGAACCGTTATTTCTCTGTGGTGAAGCGATTGGATGCTTCGTCCGACATGGAGACCGTGTTCCGCCGCGACGAGGCGGATGTCGTGGTGGCTTTCACGCCCCGTTTCGATGAGAACCTGCAGACGGGCGAGGCGGGCATCCAGCTGGTGGTGGACGCCACAGACCCGAACACGGCGAGCATGACTTCCAGCTACGTGCAGGGCATCATCGGGCAGGCTTTGCAGGAGGGGCGTACGCCGGCGGTGGACATACAGACGCACTTGTTGTTCAATCCCCAAATGAAGAGTGCCTACAATTTCGTGCCCGGCGTGATGGGGCTGATATTGATGTTGATTTGTGCCATGATGACGGCCATCTCCATCGTGCGCGAGAAAGAGACGGGCACGATGGAAGTGCTGCTCGTGTCGCCCATCCGCCCCATTTTCATCATTTTGGCCAAGGCGGTGCCCTATTTCGCGTTGTCGTGCGTCAACCTGGCCACGATATTGCTGCTCTCGGTCTATGTGCTCCATGTGCCGGTCACGGGCAGCCTGTGGGTTCTTTCGTTGCTAAGCTTGCTGCTGATTGTGGTGGCCTTGTCGCTGGGTTTGCTCATCTCATGCGTGGTGCGCAACCAGGTGGCGGCCATGATTGTGTCGGGCATCGGGCTGATGATGCCGGTGATGTTGCTCTCCGGCATGATATTTCCGGTGGAGAGCATGCCCGTGGTGTTGCAGTGGATTTCGGACATCATCCCCGCGCGGTGGTACATCCAGGCCGTCAGGAAAGTCATGATCGAAGGCTTGGGCTTGGTTGCCGTGTGGCGCGAGGCTCTGATTTTGGCCGGGATGGCGGCTTTGCTCATCGGGCTGAGCCTGAAAAGTTTCAAGGAACGTTTGGAATAGAGGAGGAGAGGCGATGGTATTGAAATACATCATTGAAAAAGAGTTCAGGCAGATGCGGCGGAATCCAGTCATTCCCAAGCTCATATTGGTGTTTCCCTGCATGATGATGATTCTTATGCCTTGGGCGGCGAACCTGGAAATCAAGTACAACAACTTGGCCGTGGTGGATTTGGACTATTCCATGTCTTCGCGCCGGCTGGTGGAGAAGGTCGCTTCGACGGATTATTTCAACCTGGTGGAGAACGCGCCCGATTATGGTCATGCCCTGGAGAGCGTGGAGAGAGGGGAGGTTGACATCATTTTGGAGATTCCGGAGCATTTTGAGAAAGACTTGGCCACGGGGCAACCCGTGCGGGTGCAAATCTCGGCCAACGCCGTCAACGGGACGAAAGGTGGGCTGGGAAGCTCCTATCTCACTGCGGTGGTCAATGATTTTGTCTTGCAGGGGCAGGGCGGGCAGGTGAGGATGTCCGTGCTCAACCTCTACAACCCGCATTTGGACTATAAGAAATTCATGGTGCCGGCCTTGCTGATAATCCTGTTGACGCTGATTTGCGGTTTCCTTCCCGCGCTGAACATCGTGGGCGAGAAAGAGACCGGCACGATAGAGCAACTGAACGTGACGCCCCTTGGCAAGTCGGTGTTCATCCTCGGCAAGCTGGTTCCTTATTGGTTGGTCGGCCTTGTGGTGCTCACCATCGGCATGGCTTTGGCCGCCTTGCTCTATGGCATCGTGCCGGTGGGGAGCTTCGGGTTGATTTACTTTTTCGCTTGTGTGTTCATCCTCACGATTTCCGGTTTCGGGCTGATTATCTCCAACTATTCGGCCACGATGCAGCAGGCCATGTTCGTCATGTTCTTTTTCCTCATGGTGTTCATCCTCATGAGCGGGTTGTTCACGCCGGTGCGCAGCATGCCCCAATGGGCGCAATGGATAGCCGCTTTCAACCCGTTGACTTATTTCATCCAAGTGATGCGCATGCTCTTCCTGAAAGGTTGCAGCCTGTCGGACTTGTGGCTCCAGCTGAGTAAGATGCTGTGTTTCATGGTCGTGTTTGCCGTGGCTGCCGTGTGGAGCTACCGCAAGACGGCACAGTAATGCCGGATGCCCGTCAGAGGGGCGGCGGGGTAGCCAATGCGTTCGCATGGCATCGGATGGTATCGGCACGAAAGTTTCAGGCCTTGAAACTGGGTGTTCCAGGCCTTGAAACTGGGTGTTCCAGGCCTTGAAACTGGGTGTTCCAGGCCTTGAAACTGGGTGTTCCAGGCCTTGAA
>CALULT010000011.1 GCA_944321565.1 uncultured Paraprevotella sp. | reverse complement strand
CCAAACTTGTCAAAGAACTCTTTGGCTTTGTGGCGAATGCCGCATAGCTGATTATCTAATTTTTAACGAACTATTGACATATACAAAGATAACACTTTTTCTTTAAATACACAAGCAAATAATTGTGTTTCAATAATGTACAAATGTTAAAAAGATGTGTGTAATGGGTAGCCTGTGAGACGGGGCTGTATATTCCGGCACTTTCTCATAATGCTCTCCATTCATTTTCCTCCCTTTCCAAACGGCGAACCAAAGGTCGTTACGACCCCGCCCCTTCGCCCAGCTTGCGGCAGAGCTTTCCGCCCGCCATGCAATAAATTCCGATGAGGATGAACGGGATGCTCAGAAGTTGCCCCATGTTGAACAGCATGGAGGCCTCCCAGGCTTCCTGCACCTCCTTCGTGTATTCGATGAAGAAACGTGCCGTGAAGATACTCGTCAGGCAGAAACCGAAGTAGAAGCCCGTACCCACCTTTTGCGGCCACTTGTGGTAGAGCACGTAGCCGGCGATGAGGAACAGAAAATAGCAGATAGCCTCGTAGAGTTGGCCCGGATGGCGCGGCAGCATGTCCACCCGCTCGAAGATGAAGGCCCAAGGCACGTCGGTGGGTTTGCCGATGATCTCCGAGTTCATCAGGTTGCCTAGCCGGATGAACATGGCACTGGCGGGCGTGGCGATGGCCACGTTGTCTAGTACACGCATGATGTTCACCTTCGTCTTGCGCACGTAGAGCCACAGGGCGAGCATCAGCCCGATGGTGCCCCCGTGGCTGGCCAGTCCCGCGTAGCCCGTGAAATGCCAGCCGTCCGCCGTCTGACGGAAGGGGAGAATCATTTCCAGCGGGTGGGCGAGGAAGTAGCCCGGCTCGTAGAACAGGCAATGGCCTAGGCGCGCGCCCACGAGGATGCCCAGGAAGCAGTAGAAGAAAAGGGGGTCGAAGAGCTTGTCGGGGATGCGTTGCTGCTTGTAGAGCCGGCTCACAAGGATGTAGGCGGCCAGCAGGGCGAAGCACCAGCACAGCGAGTACCAGCGCACGCCGTAGCTGCCGATGTGGAAGGCGAACAGGTCCGGGTTCCACAGGATGTATTGCAGTTGCGTCACCATGGCTTACACGTTGAAACGGAAGTGCATGATGTCGCCATCCTGCACCACGTAGTCCTTGCCTTCCACGCCCATCTTTCCGGCTTCGCGCACGGCGGCTTCGGAGCCATACTTGATGTAGTCGTCATACTTGATGACTTCTGCGCGGATGAATCCCTTTTCGAAGTCCGTGTGGATTACGCCGGCGCACTGCGGGGCTTTCCATCCCTTGCGGAAAGTCCACGCCTTCACCTCCATCTCGCCCGCCGTGATGAACGTCTGCAGGTTCAGCAGGTGGTAAATCGCCTTGATGAGGCGGTCGCAGCCCGATTCGTTCAGGCCCATGTCCTGCAGGAACATTTGCTTTTCCTCGTAGCTTTCCAGTTCGGCGATGTCGGCTTCCGTTTGGGCGGAGATGATGAGCAGTTCCGCGTCCTCGTCCTTGATGGCTTCGCGCACGGCATCCACGTAGCGGTTGCCGTTGGCGGCCGAAGCGTCATCCACATTGCATACGTAGAGCACCGGTTTGGAGGTCAGCAGGAACAGGTTGCGGGCTGCGTGTTGTTCCTCTTCGGTCTCGAATGTCACGGTGCGCGCCGACTTGCCTTGTTCCAAGGCGTTTTTATATTGCGAGAGCACTTCGTATTCCACTTTTGCCCCCTTGTCGCCGCCCACTTTGGCTATCTTTTCCACGCGCTTCAGGCGGTTTTCCACCGTTTCCAAGTCTTTCAGTTGCAACTCCGTGTCAATGATTTCCTTGTCGCGCACGGGATCCACCGACCCATCGACGTGCACGATGTTCGGGTTGTCGAAGCAACGCAGCACGTGGATGATGGCGTCCGTTTCGCGGATGTTGCCCAAGAACTGGTTGCCCAGTCCCTC
The DNA here is from genome assembly GCA_944321565.1 of uncultured Paraprevotella sp. Lineage (GTDB taxonomy): Bacteria > Bacteroidota > Bacteroidia > Bacteroidales > Bacteroidaceae > Paraprevotella. The sequence goes on along the minus strand of CALULT010000011.1, from coordinate 61,168 downwards.
GCCTTGGCTGGCACCTTTCACCAGTCCTGCGATGTCCACGATTTCGCATGTGGCGGGCACGATGCGTCCCGGATGCACGATTTCGGCCAGCCGGGTTAACCGTTCGTCCGGCACGGTGATTTGTCCCAGTTGTGCGTCGATGGTGCAGAATGGGAAGTTGGCTGCCTGCGCCTTTGCGCTCGACAGACAGTTGAAAAGGGTGCTCTTGCCTACGTTGGGCAGCCCCACGATGCCTGCTTTCAAAGCCATAGTCTATTTCGTTTTTCTGATGATACAATTTATTCTGTTTATAGGGTGCAAAATTAAGAATAAATCCGTTAAGCCGGAAACAACGAGCTTACATTATGTCCGCGAACGTTTCATTCATGTGCGGCAAAGCCGGAAAAATCCGGTTCTGTTGGGAAAAAGTTTGTTCCCTGCGATAAAATCTCTGTCTTTAGGCTGCAGATACGTATCTTTAGCCTAAAGACAGAGATGTCTTGGGCGAACGTGTTATTCTGTGCAAGGTTGTTTTTCCGGTTTCCCTGTGTCTTTTTGCCGTTTATGGGTTGTGTCCCGTTCTGAGATTGGGGTATCCAGTTATAAAATCGGGAATAAATTGTGGCGAAAAGAACCTTTACAGGTTGTGTCCGGATGGCATGGAAGGCCATAATTATGGCGTTTTTCGTTTTCTTTTTTTCCATAGGCTTGCAAAATTCACTTTTTTTTGCGAATATTGCACTGTTTTGTGGTCAGAGTAAAAAGGAAAAGAATCATACAGGAGGCAATCATGACATCTCTAACGCTGAAAGAGAGGGTGCAAGCCACGATGAAATCGGAAGACACGGAAGGGGCTTTCGAGCTATATGTGACCCGTACGCCGGGTTACCTTTGGGCCGTGTTGTTCAAGAAGCTCCATGTGCATCCTATCGCCGTCACCTTGTTGTCCATCGTTATCGGGTCGGCGGCGGGAGTGTTTTTCTATCCGGACGATGTGCGCCTGAACCTCGTGGGCATGTTGCTGCTGGTTTGGGCCAATTGGTATGACTGTGCCGACGGGCAATTGGCGCGTATGACGGGAAAGAAGACACTGATAGGCCGGATACTGGATGGTTTTGCGGGCGATGTGTGGTTTTTCTTCATCTATTTGTTCATCACTTTGCGTCTGACGTGGGAGCCAGCTCCGTGGGGCGGTCAATGGGGTGCATGGATTTGGTTGCTGTGCGCCTACGCGGGCTTCTATTGCCATGCGCGTCAATGCGCTTTGGCCGACTATTACCGCAATATTCACTTGTTTTTTCTCAAAGGCGCGGCGGGCAGTGAGTTGGACACGTTTGTTCAGCAACGTGCCCTGATGCGGTCGTTGCCTTGGAACCGCGAGGAATGGTTCCACAAGATATATCTCTATTTTTATGGGAATTACACCCGCGGGCAAGAGCGAATGACACCGTGTTTCCAAAGGTTTTATGCCTTGGTGCAGGAACGCTGTCCCGACGGGGTGCCGCAGGAGTTGAGGGACAGGTTCCGTGTCAAAAGCCTCCCGCTGATGAAGTGGGCCAACGTCCTGACATTCGACACGCGGGTGGGTGTGTTGTTCCTCGCGTTGTTGGTGGGGCTGCCTTGGATTTATCCCCTTTTTGAAGTCACAGTGCTCGAAGCTCTGCGTTATTACACACGTCACGTGCATGAAAAGTTTTGCGCGGAGTTCACAAAAGAGTTGGAGAATGGCGGAAGAAAATAGTGTGGTCGCATTGTTGCTGGCCGGCGGACACGGGCGTCGCATTCCCGGCGGGCGGCCGAAACAATTCATGGAGGTGGCGGGGCATCCTGTCATCACATATGCCATGCGTACGTTCCAGTACCATCCGGGCGTGGATGCCATGTATGTGGTGTGTGCGGCGGAATGGGAGGATTTCGTGCGTACGACAGCGAGGGCGGAAGGTATTGCCAAGCTGGCGGGCATTTTCCCGGCGGGTGACACGAGCCTGCAGTCGGTACGCAACGGAGTGGAAGGCTTGCAGGCCGTTTATGGCGCGGCGAATCCGGCTGTGATGGTGCATGAGGCCGTGCGGCCGTTGTTGTCAGACGAGTTGATCACGCTCAACCTGCGCACGTTTGGTGCGTTTGGGGATGCCATTACCGCCGTGAAGAGCAACGAAGCTTACATGGTAAGCGAAGATGGCGTGTCATCTCACGAGTGCATACCCCGCGAGCGACTTTTCAGGGCACAGACTCCTCAAACATTTCGTTTGACAGAGTTGGTGGAGGCTTTTCATGAAGCTGACCATAGTGGCATAGCGGATTCGCAGTCGCTCTACACTTTCATGGCAGAGGTTTTCCCAGGTCGTGTATTGCATATTGCTCCTGGCAGTGAGTTGAATTTCAAGCTTACCATTCCCGAAGACCTTGACATTTTGGAAGCCATTCTCGAACACAGATTGGCTAAAAAGCAACAAGGCCAATTGGACTAATTGGTTCCAATTGGCCTTGTTGGCTTTATCGTTTAATGGGGATTCCCTTAAAGTGCTTCAGCCCAATACTCCAATCCTTCGTAAAAACCGCTGCAGAGACCCAAGGCGCAAATGCCCGCCACGCAGAGCACGAGACAGAGGCGCACACCCGGCGCGCTGCGCATCGGCGCCACGACACACCGGCCATCCTCTGGCTCGGAAATGTACATGGCCTTCACCACAAGCAGGTAGTAGTAGAGCGAAATGATGGTGTTCAGCAAAGCCAGGAAAACCACCACCCACCAGCCTTCCTCGAAAGCGGCGGCGAAGATGAAGAACTTCGAGAAGAAGCCCGCGAAAGGCGGGATGCCGCCCAACGAGAAGAGAGCCAGCGTCATGACGAGCGTCAGGCGCGGGTTGGTGCGGTAGAGGCCGCGGTAGTCGTCGCGCGAAGTCAGCCCGCCCGTATGTTGCTCAATGGTACTGATGACGGCGAATACCGCCACGTTGGCCACCACATACACGGCAATATAGTAGGCCATGGAAGCCATGCCCTGCGTCGTGCCCGCCAACGCGCCCAGCACGATGTAGCCTGCCTGGGAGATGCTACTGAAAGCCATGAAACGCTTCATGTCGCCTTGTAGGATGGCCATGAGGTTGGCCACCGTGATGCTCACCACGGAGAGCACGGCTATCGTGAGCGTCCAGTCGTCCTTCATCAACGGGAACACGAAACGCAACACCACGGCCAAAGCCACGGCGGCGGCTCCCTTGGAAATGACGCTCAAATAGGCCGTCACGCCCGTGGGCGCACCCTGATAGACATCGGCCGTCCACAGGTGGAAAGGCACGAGGCTCATCTTGAAGCCCATGCCGGCGATAAAGAGCACGAGAGCCAGCTGCTGCAACGGGCTGCCCTGCAACAGGCCGGGCACATCGGCGAAATAGAGCGTGCCACACGTGCCGTAGAGCAGCGAAAGGCCGTAGAGCAACAACGCGGAAGAGAACATGGACGAGAGGATGAACTTCGCCCCGGCCTCCGCACTGTGGTGGCGGTACTTGTCCATCGCCACCACGCAGGCCATCGGGATGCTCGCCGTCTCAAGCCCTATGTAGAACATCAGGAAATGACCGGAAGAGAGCATGAAGAACATGCCCAGCAGGGTGCTGAGCGTGAGCACGTAGAACTCGCCTTGGCGGAAGCGCGTGTCGCGCCTTCCCAGCCATTCGCCGCACTGCAGGAAGACGAGCAGCGTACCGGCAGAGAGGATGCTCTTGACCACGGAGGTGAAAGGAGTGTTCACATACATGCCGCCGAAAAGCGAACGCGCATCCGGTGTAAGGTCAAGAAACACTTGGACGCCCATCAACAAGCATACCATCACACGAAACCAACGTCCGCCGGCATCGGGCTTGCGCAACAAATCGGCCAACAGCACCACCACCAGCACCACCACCAGTGACAATTCGGCATGCAACGACAATATAGCAGATAAATTACTATTATTCATTTCAGCAAAGCATTAAGGATTCAACACAAGCAAATGGGAAACTATCGGCTCCACGCTCCCGCCGATGGCATCGCTCACCCACCACGGGGCAAGGCCAAGACCTGCCACGCAAACAATGAGGCAGATGACGGCGAGGCGTTCGTCCCACGTGGCGTCGGTCAGCTTCAAGTGCGCCGGGTTGTGGCACGTGCCGAAAAGAATCTTGCCCACCACGCGCAGGATATAGACCGCCGTGACGACGATACTCGTCGTGGCGATGATGGTACAGGTGCGGTGGAACACGTCCGCATGCTCGAACGAGCCGACAAAGACCGTCATCTCGGCCACGAAACCGCTCAGGCCGGGCAATCCCAGGTTGGCCAAGCCGGCCACCACGTAACCCACGGCCAGGAAGGGCATGATTTTCATCAGCCCGCTCAGCTCCCGCACGTCGCGGGTGTGCGTCCGACCGTAAATCATGCCGATAAGGGCAAAGAAGAGTGCCGTCATCAGGCCGTGGCTCAACATCTGCAGGATGGCCCCCGTGCAACTCGTGCGCGTCATCATCAGCAGGGCGAAGAGCACCAGCCCGCAGTGGCTCACGGAAGAATAAGCGTTAATGTATTTCAGGTCGGTCTGCACCACCGCGCTGAACGCGCCATAGACCACGGAAATCGTCGTCAACACCAAGAAGAAATCGCCCCATGCGGCCAATCCTTCCGGCATCAGGTACATCGCCACGCGGAAACAGCCGTAGCCTCCCAGCTTCATCAACACGCCGGCATGCAACATCGACACCGCCGTGGGTGCCGAAGCATGACCGTCGGGACTCCATGTGTGGAAGGGGAACAGCGCGCCCAGCACACCGAAGCCCAGGAACACCGCAGGGAAGAACACATGCTGCATGCTCTCCGGAATGTTGTGCAGCCGCGCCAGCTCCACCACGTCCATCGTCTGCGCCCCGGCACCGTAATAGATGCCCAAGATGCCGATAAGCAGGAAGGCCGAACCACCCATGAGCATCAACGTCAGCTTCATGGCGGCATACTCCTTGCGCCCGCTGCCCCACACACCGATGAGCAGATACATCGGAATGAGCGCGACTTCGTAGAACATGAACATCGTGAACAGGTCGGTGGAAATGAAGAAACCGAACACACCCGTGCTCAGCAACGTGAACCACAGGAAGTATTCCTTCGTCAGCGGCTGCAGCTTCCACGAAGCGAAAGTGCCCGTAAACACGATGATGGCACTCAGGAGCAGCATCACCACCGAAATGCCGTCCACGCCCACGGAATAACAGATGTGCAACGGCGCATACCACATCACGCTGTCGGTGAAGAGCATCTCCGCCGTCTCGCCCGCGCCCCGCGCCTGCAGGTAGGCCACCGTGAGCCACACGGACAGTGCCAGCAACGCCGACGCGCCCGCCACCATCACGCCCCGCACCTGGTTTATGCTGCGGGCCGCCCAAAGCCCCAACAGCATCAGCGCGGGAATCAACACGAAAAGACTTAATATATTCATATCGTTATTTTGTTTACACCGTTAAAGAATCACACGCACAGCAGCAACATCAGTGTCAGCACGATGATGCCCGCCATGAACCACAACACATAAGCCTGGATGCGGCCGCTTTGCATCGGCTGCACTTCCTCGCCTGAAGCGTTGGCCGCCCAAGCCAGGAAGTTCATGAAGCCGTCCACCACGTGGCGGTCGAACCACGCGACGGGACGCGACACACAGCGGAAAATGATGCGCTTCGTCACGAACAGCCAGGCTTCGTCCATGTAGAAACGGCGGTAAGCCGCCTCGTGCAACCTCGGGAAACGGCGCGCCAAAGCGTCGGCCACAGGTTGTGTGTCGCGGGCATACATGAACGTGGCCAAGGCAATTGCCACCACGGCCACCACGCAGCTCGTCGCGGCCACCGTGGCATCCAGGTGGATGTCATACGACAGCCCGTCGCCCGTCACAAAATGGCCGAAGGGTATGAAACCGGCCACACACGTAATGGCCGCCAGCACCATCAGCGGGAACGTCATCGAGAGCGGGCTTTCATGCGGCACGTGCGCGGCATGCAGCTCCTTGTTCTCCCGGCCCCAGAAAATGCCGTAATACAAGCGGAACATGTAAAAGGCCGTCATGCCAGCGATCAAGGTCATAATCCAGCCCATCACGGGGCTGAAGGCAAAGCAGGCCGTCAGGATCTCGTCCTTCGAGAAGAACCCGGAGAACGGCGGTATGCCCGAAATGGCCAGACAGGCGATGAGGAAAGTGATATGCGTCACGGGCATGTACTTGCGAAGTCCTCCCATGGTGGACATCTCGTTGCTGTGCACGGCATGGATGATGCAGCCCGCGCCCAGGAAGAGCAACGCCTTGAACATGGCGTGCGTGAAGAGGTGGAACATGGAAGCCATGTAGCCCAGCCCGCCTTCGTGCGACGGCGCACCGGTGCAGACACCCAAGGCCACCATCATGAACCCGATTTGCGAGATGGTGGAGAAAGCCAGCACCCGCTTGATGTCGCTCTGCACGCAGGCCACAGAGGCCGCGTAGAAAGCGGTAAACGCACCGACATAAGCCACGATGTGCAACGTGTCCGGAGCGTATGCGATGTAAAGCGGGAACATTCGCGCCACCTGATAGACACCGGCCACCACCATCGTGGCGGCATGGATGAGCGCGCTCACCGGAGTGGGACCCTCCATCGCATCGGGCAGCCAGATGTGCAACGGGAACATGGCGCTCTTGCCCGCGCCGCCCACAAACATCAGTCCCAACGCCAAAGGCAGCATCATCGCGCCTTGCATCAGGCCCGTCTCCGTGGGAGTGAAAGAGAACGTCCCCACGTAGAAACCGTAAATCAAGATACCTATCAGGAAGCCCAAGTCGGCGAAGCGCGTCACGATGAACGCCTTCTTGGAGGCTGCGATGGCCTCGGGCTTCGTGTAGTAGAACCCGATGAGCAGGTAAGAAGAAACGCCCACCAGCTCCCAGAACACATACATCTGGAAAATGTTCGTGGCCACCACCAGCCCCAGCATGGAGAAGGTGAACAGGCTCAGGAAAGCGTAGTAACGCTGGAAGCCCCGTTCGCCCTTCATGTAGCCGAACGAATAGATGTGCACCATGAACGACACGGTGGAAATCACCACGAGCATCATGACAGAGATGGGGTCGAGCAACACGCCCATGTCAATGTGCAGCGACTCCGTGAAAGGCAGCCACACCGCATTCCAAGGCACAAGCGTGGCAAACGTGCCGTCGGCCTGGCGCGGGAGCGAGAAATAGTCGTAGGCCGCCATGTAGCTCAATGCTGCCACCGCGCCCAGCACCACCGTACCGATGAGTCCCGACACCCGGTGGGACATCTTCATCCCGGCCAAAGCCAGCAGCAGGAAGCTCAACACCGGCAACAGGAGAATCAATATCGTATATTCCATATCAACAATTCTTTTATGCGTTAGCGTTTATCCTTTCAGGTCGCTGATGTCGTCCGTCTGGATGTTGCGGACATTGCGATAGACATTAATCATGATGGCGATGGCCACCGCCGTCTCGGCAGCCGAAATGGCAATGCCGAAAAGCGAGAAGAAATGGCCTTCGAGCACACCGGGGAAAAGGTAGCGGTTGAACACGGCGAAGTTGATGTTCGCGGCGTTGAGCATCAGTTCCACCGAAATCAACGTGGCCAGCAGGTTGCGCCGCGTGAAGAAACCATAGACTCCGGCAAAGAGCATCACCGCGCCTACCAACAAATAACAAATTACATGTACTTCCATAACTTCCTTTCCTCCTTTAATGTTTACGTGCAATCATGATGGCACCAATCATGCAAGCCAGCAACAAGACGCTCACCCCCTCGAAAGGCAGGACGAACTGGTACTTGCCCGTGCCGATAAGTGCTTCGCCCACCGTGCCCGGATTCAACTCCTCAAGGGCGGGAATCACGGTGTCCGCGAATCCGTGCCCCAACAGCAAGAACGCCACCAGCACGAAACCCGCGACCGTCGTGGCCAAAGCGGCAAACCAGCGGCCGCGCGGGATACGTTCGTTCATGTTCTTGTCCGAACGGGTAAGCAGGATGGAAAACACATAGAGCACCACGATGCCGCCCGCATAGACGGACAGCTGCACGGCCCCCAGGTAGGTGTAGCCCAAAATGAAATAGAACACTGACGTACCGAAAAGCACGAACAGCAGTGCCGTGGCCGCACGGAGAATCTTCCCCGATGTCACGGCCAGCACCGAACACACCATCATCATCAAGGCGACGATGCCGAATATGACTTGTTGAAGCGTTATCTCTTCCATATTAATCATGCGTTTACAGGATTTTCTTTCTTCGCGGCGGGCGGGGCCAGCGTACTCCCTTCGTGGTTCAACACCAAGTGAAGCTTTTCCCGTTCGAACACGGCATTTTCAAACTCGTTCGTGAAACGGATGGCCCCGTGCGGGCAGGCATTGACGCAAAGCTGGCAAAACATGCACGCACCCAAGTCGTACTCATAGCGCACAAGCACCCGTTTCTTCTTGCCTTCGGCGTCTTCGCGCATTTCGGACACCACGCGGATTGTCCCGTTGGGGCAAGCCATCTGGCACAGCCCGCAGGCGATGCAATGGTGGCGGTTTTCCGCATCATGCGGCATTTCCAGCATGGCACGGTGACGCTCGGGAACATAGAGCGTCGTGTGGCGGTTTTCGGGATACTGTTCCGTCACCTTCTTGCGGAAGAACACCTTGATGGAAATGCGCAGGCCGCCCACCAGGCTCTTCGTCGAACGCCAATATCTCTTGACATATTTCGTGAAACTATTCATATCCTCTGTGTTTTAAAATACAAGGCCATAGACTTTCAGCACCACCATGATCAACATCAGCAACAACGAAAGCGGCATGAGGTACTTCCATTCCAAGTTTAGCACCTGGTCGATGCGCAGGCGCGGGTACGTCCAGCGGATCCACATGAGCAGGAACACCACGAAGAACGTCTTGCCCAAGAACCACACGATGCCGGGGATGTAGTCCATCACGGCATTGAAGCCGTCCAACCCGGCCACGTGCAACGGCATCCACCCGCCCAGGAAAAGGGTGGCGGCGATGCCCGACGTGATAAACAGGTTCAGGTATTCGGCCAGATAGAAGAAACCGAAGTGCATGCCGGAATACTCCGTGTGGTAACCCGCCGTCAGTTCCTGTTCCGCCTCAGCCAGGTCAAACGGCCCGCGGTTGGCCTCGGCGTTGCCCGAGATGAGATAGATGACAAAAGCCACCAAAGTGATGATGTGACCCTTGAAGATGTTCCATCCGTCGGCTTGGCTCTCCACGATGCCGCTGATGCTCATTGTGCCGCTGAGGATGACCACCGTGAGCACCGTGATGCCCAGCGACAGCTCGTAGCTGACGAGCATGGCCCCGCTGCGCACGGCCCCGATGATGGTGTATTTGCTGTTGCTGCTCCATCCGGCCAGCAAGATGCCCAGGATGCCGATGCTCGACGCAGCCAGCACGAAGAGGATGCCCACTTCCATGTCGAGCACTCCCGCGCCTTTGTGCCACGGCAGGCAAGAGAAGGAGATGACGGAAGCCAGGATGACCAGGTAAGGAGCCAGCTCGTAGAGCAGGTGGTCGGAGTTCTTCAGGCGGATGATTTCCTTGGTGAGTATCTTCAACACGTCGGCCGGCACCTGCAACAAGCCACCCTTGCCGCCCACGCGGTTCGGCCCGATGCGGCACTGGAACGCGCCGCACACCCGACGCTCCATATAGATGAGCACCACGGCCAGCACGGCATAGGCCAGCAGGATGACGACACCCAGCACCAGCCCCTCCAAGAACACGGCCCAGCCCTCGGGCATCACGCCACAGAGCGTGTCATGAATCCAGCGCGTCACCGGCTCAAGGCTGTAATAGTCTAAAAAAGATTGTTCCATATTCCTATTTATATAATATGTGTCTGTGTCGTTATCTGTCTATGTCCGGAATCACGAAGTCCAGCGTGCCGCCGATGGCGATGAGGTCGGCAATCTTGCCGTTCCGGCACACCGTGTCCATCGTGTGCACCAAGGGCAAACCCGTGGAACGGAAATGCAAACGCCAAGGCGACTTGTCGCCACGGCTCATCAGGAACACGCCGAACTCTCCGCGGCTTGACTCCACCGAAGCCGTAAACACCCCTTCGGGCAACTTCAGCACCGGCTTCACCTTCACGCGGAACTCGCCCGCCGGAATGTTGTCAATGAGCTGGTCTATGATGTGGCACGATTCCAATATCTCGTCCATGCGCACCATGTAGCGGTCCCAGGAATCGCCGTGGGTGTAGATGATTTCCTTGAAATCCACTTTGTCATAGAGCGCGTAAGGATGGCGTTTGCGCACGTCGTTGCTCCAGCCCGTGGCGCGCCCCGTGCCGCCCGTCGCACCCAGCGAAATGGCTTCTTCACGCGATAGTTTCCCAACGCCCTTCAAGCGGGTACGGGCAATCACACTATCGGTGAAAATCTCGTGGTATTCGTGGATAATCTCCCGCATGTGTTTCGTGAACGCGTTCACCTTCCGCACGAAATCGGGATGGATGTCGGCTTGCACACCGCCAATCATGTTGTAGTTCTGGATAAGCCGCCCGCCCGTGGTCTCCTCGAAGATGTCAAGAATCATCTCGCGCTCGCGGAAACCGTAGAAGAAAGGAGTAAGCGCCCCCATGTCCATCACAAGGCACGAATAGAAAAGCAGGTGCGAAGCCACGCGCTGCAGCTCGTCCATGATGGTACGGATATATTGTGCGCGTTCCGAAATCTCGATGCCTGCCGCCCGCTCGATACACATGCACAGCGCGTGGCGGTTCTGGTGCGCGCTCAGGTAGTCCAACCGGTCCGTGAAAGCCAGCGTCTGTGGATAAGTCAGGCTTTCGCTCAGCTTCTCAATGCCGCGATGGATATAACCCAGCACGGGATCGATTTTCTTCACCGTCTCGCCGTCGAGCGAGGTACGCAGGCGCAGGGCACCGTGCGTCGAAGGATGCTGCGGCCCGATATTCACCACGAAGTCATCCGGGTTGAACACCACGTTCTCCCTCCGTTCCAATGTGCCGTCGGGCATCAGCCGGAATTCTTCCGTCACGTCGGCATTCTCTTCATTTCCCATGTCCAGCGGATTACTGTCCATGTCGTAATCCTTGCGCAGGGGGTAACCATTCCAATCCTCGCGCAGGAAAAGGCGGCGCATATCGGGATTGCCCGTGAAGAGGATGCCCAGGAAATCATACGCCTCGCGCTCCTTGATTTCCGCCGTCTTCCACAGTCCGCTCACGGAAGGCAACGTCGCCCGCCCCTCCCGCTCCACAGCATCGGCGCGGAGCATGACACGGCTGCCCGTGCGGCTGCTCTCCAATTGGTAATAAGTACTCAGGCATCCTTCGCCCTGATCAACCCCCACGAGGTCGCGCAGGTAGTCCATCGGTTCCTCCGCATCGTCGTGCAACCGGCGGCACACATCCTCCAGCCTGTCGGCCGGCACGTGCACGACCGTCTCGCCCGCCGTCTCCGTTTCGGCCTGCGGGCACCACTGCTTGATTTTTTCTTCTGTCGTCATGCCTTTTCCTCCCGTTTTGTTTCGCCGTCCTCCGGCTTCTCCTTGCGGTTGCGTCCGCCCAGGAAACGTTCCATCTTGATTTTGCGCTGCAGCTGCATCATGCCGTAGAAGAAAGCTTCCGGACGCGGCGGGCAACCGGGAATATAGACATCCACGGGGATAATCTTGTCAATGCCGTCCACCACGTGGTAACCTTTCCTGAAAGGCCCTCCGCTGATGGTGCATCCGCCCACGGCGATCACGTATTTAGGCTCGGCCATCTGGTCGTAGAGCCGCTTCATCAGGGGTGCCATGCGGTAGGTAATCGTGCCCAGCACCATGAGCAGGTCGGCCTGCCGGGGCGAGTTGCGCGTCACTTCGAAGCCGAACCGCGCCATGTCGTAGCGCGCCGCGCCCAATGCCATGAACTCGATGGCACAGCAACTCGTGCCCAGCGCAAGCGACCACACGGAATTGCTCCGCCCCCAATTGATCACGTCGTCCACGGTGGAGAGCACGATGCCCGCCCCGTCGCGGTTCAACTCCTCCGCCATGCGCAGCAGGTAATCGTTGTTCTTGAACTCTTCAGGCCGCATGTCCTTCGTGGTGGCCAGCTTGTGGTTCTTCACTTCCATGCCAACGCTCCTTTCCGCCAAGCGTAAGCCAGGCCCAAAATCAGCACCAGGATGAAGAACATCACGCTCACCAGTCCCCACATTCCCACACGCTCCACTACCGCGGCCCAGGGGAAGAGGAACACCGTCTCAATGTCGAACATGAGGAACAGGATGGCATACAGGTAGTAACCCGAATGGAACTGCCCCCACGACGTGCCCCGCGTGGGCAACCCGCACTCGTATGGCTCGCCCTTTTGCGGGTTGAACGTGCGCGGTGCCGACAAGCGGGCTATCAGCAACGCCGCCGCCACCAGCACGATGGCCGTGAGCACCACGACCGTCAACAATGTGAAATCTGTCATTTCCTTATCTGAAATATGTTATGTGTTTATTTTCCTTCGCCTTCCTTGCCTTATGCAAAGAGGAAATATCGGCAACCCTTCTTTCGAAAAGAGGAAGCCACCGCATTCCCGCACATGAGGAATCCCATGTGCCAAGATGCCTTCACACCACTATCCTGCGCAATGCAAAGACATAGTAATCCTTTGCCGCCGGGGGATAAAAATAAGAGAAACCTCCCCGCACGAAAGTTTCATTCCGGTCTGAAACAAAGAAAAAATGGAGAAGACGGTTCCATGCGTCCATCGGACATGCAGCCGGAACCTCGCAAACCGTTCCCGCAGAAGAAGACAGCGGGGCGATATACCAATGCGAAAAAAAGAAATAAGGAATTTTCGATGCCACTTGCTCGCTTTTGTCTTCCGGATGGGAGGCCTGCATGGCTTCGTCCGCCACGGGAAAAGCCACTTCGCATTGCACCCCTCTCGCGGCACACACCGCGAAAGCGCACACGAAAAGCAGCAATAAGGCGTACACTCTCCCTTTCATCTTTTATTCTTTTTTACGCGTCGCAAAGGTACGCATATTATTCCGAGGGCTTCGCCCGCGAATCTTTAAATAATCTAAAATAAAAAGAGTCCTGCCGGAGTTTTAACATTCCACTTGACTCACCTGCACAACAGCTCGCACAACCTGTCCTGGAAAGCTTGCGCCGCCCGCAAACTGGCCACACCCTGGTTCATGACGCAAAAGGCCAGCCGGTGCCCGTTCCGTGCCGTGGCATAACCCGCCAAGGTGGACACGCCCTCCAGCGTTCCCGTCTTGGCCCGCACGTTGCCGCGCGCCTTCCCCTTCTTCATCCGGCGGCGCAACGTGCCGTCTGTTCCGGCTATGGGCAATGCGGCGTAAAGCGTGGGAAACACTTCACGGTTGTGATGGGCATAGCGCAGGAAAGCCACCTCCAGTTCCGCGCTCAGGTAATTGTAGAGCGACACGCCGCTGCCGTCCGCCACCACGTAGTGTCCCGGGTCGTAGCCCATGCGCCCGATAAGCCGCTCTATGGGATAAAGGGCTTTTTCGCGCGAAGCGTATGGCTTGCCGCTCTGCGCGGCCAACTGGTAGAACACGGCCTCGGCATAGAGATTGTCGCTTTCTTTCATCATACGCGGAAGGATGTCTTCCAACGTGTGCCCGCACTGTGCCGTCCACACGGCATCCGAAGGACAACGCGCCTTGCCCGCCGAAACGAAGCCTATGCCCCGCGCACGGAGCATGCCGCCCCATGCCTCCAAAAAATCATCTTTCCTATCATATAACAGGGGGGTCAGCACGGGCATGTCATCATCCCAGCACCACCCCCAGCCCCATTGCAAGGTGTCTTTCATCGACACGTCCGCATACAGTCTTCCGGCCACGGAGTCCACGCCCATCTTTTCCACCGCGTCCACCAAGTATTCCAAATCTTCTTTCCCGAAACAGGGATCGAATCCGCCCACGGCATAAAAATCTCCCCATAACACACCGTCGCGCACCTCACCGGTAAAGTACAGCCGCGTGGAGAAACGATGCCCTGCGCCCAGTTCCGACAAGGCGGTGATGGCCGTCACGAGCTTTTCCGTGGAAGCGGGGCGCATCCGCTGCCGGGCATTGTAAGCATACAAGACGGTATCGGCCGTCAGGTCATACACACTCAGCCCCAATTGTGACGTGGTCAGCAGCTCGTCTTGCAACAGTCCTGAAATCCGGGCCTTCAAACTGTCTGCCCACGCCAGGTCATACGTGTCTCCCCCCGGAACGTTTTCCGCCCGTATTGACCCACATATACACAGGCTGCACAACCATACACCCCACGCCAACAGACACTGCTGCCTCATGCCGGCTCCTCCTTTTTCTCTTTCTTGCGCCGATTGAAATATTTACAAAACTCCACAGCGGGCGTGGGAGTGATAAACCTCACCCCCCCGTCACGGAACGTCAGCATCACCGTGTCCTTGTTGCGCAAGAAATCCAACGCGGACGGATGAACCACTTCCGCCTTGACGATGGAATCCAAAGCATACTGCCTGGCCTTGGAGAAACGCCCCCGGTTGACCCACAAAAAACCGTCGTCGGTAAACACGTAGGACGTATGAATCAGACGTTCGACCACAAACACCAGGAACACCATGCAACATAATGCGGGCAACGGCAACTTGACCCAAAAGAAATATACGGCCAGCACCGTGCCCGGCAGCAGGCAGAGGCACAGCGTTTTGCGGTTGATCTTGGAATGAAACGTGCGTATCATCTTATGAATGACTTTTCCTGCAAAATTAGCGGATTATTTCCGTTCGCGCAACGGTAACGGCATTTTTCCAATTTAGATTTGTTTTTGATTTTTTGCTATCGGTTTTTCAATCTTCCAGGATATAGCCTGCGTAATCCCGGAAGAAAGCCAAGGGCATGAACAAGGCGCGGATAATTTGGATGGTTCCATGGGCGTCAGGGCAAAGCTCGTGCCTATGCTTAAGGCACATCGCACTCGCCTTTAACACAGACCACCCGTTTGCTTGGCTCATCCAATGCGCTATGCGACAGGCTTCTTCGTCACAAAACGAAACCTGGAGGCACAATGCGAAATATGCTTTTACGGTGTGCTTGCGCTTTTTGTCTGAAAAAGCTTTGAATGCGTCGATATAGCCTTGAATTTTGCTCCCTTTTTCTCGGTTGAATCCGTGAAATGTGGTTGCCCCTTCAAATCGTCTCCATCGCACGAGCACTTTGTCCACGTATTTGACACCTCCAATCATCGTACCTGCCAACATCTGTATGAAATAGTCGTAACTCAGCGGATGATTTGCAAAAAGCACCAACCGTTCCAGCAAATCTTTCCGGAACATCAATTGGTGTCCGTAGCCTTGCGGTTTAAGCAATGTGGCTATCGGATGCATGTGCGTTGGCATACCTTGGCGATGAAGACGTCCCATGTCGTTTGCGGATGTGGAAAACAGAATCGAGTCATGAAATACCAAGGCGGCGTCTCCGGTTTTTTTGATCAATACTTCTATTTTTTCCGGCAACCAGATATCGTCTTGGTCGGATATGGCCACATAATCCCCTGTGGCCTTCAACAAGGCTGACATGAAATTCAGCCTGTATCCTTTTCTCTCCTTGTTTTGCGTGGCCTTCACCACATCGGGGTGTTTTGTGGCATAATCCGTCAGGATTTTCCATGTGCTGTCCGTTGAAACGTCATCTTGCACGATGATTTCCCGGATGGGATAAGTTTGGGCTAACAGGGAGTCCATTTGTTCCCGCAGGTATTGCTCGCCGTTGTAAGTACACATTACAATAGACACTGTCTTCATTTTCTTAAGGCTTTCTGTTTGCATCCATTTTGGAATTTAAAGTTAATTCTTTCAGTATTATTCCACAAATATTGTGCTATAAAAAAGCCATTCAAGCCTCAAAAACGACTGGATGGCATTGGCCATCGAAAAAAAAGGGGTATTTTTGCAGCAAATAAGACGATGACATGCAAATCATTCCCATATTCCTCACTTTCGATCGTTATTATGTCGTGGCTGCGGAAGTGGCCATCTATTCTATGCTGAAACATGCCTCGGCGGACTACACCTATTATATATATGTGTTGCATTCCGACATACCCGTCAAATCACAAGATAAGCTGCGCAAGGTAATTCGGAGGTTTCCCAATGCAGCCATTCATTTCATTCATGCGGAAGAATTGGAGAAAAAATATCCCATGCTGCAGGGTAAGAAGCATTTTTCCAAAGAAATCTTCTACAAACTTGTCGCAGCAGAGATTTTTCCGCAATACGACCGCGTCATTTGCACGGACGTGGATGTCCTCTTCGTGGACGATATATCCTCGTCTTACTTCATGTTTCCCGATCAAGACTTCTATTTTGCCGGAGTGGGGCAGACTTTGGAGAGCGGACGGATGGCGAGTTATGAAAAGGACTTCAATGAGGATGAAATCAAAATACTGCGCCACGAGATAATGGCAGGTTATTTGCTAATCAACCTGAAATATATCCGCGAGAAAGGCAAGCAACAGCTGCTGACGGATTTTTATACCCGCAACTTCTCGCGGCTGCAACTTCCGGAACAGGATGCCATCGTGTTGTGTTGCTGGCCGGAAATCGCTTATCTGCCTTTGAAATATGTGGCATGCAACAATTTGTATCAGGTTGATGAGGACGCCATCGTGTTTTTCCCCGAGAACGAAGAATTTGCAGGAGACCGGGAAACGGCTCTCCGGAAATTCAGGGACACGTTGGCACATCCCGTGCAAATCCATTACGTAGGCCCGCGAAAGCCTTGGAACAGCTTTGGCGTTCCCAAACAAGGCATGTGGTTCGCCTATCTGAAAGAAACCGGCGCAGTGGCGGACTACTTGCGCGACTACCCCCGCCAAGCCGTCAAGCAACTCCGGCGGTTAAGCCTCAAGCGTTTCTGCGGGAAAGTGCTCCGCCGGTTGCGCGGGGCGAGATAGGGCGGAATGGATTTGAAAGGCGAAAGACGGACATTTTTTGTCCTTTATAATTCCACCGTCAGCCCGATGGTGGGTAGCAGTGTGCCGCTCACCTGCTTGATGTGGCGCATCTTGTAGCGTTGTTCGGAGAGTGCGGCTTCGGGATTCTCCACGATGCC
This sequence comes from uncultured Paraprevotella sp., assembly GCA_944321565.1. GTDB lineage: Bacteria > Bacteroidota > Bacteroidia > Bacteroidales > Bacteroidaceae > Paraprevotella. The sequence continues at coordinate 44,062 of CALULT010000011.1, read as the reverse complement.
CGTGCTCATGAACACGTCTTGTTGGCGGAGTTTGCTGACGGTGACGTTTTGAAGGTCTATATATAAGCCCAAACGCCAATTCTTGAAATAGAACTCTTTGTCCACCCGCACGTCGAGTTGGGCGTAACCCGGCAGGCGGCAAGCGTTGTAGCGGTTGTAGTCGTAAGCTGAACGTCCGTGGGCATCCCAATAGGTCTTGTAGGAAGAGGCCGTTTCGTCATAGGGCGTGTAAGGCGAGCCGCCGATGCAACTCAGGCGCAGACCCACGCTCCAACGGCGGGGTAGGTCATACGTGCCGCTCATGTTCAGGATGAAGCGGTTGTCCCATGCCGAAGGGACGTAGGGCGCGTGGCGGTCGGCGCGGTATTCGCTGCGATACCATGTGAACGACCCCGTCAGGTTCAGGCGTTCCGGAAGCGTCCAGCGCATCAGGGCTTCCACGCCATAGGCCCGGCCTTGCGCCGTGGAAGCCAATGCCTCGTTGCCCACCACGCCGTAGTCCGTGCCTTTGCAGGTGAGTGGTACGCCGTCGGCCAGCGACAACGGAACCCGCCGGTAGGATTTATAAAAACCTTCCACGGACAACGCCCAGTGGTCATTGGCCCGCCATTCGCCGCCTGCGGCGGCTTGTGCCACGTTCATATAGCGCAGGTCTTTGTTCACCAGCATGCCGTCATTTTCTTTGTAGCCTAGTGCCGTGTAAGGCGGCAATTGGTGATACCATCCAGCCGAAGCCGCCGCCGACCAATGAGGGGAGAACACGTAGCGGAAAGAAGCCCGTGGCGAGAGTTGTTCCCACGGGCGGGACATGCGCGGTGAATAGTTGTTGCCGTCCGCCCGCAGACCGACGGAGGCGCTCCAGCGTTCTTCCGCAGCGGTGTAGGCGGCAGAGACGGACGCGCCGTAGCTGACCAGCCCCAAGTGGGTGCGATAGACCGACCAGTCGCCGAGGGCAAGCAGGCGGCGTTCGTTGTCGGCATAGTCGATGTAGTTCACTTCCGCACTTTCTTTCAGCGTCCATCCACGGGGCAGGGTGGTCATGTTTTCCGCGCGGAATGTGGTTTTCTGTTCCGTGGAGCGCAGGCGCAGGGTCAGGTTGTCTTCCGACGACTCGTCATTGCCTCGGTATTTCAGGTTTTTGTCGTTCAGGAAATTGTGGCTCAACACGTAAGTCTGCACGTGCCGTCCGGCGTAATGGCGGTAAGTGGCCCCCACGGTGAAGGTTTCCTGTTCGATTTTGGGCAGGTAACTCAGAATGTAATCCGAACTTTCGTCCTCTCCCGCCAAATCCGTGTTCAGCTTCATGCGGTCTATTCCCGCCAGTCCCATCACGGTCAGTTCGTCATAGGGAGTCAGGCGGGTCTTCACCTTGAATTGCCCGTCAATGTAGTTGGGCAGGAAAGGCAGGCCGATCATCTTGAAGAGCAGCTGGAGGTAGGATTGGCGGATGGAAAACAGGTAGGTTGTCCGCTCCCCGACGTGCCCGCTGCCGCTCAGGGCGGCTTCCGACGCGCCGAGGGTGGCTTTGAACGACTGCCGTTCCGAGTTGCCTTCACGCAGGCGGAAGTCGAGCACGGAACTCATGGCTCCGGCGCGGTCGGCGGGGAAAGCCCCGGTGTAGAACTTGATTTCGCGCACCAGGTCGGCGTTGACGATGCTCACCGGCCCACCCGTCGCGCCCTGCGTGGCAAAGTGGTTGATGTTCGGGATTTCAATGCCGTCCATGTAGAAACGGTTTTCCGATGGGCCGCCGCCGCGCACGATGAGGTCGTTGCGGTAGCCCACGGGCGAGAAGGCCACGCCGGGATAGCCCCGCACGATGCGCGAGATGTCGCGGTTCGCCCCCGGACTTTTCTCGATTTCCCGCAGTCCGATGACCTGTACGCTGACCGGCGATTCAGCCGTCTTTCCATAGAATCTGGGGCGCACGGTCAGTGTGCCGAGCGACTTGATGTCTTCGTCCATTTCCACGTTCACTTCCGGTGTGGCGGCCGACACCATGTAGTCGGGTGTTTCCTGCGGGGCATAGCCTGCGGCGGTCACGCGGAAGGCATGGATGCCCGGCGGGACGTTTTTCAACAGGAACACGCCCGCCGTGTCCGTCACCGTGCGCAGCGTGTCCAAAGTTGCGGGGCGGACAATCGCCCCGATGACCGGTTGTCGGCTCAGGCGGTCGATGACTTTTCCGCGCACGTTGAACGCCGTTTGCGCCACGGCCTGCAGTCCCGCCGCGCAAATACAAAGCCCTATGCCGAGGATTCTTTTGAACGTGTAGATTTTCATGTTGCAAAATTAGTCATTGCAAGGCGGATGGCCTTGTTTTTTGCCTATTATTCTTGAACAGGCTTGCAGATTTTCGTATCTTTGTGTATTCATCCGTGAGTTGCCATGAAAAAACTGCTTTGTTTCTGGATTTGTTTATGCCTCGGGTTTTTAGGAGAAGTTCAGGCCCAAGCCATTTGGGCGAAGGATTTTCCGTTTGCCGGCGGGCTTCCGACCAATGAGATGACCACGGTTTACCAGGATGGGGACGGCTTCATCTGGGTGGGCACGACCAACGGGTTGGTGCGCTATGACGGCTACCGTGTGCGCTTGTTCCAGCGGGACGGGAGGCTTGTTACCGGTCTTACGGACAACCGCATCACTCAGATGGCTGAAGATAGCTTATGGCTGTGGGTGGGTACGTCGGCAGGACTGAATCTGATTCATCGGAACACTTACCAGGTGTCAGCTTTTCCGGACGAATCATTGGGCAAAGGTTATATCAACGGTTTGTGTTCAGATGGTGAAAATGCGGTATGGGTCGGGACTGACAACCGGGTGTTGGTCTTTCGTGCGCCGTCCTTGCATCCTGTGGATACGATAACGCTTGCTTCCCGTGGAGGGAAGCGGGCTGTGGTCAACAAGATTTTGCGCGACCGGACGGGGCGGTTATGGATTTGCACGCGGGCCGGCCTTTTTTTGCATGAACCTTCCACAAACCGTTTGTGCCACCTTCCTCCCGTGGGTGAATCGGACAATCTTTCTTCCGTGTGCCAGGACCGTGACGGGCGTTTGTGGGTGGCTTCGTGGGGCGAAGGGCTTTGGCAGATTGTGGCCGACAGGAATTTCCGGGATGTGCGCTACGTGTTCCATCCGGTAGAATCATTCCAAAGGGGAGCGGGAGAGAGCCGTTTCTTCGATGTGGAGCAAGATGACGTATGTGGCTATCTTTGGGCACTTTCCTATGACAGGCTTTATGCTTTCCGGATAACTCCTGCGGGGACGTTGGAACAGGTGGAATTGCCGTTTTACGTGGATGCGGAAAAAATGTACACGCGCATTCTGAAAGACCGCGACGGCAACCTGTGGCTGAGTTCATACGACCGTGGCACATTACTTACTTTCCATGGGGAAACGGTGCGCGACGTGCCTTTATCCGGATTTGCGGAAGCTTTGGGCAAACGGCCCAACCTGCTCACGCTGACGGTGGATGGCCGTGGGCGTTTCTGGTTCGTTCAAGACCGTTTTGGACTTTGCCTCCACGATCCTTCGGACGGGAGTACGGTGCTGGCGTCACAGGACGTGCGGCGCGTGACGGTGGATGTGCGCGTGGTGGCGGAAAGCCCGTCGGAAGACGGCCTTTGGGTGGCGAGTCCGTACGGGAGTGCCGTGTATCTTTTGAAGTGTGACGGAGGGCGTTTCCGTGTGGTCCGAACTTTGGATTTGTGGCCTTTGCTCCATATCGGTGCGCCGGCCTCGCGGATGGCAGAGACACCGGACGGCAACCTTTGGATGCTGTGCAGGCAAAGGGTTGTCTGTCTGGCACGTGGAAAAAACGCATTTGCCACGCCGGACAGCCTGCGTTTCACGGCCATGCAGGCGGACGGGGACGGCAAGGTGTGGGCGGTTGCCGGAGAAAAACTCTATTTGCTGTCGCATACGGCCGAAGGCATCCGTTTCGTGCCGCAGCCGGTGGCTTTTCCGGACGTGAGGGATGGGGAGACGGTTCGTTTCCTGGCTCCGGACGGGGAAGGCGGGATGTGGGTTTCCACAGATATGGGGAACGTGTGGCGTCGTGCGAAGGGACAGGCGGCGTTTACGGATGTGAGCAACCGTTTCGACCTGCGTGGGGCGGCCATTCTGAATCTGTTGGTCGGGAAAGAGTGTCTGTGGGTGGTGACCCACGACCGGATGCTGTGTCATGACAACCGGACGGGGCGGTTGCGGCAATTCACTTTGGTCGAGGCCGGATTGGAAACCGACATCTTCAGGAACCAGGCTTCTTGCCTTTCGCCGGGAGGAAGCCTTTATGCGGGCGGACATGGGGGAATAGTCGTGATTCATTTTTCCGGCGGCTTATTCTCCGGGCAACCGGTCCGCCGTCCGTTGCTGTCCGATTTCGGGAGTGGGGGGCGAAGTTTGTTGTTCGACCCGTCGGAGAAGTATGTGTCGGGCTGTCCGGGCCGTGCCCATGTCGCGCTCCGCCCGGATGCCGGCAACTTGTATGCCAGTTTTACCACGTTGGACTATGCCGGGGATGCGGCTGTCCGTTATGCCTGCCGTTTGGAAGGGGTGGACAAAGATTGGGTCGTCTTGCCCGAAGGAGAGAACACGGTGTATTACCAAAACCTGCCCAAGGGTACGCGCCGGTTGGAAGTGAAGGCCACGGACGGGGCGGGGAAATGGCAACAGCCGGTGGCGTTGCTCAGGGTGACGCGCCTGCCGGCTTGGTATGAGACTTCTTGGGCGTACGCCGGTTATGCCCTTGCCGTGGCGGGGGTGCTTTTCGTGTTGCTGCGGTTCTGGCTCGGGCGGTTGAAAGCGATGAACGACCTGCGGCTGCAGGAGGAACTCACGCGGGCCAAGACGGATTATTTCACCAACGTGTCCCATGAATTGCTCACGCCGCTCAGCGTGATTTCTTGTGTGGGGGATTATTGGGAAGGACATTATCCGGCCGAAGAGGGACAGGTCAGGGTGTTGCGCCGCAACATCGGCCGTCTGAAGCGTTTGCTGCGCCAAGTATTGGATTTCCGCAAGGCGGAAGGGGGACATTTGGAGTTCCGTCCGGCGTATGGTGACATACTGGCTTTCGCGCGCCGCATGGTGGCGGACAATTTCGCACCGCTGGCCGCGCAGAAAGGTATCGTGTTGCGCCAGCATGTGCCGGACGGGACGTGCGGCGGGGCATTGGATTTCGACAAGGTGGACATGATGCTTTATAACCTCTTGTCCAATGCCGTGAAATATACGCCGGCGGGCAAGGCTGTGGATTTCACGGTCGAGGTGCGGCGCGACGATGCTGGCCGACGGGTCGTGTTCACCGTGCGCGACGAAGGTCCGGGTATTCCGCAGAAAGAGCAGTCCCGGGTCTTCGAACGGTTCTACACGGGGAGCAACGGGCGTCCGGGCATGTCGAATGGCATCGGGCTGGCGTTGTCCCGCGAACTGGCTGTCCTGTGTGGAGGAAGAATCACGTTGGAGAGCGCACCGGGGAAAGGTTCCTGTTTCACGTTGGAGTTGCCGGTTGAAGGGGAGGATTGTCAGGTTTCGGCTGCGGAATCCGGAGGCATGCAGGCGGAAGAGGATGCGGGAAGCGTATGTCCCGGTGAGGAACAGGCAGGAGAAGACCGGCCTTCCGTATTGTTGGTGGACGACAATGCGGAGTTGCTCGGATTGATGGCCAAGGTGCTTTCCGGGCGTTACCGCGTGGCCACGGCGCGGGACGGGCAGGAAGCGTTGGACTTCCTTTCTGCCCATGGTGCGGACTTGGTGGTGTCGGATGTGATGATGCCTGTCATGGACGGCTATGCGCTGTGCCGACAGGTGAAGTCGCAAGTGGAAACCGGGCACATTCCCGTCATCATGCTCACGGCCATGCAGGGCGAGGACGACCGTGTGCGGTGTTACGAGGCCGGGGCGGACGGCTACCTGGCGAAACCGTTCGGGATGGACGTGCTGGTGGCGCGCATTGACAACCTGGTCAAGGCACAAAAGGCTCGGCAGCGGACATTTCGCGCGGAAGACCATGTGCGTTTAGAGGAGTTGGCTTATTCTTCCCGTGAAACACGTTTCCTGGAAGACATGGCCGGTTGGGTGCGCGTCCATCTGTCGGAAGAGGGATTCGGGGTGGAGCAATTAGCAGAAGGGTTGCACATGTCCAAGGCCACGCTGCACCGGAAAGTGAAGTCTATGACCGGGCTGACACCGCTGGAGTTCATCCGCAACATCAAATTGAAGTATGCCTGCGCGATGCTTTCGCGACCCGGTGCGTCGGTGTCTGCCGTGGCCTACGACACGGGATTCTCCGATCCAAAATATTTCACCAAGTGTTTCAAGGAAGAGTTTGGGATGACCCCTACGGAATACCGTCAGCATCGGCAGACTGTTTCTCCGGAAACGGATTCCGGTGGTGAGGCAAGGGGGTAAAATCCTTTCAAAAGGGGGGTGATTTCCTCTCATGCAAGGATTCTATACCCTGTGCCTACATGTTTCTCCTTACATTTGTGCCGTTTGGAAAAAACGACGGAGAAACATGAAAAAGAGTGTATTGGCATTTGCATGGCTCGCGGTGGCGGTATGCGCCGTGGCAGAAGAGAAAAAGGTGGTCGGTCCCGACGGGAAACTGGCCGTGTATGTGGATTTGGCCGAGGGCGGGAAACCGACTTACCGGGTGGACTACGATGGGAAGGCGTTCCTGGGCGTTTCGCCGCTTGGCTTGAACACCAATGTGGGCGACTTCACCCAAGGGCTTTTCTTGAAAGACACGGAGACACGTCGCGTGTCCGAGCGTTATTCCGTGCCTACCATCAAGCGGAGCGAAGTGCATTATGAGGCCAATGAGCAGGTGTTCCGTTATGAGCGAGGGGGGAAGGCGGCCATTGACATCATCTTCCGTATAAGCAACCACGATGTGGCTTTCAAGTATAAGATCTATCCCCAAGGCGACAGCCTGTGTGCCGTGGTGAAGGAGGAGGCCACGGGCTTTGTCCTTCCCGAGGGGAGCACGACATTCCTCTGTCCGCAGTCGGGGCCGATGGGCGGGTTTGCCCGCACTTCCCCGAGTTATGAAACGGACTATACGGTGGATAACGCGCTAGGGAAGAACGGTTGGGGCGAAGGATACACGTTCCCTTGCCTGTTCCGCACGGGCGACAAAGGCTGGGTGCTGGTTTCCGAGACGGGCGTGGACAGCCGCTATTGCGCCAGCCGCCTGATGGGTGGCCATGGGCAGACATATACCATCGGTTTTCCGCAGGAGGGAGAGTTTAACGGCAACGGCACGGTGTGTCCGGGCATCATGTTGCCGGGCGAGACTCCTTGGCGTACCGTCACCGTGGGCACGACGTTGGCTCCCATCGTGGAGACCACGGTGGCTTTCGACGTGGTGGAACCCGTTTATGCACCTTCGCGCCCTTACGTGTATGGCCGCGGCACGTGGAGCTGGATAATGGGGTTGGACAATAGCATTACCTTTGAGACCCAGAAACGTTATGTGGATTTCGCGGCGGAGATGGGTTATGAGTCCGTGCTTGTAGATAATTACTGGGATTCGCGCATCGGGCGCAAGAAGATAGAAGAGCTGGCGCGTTATGCCGCCGCGAAAGGGGTGGGACTGTATTTGTGGTACAACACCAACGGTTATTGGAATGATGCGCCGCAAGGGCCGCGCGGGTGTTTGGACCGTACGCCGATGCGCCACAGGGAAATGGCGTGGATGCGCGACATAGGCATCCGGGGCATCAAGGTGGACTTTATGGGAAGCGACAAGCAGGTGGCGATGAAACTTTATGAGGACATCCTGTGCGATGCGAACGAATACGGGTTGCTGGTGATTTACCACGGTTGCACGTTGCCGCGCGGATGGGAACGGATGTATCCCAACTTCGTGTCGGCCGAGGCGGTACGTGCCAGCGAGAACATGAGGTTTTCGCAAAGTGCCTGCGACAACGAAGCTTTCAATGCTTGTCTTCATCCTTTCATACGCAACACGGTGGCCACGATGGATTTTGGCGGAAGCACACAGAATCATTTTTATAATTTGGAAGACGAAACGGGCAAGAGCCACCGCCGCGTGACTTCGGATGTGTTCGCACTGGCCACGGCGGTGCTTTTCCAAAGTCCCGTGCAGCATTTTGCCCTCACGCCTTCCAACTTGCAGACCGCTCCCGCGTGGGCCATTGATTTCATGAAGCGGGTGCCTACGACGTGGGACGATGTGCGTTTCATCGACGGCTATCCCGGACAATATGCCATTCTGGCGCGCCGTCATGGCGACACGTGGTATGTGGCCGGAGTGAATGCCCGGGATGAGGCTGTGGAAGTGAAAGTATCGTTGCCGATGTTTGCGGCCGGCGAGACCGTGGAAAGCTATGAGGACGATGAGAAACTGCAAGGAAGATTGACGGAACGCCGCGTGGGCAAGGACGGGACGATGAAACTCTCCATTCCCAAGAACGGCGGCGTGGTATTGGTCGGTAAATAGATTGTTGGTGGAAGTATGAGGAAATGGGATTGCATGGCGGTTGGTTCGCGGGTTTCTCATACAAGTGTGGCGGGCGCGTTTTCGGATGCGCCCGCCTTTTTTAACGGCTGGTAGGAAAACATTTTTTCCGACAGGAAAAGGCGGAAATGTGGTGTTTGCGAGGATTTCCCCCTCTTTTTGATAGGATTTTATCCCTCGGCTTTGCCATTTTCCGCATAATTTTGCCCTGTCCGATTGGAAGGAACCGGGCAAATACAAGAATGTGGAATCTAATATAAGTAAAATGAAACAGAATCCTATTGAAAGAATGCATGTGGCGGGCGGCTTGAAGTGGCTGGCCGTAGCGTTGTTCGCCGTGTGGGGCGGGCAAGCGAGTGTGGCGGCGGGCGAGCCGACGGCCAGGGAATGGCGGATGGTACGCGAGATCGGTTTTAACGAGGGTTGGAAGTTCTTCCTCGGCGATACGGCCGCAGCCTCGCGACCAGACTTCGACGACGCGGCGTGGCGCACACAAGACCTGCCACACGACTGGAGCATCGAGGGTGTGCCGGACATCGACAACCCGATGGGCAACGACGGTGGCTATTATCCGGCGGGCGTCGGTTGGTACCGCAAGACGTTCCGTTTCCCCGACGCGGGGCGAGACACGCTGACCACGGTCTATTTCGAGGGCGTGTACATGAACGCCGAGGTGTTCGTCAACGGGCACAGCCTAGGGGTGCGGCCATACGGCTATTCTTCGTTTTTCCACGACCTGACCCCTTACTTGCAGCAGGGCGAGAATGTATTGGCTGTACGTGTGGACAACTCGCAGCAGAAGAACTGCCGCTGGTACACGGGTTCGGGCATTTACCGCAACGTGAAACTCGTGCGCACTCCGTTGTTGCACTTCGAGCCTTGGGGCGTGTTTGTGCGTAGCGAAGTGGAAGGGAGCGGCGCGACGGTGGAAGTGGAAGCTTCCGTGACGAACGGTTCGGGCGAAGATATGTCGGCCACGTTCAGTGCCGCCATCGAAGGGGGCGCGACGGCCAGCAAGCCGGTGGATTTGGAAGCGGGAGAAACCTGCACCGTCAAGTTGCGCCTGCTGATAAAAGACGTGAAATTATGGAGTCCGGACACGCCGTCCCTGTACAGGGTGACATGCCGCGTGTCGCACGGGGAGATGTCGGATGCTGTCACGGAGACTTTCGGTGTGCGCACGGTGGAATATGATGCCCGCCACGGATTGAGACTCAACGGGAAGTCTATTGAACTGAACGGATGTTGTGTGCACCACGACAACGGACCTCTCGGCACGGCGGCCTACCGCGACGCGGAATGGCGCAAGGTGCGGCTGATGAAGGAGGCCGGTTTCAACGCCGTGCGCACGTCGCACAACATTCCTTCGGAAGCATTTCTCAATGCTTGCGACAGCCTAGGCCTGCTGGTCATTGACGAGGCGTTCGACGGCTGGCGGGTTGCCAAGAACAAATATGACTACTCCGTGTATTTCGACCAATGGTGGACGGAAGACATTGAGGCGATGGTGAAGCGCGACCGCAACCACCCGAGCATCTTCTGCTGGAGCATCGGTAACGAAGTCATTGAGCGTAAGACCCCCGAAGCCGTACTCATAGCGCATGCTTTGGCCGGACACATCCGCAAGTTTGATTCCACGCGCCCCGTCACTTCGGCCTTGGCGGCTTGGGACAAGGATTGGGAAATTTACGACCCGTTGGCTGCCGCGCACGACATTGTGGGCTATAATTACATGATGCACAAAGGGCCGTCGGACCACGAGCGTGTCCCCGACCGTGTCATGATGCAGACGGAGTCTTATCCGCGCGACGCGTTTGCCAATTGGGCGCGGGTGAACGACTATCCTTATATTATCGGTGATTTCGTGTGGACGGGTATTGATTACTTGGGTGAGTCGGGCATCGGGCGTTATTATTATACGGGCGAGACGGAGGGCCAGCATTGGGAACGCAACCAATATCCGTGGCATGGGGCTTATTGCGGCGATATTGACCTGACGGGCTGGCGCAAGCCCATTTCCTATTACCGTGAGATGTTGTTCTTTCCTGAGCGCAACAAGCTGCATCTTTCCGTAAAGGAACCGAGCGGTTATTATGGCGAGGTCAAGGAGACGATGTGGTCAGTGTGGCCTACGTGGGAAAGCTGGAACTGGCTGGGGCATGAGGGTAAGGACATTGACGTAGAGATTTATTCGCGCTATCCGGCAGTACGCCTGTACCTGAACGGCAAGCTGGTGGGCGAGAAGGCCACGACCCGCGCCGAGGAGTTCAAGGCCGTGTTCACATTGCCCTACGAGGCGGGCACATTGCGCGCCGTGGGCGTGGAGAATGGGCAGGAAATGGAGTCGCGCACATTGGAGACGGCCGGCAAGCCCGCCCGCATCCGCTTGACGGCCGACCGCACGGAGATGGCGGCCGACGGGCAGTCGCTGGTCTATGTCACTGCCGAGGTGACGGACAAGCAGGGTCGTGTGGTGCCTGATGCCGACAACCATCTCACGTTCGAACTGAAAGGCGAAGGCAGCCTGTTGGCCACGTGCAGTGCAGACCTGAAGGATTGCGTGGTGGCCACGTCGCCTGAGCGCAAGGCTTGGAAAGGCCGCGCGATGGGCGTGGTGAAGGCCGGGCGCGAAGCCGGAAAACTGGTGGTGTCCGTCAGCGGGAAAGGGCTGAAGAAGGCTTCGGTGACGGTGGAAGTGAAGGAATAGGAGAAAATTGAATATCCGCAATTGGTTTTGAAAGAGGGTGTGGCAAAACCTGCGAGAAGCAACTGCTCCGCCTTGTAGGGGAGCTGGCCCAACGGGCCTGAGGGGTTTCACACCCACGGACACACACATAAAGTATGTCTTTGTGGACGTGAGACCCCTCCGGCGCTTCGCGCCACCTCCCCTGCAAGGCGGAGGAGTTTATTTTGCTACACCCTCTTCATTTCTACTGGCGTTTGACCACCAGGACGAAGCCGCCGCGCGGCAGGCAGTCCACCGTCATCTCTTCGGCAATGGTTGTTTCCGTGATGCGGAAGCTGCGCCCGTCCGCGCCGTCTTCCATGAGCATGGCGGATGGTTTTTCAAGCAGTCCGAGCCGTTCCGTGCCGAAAGTGAGCCGGGCGGGGGAGTCGCTCCCGTTGATGCCCGCCACATACCAGGTGTCGCCTTTCCGGCGTGCCAGCACGACGTTTTGTCCGGGGTATCCCGCCAGCAGCCGGGTGTCGTCCCACGCCGTGGGCAGTTCCGTGAGCAGTTCTTTCACCTTGTCCGGCAGACTTTCATAAACTTCCGGGCGGTCGGGCATGTGCTGGATGGCCGATTCGAACAATACGGGCAAGGCCAGTTCGTGGGCATGCGTGGTGATGTGCGGATGCTGCGAGTCGGAGAACGTGCCCGGCGTGTAGTCCATCGGGCCGATGACGTTGCGCGTGAAAGGCAGGGTGGCATTGTGTGCGGCGGCGCGCGGGGTCAGCACTTCGTTGTTGTTATACCATTCCGCGCCATAGACGGCTTCCAGCGACACCAGGTTAGGGTAGGTGCGTTGCCAGCCTTTGGGGAGGATGCCGCCGTGGAAATTCATCATCAGTTTGTGGCGCGCCGCGTCTTCCAGCAAATCCAGATAGTAGTTGGTTACCCACAGGCTGTCGTCCGGGAAGAAATCCACTTTGATGCCGCACACGCCCAACTGCTCCAGCCGGGCGAACTCCTTTTCGCGGCCGGCTTTCTTATTGAGCCTGAAGAGCGGGCCCGGTGCTCCTTTGCCAATCCAGTTGGTGCTGGAATTGTACCACAACAGCGGCTTCACGCCTTTGCTGCGGGCGTAGGCGATGGCGTCTTCCATGTTGCCCCCGTTGGCCATCACGTCCCATTCCCAGTCTATCAGGTTGTAGGGCCACTGCATCCGGACGGCCAGGTCGATGTACGACTTGACGAGCTGGTAATCCCGCGTCCCATGGTTGTGTGCCCAGTAAATCCACGAGGCTTTGCCCGGTTGGATCCAGTCCGTGTCGTCCAGCTTGCAAGGTTCGGACACGTCGGTTACCAAGGTTGATTCCACCACGTCGGCCAGCGTCCCGATGACGGCCACGCGCCATGGCGATACCCATATCCCGGACATGGGAACCTGCCGGTCCACGAGCCGCACCCGGTAGTCCGTGTGTGCCGCTTCCCGGTTGGCCAGGTAGGAGCCGCAGTGGGCTCGTCCCATTCCGGCTTCCGTGATCAGGGCGAAAAGTCCCCCGGCGGGTTCACACAAGGCAGGATAGCCCCATTCCCCGGTGGTCTTCCCGTCCGTCTGCAGGGGGAAGAATCCTTCGTTGCTGATGGCGTGTTTCTGCATCCACCGGTTTGTGCCGTCCGCGATGGCGTATGTCGTGTGCTCGCCCGTGAGGCATTCGCCGTCTGCGGCATCCAGGACGTAGCGGAAGGCCACGCCGTCGTCATACACGCGCAAGGTCACGCGCAGCATGCCGCCTTTCTGGTTCTGCATGCCGATGGTGCGTTCGTTGGCGTGGTTCACGCAGTGGCTGCGTTTGCCGGTAATCATGCGGTAGTCGTCCGTGTGGAGGCGGGCTTCCGTGGTGTCGTGCAGCGTCAGGTTGCTGTTCCATTCCTGTTGGTTGGTTTCCAACCCGATTCCGATGTGGCTGAAAATCGTCTGTCCTTCACACGTCACCCGCAGTGCCGCTTCTCCTGTTTCTCCCTTTCCGGGGCAGGAGAGGAGGGCTTGGATGCGTTTGTCGGGTGAGCACGTGATGACGGTTTCGGCCTGTATGCCGTAGGGGATGAGCGGAAGGCAGGCGAATAGCCACCGCATGATGTTTGGATGTTTCATGTGTGCCGTTTGGTATTTGGCGCAAAAATACGCTTTTTTCCGGATGGCGGATAGCATGATTTCTCCCAAGTTTAGGAGTTTGTGTGCTTTTTCCGGCTAGCAGAAAACTCCTCCGCCTTGCAGGGGAGGTGGCCCGAAGGGCCGGAGGGGTTTCCCGTCCATGCTGTCATTCCGCATGGCGCACAGAACGCCCCCCTGCGAGGCGGGACAGTTTATTCCTGTTGACTTTGACGGCTTTGTCATATAAGAGTACGCCACAGGGTCAGTGGCGCACCGTGAATTTCCGGCTTTCGGCGGCGTTGCCCTGCCGTGCTTCCAGGATGTAGATGCCTTCGGACAGGTTGCCCGTGTTGAGCGTGGCCGTCGTGCCAGCCGTACCTTTTTCCTGCAGCACGAGGTTGCCTTGCAGGTCATACGCCCGGAAGATTACCGTGCCCGTGCCTTCCCCGGAGGAGAAGCGCACTTCAAGCCGTTTGTCGGCCACCGTGGCTGACATTTCCAGTCCGCTGCATTGCTTTTCCTTCGTGTCCGCGATGCCGGTCGTGCCCTCCATGGCCTGTCCGACTTCTTCCGCCGTGAGGGTGTGGTTATAGATTTGGAAATCGTCGATGCGTCCTTTGAACAACGGGTCGGCGGCGAATTGGCTGCGTCCGATGTAGTTCAGCAACGGTTTGAAGTCCGTGGGGCGCAATGTGATGTCCTGCGTGGTGGCCACGAGCCGCCCGTCCACGTAGAGGCAGGTGTTTTCCGCGTCCATGGTGACGGCCACGTGCATCCATGTGTTTTCTGCGGCCTGCCCTCCGTCCAGCCGCTGTTCTTCACCGCCGTTTTTGAGCGCGAGGCGTATGTTTCCGTTGTCCGCCCTCACCGTGAGGAACATGTATTCGTTCTCCCCGTTGCCAAAGTCGAACACGCGTTGCCACGTGCCGCCTCCCTGCCAATACACCCATGCCGCCACGGTGATTTCCTCGTGGTCGCATAGAAGCGCGGGCAGTTGCACGAAGTCGGCCGTCCCGTCCAGGTTGAGTGCCTTGCCCGATTTCCCGTTGATGTAGGCGGCTTCGTCCGGTGTGGCGCCATGGTTGAGGTTGAGGGTGGTGTCGCGCGTGTTTCCTTCGAACTCATACCGTGCCACCAGGTCGTCCGTTCCCGTGGGGGTGGCGGTGACTGCGGGCGAGGCAGGCGAGGTGTTCAGGCATTGGTCTGTGAGTTTGAGTTTGTAGAAGTAGGTCTGTCCGCCTTCTGTCTTGTTGTCCGTGAATTCCGTGCCGGTCAGCCCCCGTGCGATGAGGTCGTAGTTGCCCTCCGCTTCCGTGGCGCGTAGGAGGCTGAAGGTGGCGTTCCTTTCTTCCGTGGCATCCCAGGTGAGGCGCACGGACGAGGCGCGGGCTTCGGCCTGCAGTCCCGTGGGGGCATCCACGTCTTGCCACCGCGGGCGGACATCGAGGGGGAGGAAACGCCAAAGCTGGCCTTCGTTGTCGGCTACCGCCTGTTGCGTCACTGTGCCGTCGTCCGCCTGCAAGCAGAGCGAGCTATGGCGGTTGCGGATGCGGAACCATCCGTCGCCCGCGTATTCCAGGTACCATTGCTGGTTGGCCGACAGGCTGTTGCTGTACATGATGATGCTTGCCCCCTCTTCCAGGCTCCAGTCAAGCACGTCGAGCGTCTGCAGGTTGCCGACCGACAGGATTTGGCAATAGCTGAAGTCGCCTCCGATGCGTGGGTCCACGGGGTTGACGTCCCATTGCTGCAGGGTGTTGCCCCGCGTGTAGGACGCGGTGGCGGCATTTCCCCCAGAAACGGTCAGCAACTGCCGGTTGTGCTTGTTGGCGATGGCATACGTGCCGTCCACCACGGGTTGCACGTCCTCGCCCCAAGTGATGTTCACCACCTGTTCGGCGTTTGTTTGCCCGTTTTTGTAACCTGTGCCGCCGGGCAGCTCCATGACATATTCCCGTTGCGGGCCGTGCCCGTCAAAGAACACGTCGCGCTCTTTCGAGAGGAACCGGTAAGTGGTCGTGGCGGCCTGGCGTTCGGACGTGCCGCCGAAGGCCTGCACCTTGCCGTCCGGTGCGCGATAGACAGAGGCTGCCGTCCAGTTGGGGCGGTGTTCGGCGTAGGCCAGCCGTTCGCCGTGGGCGGCTTTGCAGAACTCGCCGCGGGCCAGTTCCGCCGGTCCCCACCAGATGCCCGTCTGCAGGCCGTATTCCAGTCCCACCATGGCTTCCATCACGTTGTGCATCTCGTCGGCCGTGGCATGTTTGCCGTCGGCCCGCACGGTGGTGTAGAAATCCGCGAAGCTGTCGAAGCTGCCGGCCAGCTGGTGGGTGTTGCCTTCGTCGATGTAACCGGCCAGGGCGTTGTACCAAGGCAGGGCTTCGTCGCAGTTGAGCGTGTTGCCGCCACAGATGCGCATGCCGTCGAATCGCGGGTTTTCGCGCAGCAGGGCGGCGATTTGCCGGAAGCCCTCTTTGCGGGCTTCGCCGTTGCCGTCCTGGCTTCCGGGCCGCCATTGGTTCCAGCCGTAGTCCGGTTCGTTGAACGGGGAGACGGACACCACTTCATAGCCCGCTTCCTGGAAATAGCGGGTGGTCACGTCAATAAGCTCTGCCCAAGCCTCGGCGTTTTCCCGGTAGGAGGCATCCACCGAGGGATGGTCGCAGTTGAGCGTCAGCCGGATGTCCTCGTTGCAGAAACCAAGCAGCCGGAGCCGTTCCGCGAGGTCGTCTTTTTGCGCCTGTTGCAGGTCGCCGTCCACGAGCGGATAGGTCGGTTGGAACGACACGCGGGCCACTGCCACGTTGTCTTTCCCCATGAAGAGGACGCAGCGGCGCAGGTTCTGTTTGTGCATCCACGCCAAGTCGGTGCCCCATTCCACTTCGTGCCTCACGCCTTCGTCCGAAAGCCGGAACGGGACGATGCGGTCGGCCACGGGCTGTGCCGTGAGGTTGTCGCTCGCGCTGGCATTTTGCCCGTTGGCGGATGATGTGCCGCCGAGGGCGGCAAGGATGGAAATCAATGGTAAAAGATTGTTTTTCATTATTGGCATAGGTTTGATTCTTTTTGCAAAGAAAAGCATTTTGGAGGAGATTTGCAAGGCTGGTTGCCCGGCGGTAGAAAGTTTCAGAGCCTGAAACACCCAGTTTCAAAGCCTGGAACACCCAGTTTCAAGGCCTGAAACACCCAGTTCCAAGGCCTGAAACACCCAGTTCCAAAGGCCTGAAACACCCAGTTCCAAAGGCCTGGAACACCCAGTTTCAAAGGCCTGGAACACCCAGTTTCAAAGGCTTGGAACACCCAGTTTCAGGCACTTGAAACTCCATGGACTTGCTTTAACTAGAGATTTGCCGTATTTTTGCAAACCAAAGGAACAGGAAATGATGGAACAATTGAAAGCAGAATTCTTTCCACGGCTTTTTCATTTTAAAAAGCCGGCCGGCACTTCGCGGGGTATTTACACGGTACGCCGTTCGTGGTTCGTGCGGCTAGAGGCCGATGGTAGCGAAGGGTGGGGTGAATGCGCTCCGTTGCCCAGGCTGAGCCTGGACGATTTGCCGGATTATGAGGCAGTGTTGCAGGAAATGTGTGCAGACGTAGTTCGGAAGGGGGAGGTTGATACGGAGCGTTGGGGGCGCTATCCGTCGATGCTGTTCGGACTGGAAACGGCTTTGCGCCATTTGGAACGCCAGACGTATGCTCTTTGGGACACGCCTTTTTCGCGTGGCGAGAACGGCATCTGCATCAATGGGTTGATTTGGATGGGAAGCCGGGAGGACATGTACACACAGCTCCGTACGAAGATGGAGGCAGGTTACCGTTGCGTCAAACTGAAAATCGGAGCCATCTCCTTCGAAGAAGAATTGGACTTGTTGCGCTTTGTCCGCCGGCATTTCACTGCGTCCGAAATGGAGTTACGGGTGGATGCCAACGGGGCGTTTTCACCTGACGAGGCATTGGACAAGCTCAAACGATTGGCCGAACTGGATTTGCACTCTATCGAACAGCCCATTCGCGCCGGGCAATGGGAAGAGATGGCACGGCTGGCCGCCACGTCTCCACTTCCTATCGCATTCGACGAAGAGCTGATAGGACATTGCACACACGGGGAAAAACAGAAGTTGCTTGATGCGTTGCGTCCGCAATACATCGTGTTGAAGCCATCGTTGCATGGCGGGTTTTCCGGTTGTCGGGAATGGATAGAAGAAGCGGAGAAAAGAGGAATCGGTTGGTGGATAACTTCCGCGCTGGAGTCCAATATCGGGCTGAATGCCATCGCCCAATGGTGCGCCACTTGGCAGCCGCACATGCCTCAGGGGCTGGGCACGGGATTGCTGTTCACGGACAACGTCCCCATGCCTTTGGAAATCCGAAAAGATTGTTTATGGTATGTGGCAGACAGACATCAATAAGCAAAGTATCATGGTTGCCGGGCGGTGTTTCACGTCCTCCGACCGGCTGGTGCTGGAACGGCTTGCCATGTCGGACGCCGCTGATCCGGCACTTCGTTCCGTGTACTCCTTCCTTTCTGAATGGTTTTCGCCTTCACCTTGCGTGGAAGTCCAAACGTCTGGTTCCACGGGTGTCCCTAAAAGGATGTCGGTGGAAAAGACGCGGATGGTGTGCAGTGCCGTGCGCACATGCGAGTTCCTGGGGCTTCGTTCCGGCGACACGGCCCTGCTTTGCATGGACTTGCGGTATATCGGGGCGAAGATGATGGTGGTGCGCGCGTTGGTGGCGGGCATGCGGCTCCAAGTGCGGATGGCTTCGGGCAATCCATTGGCTGATGTCAATGAACGGATAGATTTTCTTTCCATTGTCCCTTTGCAGCTTTACCACATTCTGCGCGACATGGTTACAGCCTGTCGGTTGGCGGAAACGCGGTGTGTCATTGTGGGTGGAGGAGCCGTGGACGAGACGTTGCGGCGGCAATTGGATGGCCTTCCTTGCCGCGTGTATTCCACTTATGGGATGACTGAGACGCTTTCACACATTGCCCTGCGTTCCCTTAATGGGTCTTTGGCTTCCGAACGCTACACGCCTTTCGACGGCATCAGGTTGTCCTTGTCCCGGCGGGGCACACTGGTGGTTCATGCGCCCGGCATTTGTGACGGTGAGTTGGTCACCAATGATGTGGCACGGCTTTATGCTGATGGCACATTCACTGTCATTGGCCGTGCGGACAACACGGTCAACAGCGGTGGTGTAAAAATACAGATAGAGGAAGAAGAGGAGCGGCTGGCGGAATGGCTCCACGTGCCTTTCGCGTTGTCTTCCGTGCCCGACGCCCGGCTAGGGGAGATGTTGGTTTTGTTGATAGACAGCCGTTGTCCGATGGATGATGAGGCTTTGTTGGCGGGCATGAAGTCGCGTCTGCCCCGTTACCACGCCCCGCACCGGATTTTCCGTGTTATGGGAGTGCCGCAAGTGGGGAACGGGAAAATAGACCGGAAGGCATGCCGGGAAATGGCGTTGAAGTTTTTGGAAGGCGGGTGGGGTACGCCAAGCAAATAGTTCCGCTGTTGTATATGTTCGCTAAAAAAAGTGAAGTGTAGTGATAAACTTCTGTCCATATCTGTTTTTTTAAAAGGGTTTTCTTATATTTGCTTTATGAATATAGGATGTGGTTCGGGGGAGCCAATGGAAAGGTCGGTGCTTTTCCTTGTCTCGTCTCTTGCCTTTCGCTATATTTGCTTTGTATCATTTTAAAGACGTGGGCGTATGAAGTATAAAATGTTGGTACTCGACGTGGACGGGACACTGTTGAACGACGAGAAAGAGATTAGCAAACGCACGCTGAACACGCTGCGCAAAGTGCAACAGATGGGTGTGCGCATCATGTTGGCATCGGGTCGCCCCACATACGGTTTGTTGCCGTTAGCCAAAACGTTGGAACTTGGCACATACAATGGTTATATCCTTTCCTATAACGGGGGGCAAGTGATTAATGCATCCAATGGGGAGGTGGTGTTCGAACGCCGCATCAACCCCGAACTGATTCCTTATTTGGAGAAGAAGGCGAACAAAAACGGTTTTGCCATCCTGACCTATAACGGGGACACCATCGTGACGAATAATCCGGATAATCCCCACGTGCGTGAGGAAGCGGCTTTGAACGGGATGAAGATAGACTACCAGGAGTATTTCTCGGCGGCTATTGATTATCCGCCATGCAAGTGCATGCTGGTGAGCGATGACGAGGAAGCACTCGTGGGGTTGGAAGAGCATTGGAAACGGCGGCTGAACGGCGTATTGGACGTGTTCCGTTCGGAATCTTATTTCCTTGAAGTCGTGGGAAGCCGCGTGGACAAGGCCAATACGCTGGGGGTCATCATGGAAAAGGAGGGCATCAAGACGGACGAAATCGTGGTGTTCGGCGATGGCGCCGCCGACGTTACCATGCTGCAGTTGGCCGACTTGGGCATCGCCATGGGCAATGCGGCGGATTCGGTGAAGCGTTGCGCGGACTACACCACGCTGTCCAACAACGAAGACGGCGTGGCCGTGGCCGTGGAGAAAGCGTTCCTGGCCGAGGTGCGGGAAAGCGAAATCCCGTTGGATGCCATCAACGCGCAGGCCGAAAGTACGCTGATGGGCAACCTGGGCATCCAATACACCTATGCCTCGCACGACCGTGTGGAGGCCATCATGCCGGTGGACCACCGCAACCGCCAGCCGTTCGGCATCCTGCACGGCGGGGCCACGTTGGCCTTGGCCGAGACGGTGGCCGGATTCGGTTCGATGGTCATCTGCAAGCCCGACGAGTTTGTCGTGGGGATGCAGGTGAGCGGCAACCATATTTCGTCAGCTCATGAGGGCGACACGGTGCGTGCCGTGGGCACGATTGTTCACAAGGGACGTTCGTCCCACGTGTGGAATGTCGATGTGTTCACTTCCACGGGAAAACTGGTGTCTTCCATCCGGGTGGTCAATAGCGTGATGAAACGGAAATGAGCCATACGGATACCGTGACCACCATCGCTTCGCGGTGGAGGGGTGCAGGAGGTGCCTTTGTGTTCTACCGGGAACCGGGAGCGGTTTGTTGCAGGGGATGTTATGCAAGAAACCCGGAAAAGGTGGATGATATCGGCCACTTGGCCGGAAAAAAAGGTTTTGTGTTTGCCCCTTTCCATTCGGGAGAGGGGCAATCTATATGGTTGTTACCTTTAGAAGAAGAAATTGAGGTATTGGCAGACCGGATAGTGGACGGGACGGAAAAAGAAGCGCCGGCACCCGTGCCTTTGGTCGGAAAGCTGGAATCAGTTCCTTCAACGGGCTATGCCCATGCGTTTTCGATGTTTTCAAAGGCGCTGCGCGAAGGAATTTTTCAGAAATTGGTCTTGTCGCGCCGGACGGAAGTGCCATGTCCGGCAGGGTTTTCGTGGGTGGAGGCTTTTCGTGCCGCCTGCCGCCGTTATGTGCATTCATATATTTATTTGTTCTATGCCCCACAGACGGGTTTTTGGTTGGGCGCCACGCCGGAGATTTTATTAAAAGGAAGGCATGGAGAGTTTGAGACAGTGGCCTTGGCCGGGACACAATGGTTGAAAAATGGAAAGTTGGCGGAACGTTGGTCTGAGAAGAACGTCCGCGAACAGGGCTATGTGGCGGATTACATCGGTGATTGCCTGCGTGGGCAAGGGATTCCTTTTTCAGAAGAAGGCCCTGTCACGGTTACGGCCGGCGAGTTGGCGCATCTGAAAACTGTTTTCCGCTTTTCCATTTCCGCCACGAAAGTGTGCGAGGTCGTGCAGGCCCTGCATCCGACTCCTGCCGTGTGCGGACTTCCCAAAAATGAGGCTTTTCATTTCATAAAGGAACATGAAGGATATCATCGGGAATATTATTCCGGCTTTTTGGGGATGTTCGACCCTGCGGGTGAAACGGCCTTGTATGTCAACCTGCGCTGCATGCAGTCGGTGTCGGACGGTGTGTCTTTCCGTCTTTATGCCGGCGGAGGATTGTTGTCTTCATCTGTGCTGGAAGACGAATGGATGGAGACTGAACGGAAACTGCAAACCATGAAATACGTAATCGTCAAAGGAACTTCAAATGGGATATACTGATAAAAAGAACGTGTTGCAGCTCGTGGCCTTGCTGCGGGCTTATGGCATTCGCCAGGTCGTGTTGTGCCCCGGAAGCCGGGACGTGCCGTTGGTGCAGGCCTTCTCGGCCTGCGATGATTTCGAGTGCTATTCGGTGACGGATGAACGCAGTGCGGGCTTTTTTGCCATCGGGCTGGCCTTGCAGGGGCGGCAGGCCGTGGCTGTGTGCTGCACGTCCGGGTCGGCTTTGCTGAACCTCCATCCGGCCGTGGCCGAGGCTTTTTATCGGAAAGTGCCGTTGGTGGTGGTTTCGGCTGACCGGCCTGCGGCCTGGATAGGGCAGATGGACGGACAGACGTTGCCGCAACCTGGAGCATTTGGCGGATTGGTGAAGAAGGCGGTGGACTTGCCCGAGGTGCGTTGCGAGGAAGACGAATGGCATGTCAACCGTTTGGTCAATGAGGCGTTGCTTGAATTGGACCACCACGACTTCGGGCCGGTACATATTAATGTGCCTTTGTCCGAACCCTTGTTCCGTTTTGAAACGGAAAAGTTACCCGACGTGCGGCGCATCGTCCGTCATACGCTGTCCGCGAACGGATTGGCGGAGGAGATTTTGAAACAAGAAATGGGGACGCACCCCCGTTGCATGGTGGTGGCGGGACAGTTGTCGCGGGAAGAAGCCGTTGTCGTTTCTTCTTGTTTTTCGGGCAGTGGAGTGCCATGGTTGGCCGAGGTGCTTGGCAATGTCGCGCCGGATTCCGGTGCGGTGCGCCATTTTGACGAGGTGCTATATGCCGCAGACGAAGGGACACTGGAAGCTTTGCGTCCTGATTTGGTCATCACTTTGGGCGGGCACATCGTATCGAAACGTTTGAAGCAGTTCCTGCGCCGTTCGCGTCCGCTGGCGCATTGGCACGTGGCACCAGACGGCCAACCTGCCGATTTGTTTTGCGCCCAGACCATCGTGGTCGAAGCGTCCGTGGAGGATTTTTGCAGGGCGTGGATACGGATGCGTGCGGCTTTCCATTCAGAAGATTATGCGCACCGATGGCGTGAAGCTTGTGCGCGGTTGACGCGCCCCGGGATGGTTTATTCTGAATTATACGCCGTGGCGCGGATACTTGAAGCCTTGCCGGTGCAGTCCGTATTGCATTTGGGCAACAGTTCGGTCGTCCGGTTGGCGGAACTTTTCCCGTTGCCGGAGGGAACGGAAGTGCAATGCAACCGTGGCATGAACGGAATAGAGGGCTCCGTGTCGGCTGCTGTGGGCTACGCGGCGGCAGATGACAGGCTGAATGTGCTGTTGTTGGGCGACCTGAGTTTCTTTTACGACATGAACGGGCTGTGGAACGGCCACGTCCGGTCGAACCTGCGCATCGTGGTGTTGAACAACAGTGGCGGGGCTATTTTCCACGCCTTGCCCGGGTTGGACATGCAGGGCGACACCTGCCGCTTCGTGACGGCTTCCCATGGTGCCACGGCCCGTGGCTGGGCGGAGTCCTGCGGATTCACGTACCTCAGGGCCACGGACACCATCTCCCTCTTGGCCGCCCTCGATGATTTGTTCGACGCGGAGGCTTCATGCCCCGTGTTGCTGGAAGTGTTCACCGAAGCGGAGACGGACGCGGCAGCATTGCGCGACTATTACCATGGCATCAAAGATGGTTGGAAATAGGAGGAATGTCCAATATGGACGTTTGTTTTTGAATAAAAAACAGTTGTAATTCTGATTCCGGATGTTCCCATGCGGAACGAGCCTTTTGTTCAGAACACATAGCCTGCGGAGACATTGATGCCCCACACGCCGCGGCTGTCGAACGTGTAGAGCGATGTGCGGGCGATGGAAGAATTGTTCAGCTGGTAGGACGCGTTCAGGTCGAACAACACCTTATTATATATGTATGTCACGCCTGCCTCGAAGATTTCCCCCCAAAGGAAGCGGCGCGCCTGTCCGTCGAACACATCGGGAATGTTGGTGAAACGGCGATTGCCGACCAGCAGGTTTATGTGCGGCCCCACGCCGGCATAGATGGCATAGTTTCCGAGAGGGAGACGGGCACGGAATTTTGTGTTCAGTTGCAGGTAATCCCAGCTTTCCGGGTCGGATAAGCCTTTTTGTTGCTCTCCATGGCTGTTGAGGAAATACAGTTCCTTGTCGTCTCCGCCCATCCGGAGGTATTTGAATTCGGAGGAAAGATAGAAATATTTTCGTTGCAGGTAGTCTGTGGCAGCCGAGAGGTTGAAGGTCACGATGCGGTCGTTCATGATGTCGTATTTGAGGTTGGCTGTCATGGACGAGACCGTGGCTCCCACTCCTATGCGCACCGTGGTTTGGGAAAAGACGGAGACGCTGCAAATGAGCGACAACAGGAATAACCATTTTTTCATTGTTTTTGTTTTCTATGTTTGACTTATTGGAAACGTTTTTGTAGCCCGTTTTATTGCTTATGCGCCGGGAAAAGCGTATTTTTGTTTCAGTACCATTAATGATAAAAACAGAATAAATATGGAAAGAGAATGGAAAACCCTGAAAGAATACGAAGATATTCTTTTTGACTTTTACAACGGGATTGCCCGCATCACCATCAATCGCCCGCAGGTGCGCAACGCTTTCACGCCACGCACGGTGTCGGAAATGAGCGATGCACTTTACATCTGCCGCGAACGGGGCGACGTGCGGGTGGTGGTGCTCACCGGCGCAGGCGACAAGGCGTTTTGTTCAGGCGGCGACATGCACGTCAAGGGGCGTGGTGGCTATGTGGGGACGGACGGTGTGCCGCGGCTGAATGTGTTGGAAGTGCAGAAGCAAATCCGTTCGCTGCCCAAACCGGTGGTGGCAGCCGTAAACGGTTTTGCCATCGGTGGCGGGCACGTGCTGCACGTGGTATGCGACCTGACCATTGCATCGGACAATGCCATCTTCGGACAGACAGGCCCGCGTGTGGGCAGCTTCGATGCCGGCTTCGGCGCATCCTACCTGGCCCGTGTCGTGGGACAGAAGAAAGCGCGCGAAATCTGGTTCCTCTGCCGGAAATACACGGCACAGGAGGCTCTCGACATGGGGCTGGTGAACAAGGTGGTGCCCTTGGCACAGCTGGAAGACGAATATGTGGCGTGGGCGGAAGAGATGATGCAGCTCAGCCCGTTGGCCTTGCGCATGATCAAGGTGGGGCTGAATGCGGAACTGGACGGACAAGCCGGCATCCAGGAACTGGCAGGCGATGCCACGATGCTCTATTATATGACCGACGAGGCACAGGAAGGCGGGCGCGCCTTCCTGGAAAAACGCAAGCCGAAATGGAATGTGTGACGTTCCAAAAAGGCTGCATTCGTTACGTTATGCAAGGAAAACCCGCTGAAGCCATGACAAGGTTCAAAAAAAATCAGTATCTTTGCGTCAATTTTATGAATGTATCACTCTATTAAAGCTATCGACTTTATGGGATTTAACAAAATCACGGCTGCCGAGGCGGCCGCCCTCATCCAAAACGGAGATACCATCGGGCTGAGCGGATTCACGCCGGCCGGTGTACCTAAGAGCGTACCGGCGGAAATCGCCAAAAAGGCAGAAGCGGAACATGCCGCAGGACGGGAGTTCAAAATCAACATCCTGACGGGGGCTTCCACAGGACAAAGCTGCGACGGTATGTTGGCCAACGTGCATGCCATCAAGTTCCGTGCACCTTACACGACGAACAAAGACTTCCGCACACACGTCAACAACAACGAGATTTCTTACTCCGACCTCAACCTTTCCAACATGGCCACCCAAATCCGTCAAGGCTATCTGGGGCATGTGGACTGGGCCATCATCGAGGCCTGCGAAGTGGAGCTGGTAGGCAACAAGGCACACATTTATCTCACGGCTGCCGGCGGCATTAGCCCCACGGTGTGTCGGCTTGCCCGTAAAGGCATTTTCATCGAACTGAATGCCTTCCATAGCAAGAAGTGCATGGGCATCCATGACGTATATGAGATAGAAGACCATCCCTACCGCACTCCCGTCATGATTACGAAGGCTAATGACCGCATTGGCAAACCTTACGTGGAAGTGGATGCCGACCGCATCAAGGGAGTTGTGGAATGCAACATCCCCGACGAGGCCCGCGCTTTCAAAGATCCGGATCCCATCACCACGCAAATCGGTAACAACGTGGCTGCGTTCCTGCTGGAGAACCTGAAGAACGGCAAGATTCCGCCCACTTTCCTCAACCTGCAGAGCGGCGTGGGCAGCGGTGCCAACGCCGTGCTGGGCGCATTGGGGGAATGCCCGGACGTGCCGAACTTCAACATCTATACCGAAGTGCTCCAAGACGCCCCCGTACACCTGATGCGCGAAGGCCGCGTGTTGTCGGCTTCGGCCTGCTCGCTGACCGTGACCAACGAATGCCTGCACGGCATTTATGACGACATGGATTTCTTCAAGGACAAGCTGGTGCTCCGCCCGTCGGAAATTTCCAACTGCCCGGAAGTCATCGCCCGCATCGGCGTCTGCTCGCTGAACACCGCCATCGAGGCCGACATTTACGGACACGTGAACTCTACGAAGATTTGCGGCACGAAGATGATGAACGGCATCGGCGGTTCGGCCGACTTCACGAACAATGCTTACCTGAGCATCTTCACTTGCGGTTCTACTACCAAGGGCGGTGCCATCAGCAGCATCGTGCCTTTCTGTTCGCACATCGACCACACCAGCCACTTCGTGGATGCCGTGATTACGGAATACGGCGTGGCCGACCTGCGCGGCAAATGCTCCATGGAGAAGGCTGCCGAGCTCATCAAGGTGGCTCATCCGGACTACCGCCCGCTGTTGCTCGACTACCTGAAACTGGCAGAAAAATACGGCGGACACACCCACCACTGCCTGTCTGCGGCCTTTGCCATGCACGACACTTACTTGCGTAAGGGCGACATGCGCCTGACCGACTGGGCCGAATACGTGAAATAAGCGAAAGACGGATATGAAAAGAACTGCATTGTATCTCGTCTTGTGTCTGTGCGGGGGCATGGCCTCCGCGCAACAGGCACTCACGCCGGACGTGTTGAAAACGCTGAAAGACAGCTACGCAAACGACAGGACGGACAAGGCCATCCGGAACGCGGTGAACGCCAACCCCATCAAGAAGCTTGCCGCCAACAGTGCCCACACGGCCGATGCTGACATGGACTTCACTTACAAAGTGCAAAGCTCGGGCATCACCGACCAAAAAAGCAGCGGGCGGTGCTGGCTGTTTACGGGGACGAACGTGCTGCGCGCACAACTCATGGCGCGCACCGGCATGAAGAACTTCTACTTCTCTACCGTCTATACGTTCTTCTACGACCAGTTGGAGAAAAGCAACCTGTTTCTGCAGGGCATCATCGACACGCGCGAGAAGCCGCTCGACGACAAAATGGTGGAATGGCTGTTCCGCAATCCGCTGAGCGATGGCGGACAGTTCACCGGCGTTTCCGACCTGTTTGAAAAATATGGGGTGGTGCCGCGTGAAGTAATGGCCGAGACTTACAGTAGCGATAACACGAGCGAATTTGCATCGTTGCTGAAACGCAAGTTGCGCGAAGGAGGCATGAACCTGAGGGCTGCAGCCGAAAAGGGAGCTTCGGAAAAGGAACTGGAACAGCAGAAGGTGGAACTGATGAAAACGGTTTACCGCATGCTGGTCTATGCTTACGGCGAGCCCCCGGCTTCCTTCATATGGGCACCGAAAGTGAACGGGAAATACACGGAAAAGTCCAAAACCTACACCCCGCAGAGTTTCTACAAGGAAGTGTGCGGCGGAGAGGACTTGAATGCCAACTATGTCATGCTGATGAATGACCCTTCGCGGCCTTACCGGCAAGTGTATGAAATTGACTACGACCGCCATACGTATGACGGACATAACTGGCTCTATGTGAACCTTCCGGTTGAAGAAATCAAGGAGATGGCCGTGGCCAGCTTGAAAGACAGCACGATGATGTATTTCAGCTGCGACGTGAGCAAGTTCCTGAACCCCAAAGACGGAACGCTTGACCTGGACAATTACGATTATGGCAGCCTGTTTGGCACCACATTCGGCATGGACAAGAAACAACGCATCCAAAGTTTCGACAGCGGGAGCACCCATGCCATGACCCTGATGGCCGTGGACTTGGACGAAGCCGGAAAGCCCGAACGCTGGATGGTGGAAAACAGCTGGGGAGCCGACTATGGCGCACAAGGGCACCTCATCATGACCGACCGCTGGTTTGACGAATATATGTTCCGCGTGGTGGTCAACAAGAAATATTGCCCTCAGGAAGTGCTGGAGCTGCTCAAACAGAAACCCGTGCGTTTGCCTGCTTGGGATCCCATGTTCCAAAACGAACTATAAAGACAGACTTACATATTATAAAAGGAAAAGACAATGAAGAAAATCAGAGCTGCCGTAGTGGGATACGGCAATATCGGCCACTATGCCGTGCAGGCTCTCGAAGCCGCACCCGACTTCGAGATAGCGGGCATCGTGCGCCGCAACGGTGCGGAGAACAAACCCGCAGAACTGAGTCAGTATGATGTGGTGAAGGACATTCGCGAACTGAAAGACGTGGATGTCGCCATCTTGGCCACGCCAACCCGTAGCGTGGAAAAGTATGCCAAGGAAATCCTTGCCCTCGGCATCAATACCGTAGATAGTTTCGACATCCACACGCAAATCCCGGCTTTGCGCCACACATTGGACGAAAGTGCCAAGGCCGGCAATGCCGTTTCCATCATTTCCGCCGGTTGGGACCCGGGAAGCGACTCTGTCGTGCGCACCATGTTGCAAGCCATCGCGCCGAAAGGCATCACCTACACCAATTTCGGGCCGGGCATGAGCATGGGACACACCGTGGCCGTGAAAGCTGTGGAAGGCGTGAAGGCCGCCCTTTCCATGACCATTCCCACGGGCACGGGCATCCATCGCCGCATGGTATATATAGAGGTAAAGGAAGGGTATGAGTTCGACAAGGTGGCCGCAGCCATCAAGGCCGACCCCTATTTCGTGAATGACGAGACCCACGTGGTGCAAGTGCAGGACGTAGATGAACTGCTGGATATGGGCCACGGCGTGAACCTGACGCGCAAAGGCGTTTCCGGAAAGACCCAAAACCAATTGTTCGAGTTCAACATGCGCATCAACAATCCGGCTCTGACAGGCCAGGTGCTGGTCTGCGTGGCCCGCGCCGCCATGCGCCAACAGCCGGGATGCTACACCATGATCGAGATTCCTGTCGTTGATTTGCTTCCGGGCGAACGCGATGAATGGATAGGCCATTTGGTATAAAAAGTGCTATTATGCCGTTTGAGAACGGCGGTTTAACAGAAAAAGAGGCTCTTCCTGCCTCTTTTTTTGTTTTAATAACATAAAAAGGGGATAAGATTCTTTTATAATCCCTATCTTTGTAAAAGTCAAAAAGAGATGTTTATTAACGTCAAACAAGAACCTTTATGAAAAAGTCTAGACGATTATTACTTGGAGTGAGGAGCTTGGGAAGCCCGGACACTCAAAGCCCCGCAAAATCCGGCGCAGGGATTTTCACGACAATGGGGCATTCGAAACGGCTGCGCAGACAAAACCAATCAATTTTCTAATGTTTTTAAAAAGAGAAGAAGGAGGAAAAAAGCCGGCGCTTGCAGCTTTTTGAGGACAGAAGGCGGAGCGCAATCAATTTAGAAGAAAGCATAAAGCAAATTATTTTAATCCATAAAAAAAGGAGGAATTATGAAATCAAAAAGAATTCTGCAATTAGTGGCATGCGCCTGCATGATGGCGACTGCTACGCAGGTGAAGGCGGCGGGAGAAGATTCTGTTGCGTTCAATCCGCATTGGGACCTGCGGCTGCAAGGTGGAGCGGCTTATACTCTTGGTGAAACTAAATTCAAGGATCTGATTTCGCCGGCAGTAGCCATTTATGGAGCATATCGGTTCACTCCTGTGTGGGGATTGCGTGCCGGTTTGTCCGGTTATGAATCCAAGGGCGCAATGATGAAGAGCGTGTATAAATACAACTACTTGCAAGGAAACGTGGATGTGGTTGTGGACTTGGGGAATGCGTTCAAGTATAATCCCAAGCGGTTGTTTAACCCCTACGTGTTCTTGGGTATCGGGGTTAATGGCGCATTCAACAATGATGATGCCGTGGCACTGAATGACGCGGGAAGCCGGTTGGAATACCTTTGGCGCGACAACAAAATTAGCCCGGTAGGCCGCGGTGGTATCGGCTTGGACATCCGTCTGTGCAAACGCGTGTATTTCAATTTGGAGGTCAATGCCAATGTGTTGTCCGACAAGTATAATTCGAAAAAGGCCGATAACCCCGACTGGGTGTTCAATGCCATGGGCGGTTTGAGCATTCGTTTGGGCAAGATGGAGAAGACGGTGAAGAAGGCAGAACCCGCTCCGGTGCAACCGGCCGTAGTTCCGGAGAAGAAACCGGAACCGAAGCCTGCTGTTGAAAAACCGAAGCCGCAACCTCAGAAGCCCAAACCACAAGTAGTGGAGAAGGTGGAAGAGAATGTATTCTTCAAGATTAATTCTTCGGTTGTGGCTCAAGGCGAGAAATCCAAGATTCAGCGTTTGGCAGACTACTTGAAGGCACATCCGCAGGCCAAGGTGTCTATTTGCGGATACGCAGACAAGGACACGGGCACACCGCAGTTCAACAAAGTGCTTTCGCGCAAACGTTCCGAGGCCGTGGCTGCCGCATTGAAGGCTTTGGGCATACCGGAATCCCGCATATCGGTGGATTACAAGGGCGATACGGTACAACCGTTCAACACTGCGGAGAAGAACCGCGTGACGGTTTGCATTGCCGAATAATCAAACATCGGTTTTTCTAGTTGTGGCGAAGGCCGTTTTTCGAGAAGGTAATTCCGGGAAACGGCCTTCGTTTTTGTTTTTTGCATAGGAAACATGGGCACAGTTCTAAATCCCGTGAATGGGAATTGTGCCGAAACACGATGTTGTGTGGAAAAGAGCACTATTTTTGCAAAAAAATACGTGGATTTTTTTGAATATTTCGAAGGAAATCTTACATTTGTAAGCACGTCACTAAACAAGTCGGATTATGAGGAAGTCGTTCATTTTGTTTTTAAGCGTGTTGGCTGCGGGCAGCTTGGACGCGCAAGTTCTTGATGGCAATAAGTTTGGAGACAATTGGTCTTTGGGGGTGAACGGCGGCATCGTGTCTCCGTTTACTTATCGTTCGTTCTTCGAAAAATCCCGTGCGGTGGTCGGGTTGGACATCAACAAGCAGCTTTCGCCGGTTTACGGGTTGACGTTGGAAAGCAATTGGACGGTCAACACGGTCAGTTCCATGACAACGCAACATAGCAATACGGCTTTTGACGCTTTCAATGTCATGCTGTTGAACCGCATGAACCTGAACCGTTTGCTTTTTGGCTACGATGAGGGCAAACCTTCTTTGTTCGAAATAGAGCTTTTGGGCGGTTTCGGTTGGCTGAGGTTGAATAATTTTTATGCCGACGGCGAAGGGACGAACCATCTGGCTTCCAAGGCCGGTGTGAATTTCAATTTCAATGTGGGCGAGAAGCGGGCTTGGACCATTGCCGTAAAGCCGGCTGTGTTTTGGGACATGAGCATGTGGGATGCCGGGCAGGCGAACCGCTATCCTAATTTCAATTCCAACCATGCCAATTGGGAAATCACTGCCGGCATAGTTTATCACTTTAAGAACAGCAACGGCAAACACTACATGTCGAAAGTGAGGGTGTATGATGCGGCCGAGGTCGCTTCGTTGAATGCCGTGATTAACACCTTGCGCCAAGAGGTTGTGGCGAAAGACGACCAATTGCACCGTGTGAATGATGCCCTGCGCAAGGAGGAGCATAAATCCGCCGATTTGGCACGGGCTTTGGACGAATGCCGCAGGCGCGAACCGAAAGTGATCACCACCAACAAGAAAACGTTGGAGTCCGTGGTGACATTCCGCCAGGGCAAGGTGGTTATTGACCCTTCGCAGCAACCCAACGTGGAGCGTATCGCCACATACCTGAGAAACCACCGGAAGGCAAGGGTCATCATTCTGGGCTATGCTTCGCCAGAGGGCAGTGCGGAAGTCAATGCGCGTATCGCCCGCCAACGTGCCGAGGCCGTGCGCAACATGCTGGTGACCAAATACCGGATAGACGAAAGGCGCATCACTGCCAAAGGCCAAGGTGTGGGCTACATGTTCGAAGAGCCGGACTGGAACCGCGTCAGCATCTGCACGATAGCCGAAGATTGAGGCGCAGCCAGAATCTTACCGTTATCCGGTTTTCCAGGAGAAGTAGTACTGACTTGGCAAAGTAAGATATCTTAAATGGGCAAGTAAGATATCTTATTTTGCCAAGTCAGTATATCTTCTTTTTTGGGGAGGGCACCTCTTTGGCTTGTCGAAAACGGCTTTGCGTGTAGGGGGCAAACGAAAAACGAGCGGAACGTTAGTTCCACTCGTCGTATGCGTAAAGTTCCCTTTCTTCGGTCAGGTCGTAGAGGGCTTCGCGTGCCTCTTCCTCCGTGGCCCCATAGGCGTAGCATGAGGGGTTTTGCAGTTGATAGGCCAGGAAGCCGTCCAACGTCTCTTCGATGCGGTAAGAAAGTTGTGTATCCATAATCTCCTTGTGTTTTTAGGTTTGGTGCAAAGGTAGCCTCTTCATGTTTCATTCTTATGAAACGGGCGATAAAAATCTTTTTCTACCAGGGATTTCGGTCTCTCTCTTCGCTAGCGGGCAACCGTTTTGCGTTTGTTTCTTGTTTAAAGAGGGTTATGTCTATGAAATAGCCCATGTTGCTAACACTTTGTGGGCGAAAATTTGTTTTTTATGAGCAAAATCTTGTTTGATTCAGTTAAAAAACATACCTTTGCGAAGTTGTAGTTGCTCTCTTGCGGGAGAGCAAGGGTTTTTGTATTTATTTTTTTTGTAATATAAAATAGGAAAAGGGGAAATGAAAAAACTGAATTGGTTGGCGCTTGCTTTATGCGCCTGTCTTGGCTTCCCGGCACATGCACAGCAGACTGTGACGATTAAGGGGAAGGTGAAGTTCATCGATGATGGTTTCAAAATGACGGTTTACCAACGCGAGGGAACAAAGCAGAACGTGTTGGCCGAGGCACCGGTGAATGCCGACGGAACTTATGAGGTGAAAGTGCCGGTGGCAAAACCGGGTGAAGCCACCTTGGATTGCGGCAAGTGGCAGTCCGTGCAGGTGTGGCTCGAAGACGAAAACTTGGACATTGATTTCCGCGGGCTGGACACGGCGAAAGTGAAAATCAAGAACCCGCCCTACGTGTATATAAAAGGCGGGAAGAACAACGAGTTGATGAACATGATTAACTTTGAGTCTTACCGGAACTATCAAATGATGATTGCCATCTCGCAGAGTGTTTACCGCTCGGGCATGGAAGACGGGACAAAGAAGCAGGAACTTTCGATGAATTTGTATGACGCTTCGGGCGAGAACACCCATGCGCATCTCCGCTATTTTGCCGAGCACTATGCCGACCGCAACAGCGTGATGGTGGCCATCAGCCGTTTGGGCGACAGCGATGCCGATGTGGTGGAACCGGCCCTGAAGCAATTGGAGGCTTCTTCCGCAACGGGTAAGCAGCTCGTGGCCGACTATCGCAAGGCCGAGGCCGAAAAGAAAGAGGCTGAGGAACGGATGAAAGTGGGCAATCCTGCCCCGGCGTTCGAGTTCCAGATGGCGGACGGCAAGAAAGGTTCCCTCTCTGATTACAAGGGCAAGGTGCTCGTGCTCGACTTTTGGGCTAGCTGGTGCGGTCCCTGCCGTCAGGAGATTCCCAACATGAAGAAATACTACGAGGAGTTCAAGGGCAAGGACGTGGAGTTCCTGAGCGTGTCCATTGATGCCGACAAGAAAGCGTGGGAGAAAGCGCGCGGCGAAGAGAACATGGCCTGGCCGCAAGGTTGGGTGACGGACGGCGGAAAGGCCGTGATGAACACCTATCAGTTCGGAGGCATTCCTTTCATCCTCGTCATTGACAAGGACGGCAACATCTATAAGAAGCAGGTGCGCGGCGAGGGCATCAAAAAGGCTGTGGAAGATGCCCTCTCCGGCAAGAAGGCCGAGGCGCCGAAGAGCATCGGCGTGATGATGATGGGTGCGGCCATGTAAACGGAAAGTATGTTTTGTTTCACCATAAAAATTTGAAGAGATGAAAAAGAGTTTATGGATTTTGGGCGCGGCCCTCTGTATGTTGGGCTTCGCCGCTTGCAGCGATGACGACGAAGGGACACAGGCTGCTGTGGGCATCCTGAGTGCCACAGTGACACCGGCAGGAAGCGCAATATCGTATAGCTGTGCGCCGAATGGCATGGTGTTGGAGAATACGAACGATAGTGTGCAATGGGATGTGTCGGATGCGGCTTTGGCTAATGCCGTGGTTACGGCTACCCCGACTTTGGGATGCACGGTTTCTTATAACGGCCAGGCCATTTCCGAGGCTGGCGTGACCATTGATGTGACTTCTCCGGTGACTTTGCAGGTGAGCGATGCTGCCGGCACGACGGTTACTTACACGTTGAACGTGGTGCGCGCCACAACGGCTTCCGGCGAGGCTGTGTCCATCAAGTCTTCTACATTCCAGGGCTTCCCCGCTTCGGCTTCCCTCCTTGATTGGGACATGGCTTATTTCCAAGACAAGTTCTATGCCATCGTGACTTCTTTGGATGGCACGACGGAGAACTATCAGCTGTTCTCTTCCGTGGATGGCGTGAACTGGACTGAAGTGGCTTACCAGGTTTCTACGGCGGGTGTGTCTCTGCCCGATACGATTGACGGTTATGTCATCGGTGGTGAAGGTGCGCGTTTGGCCGTGCTCAACGACCGGATGTATGTGTTGGGCGGTGCCCGCACGAAGGGTGCCGACAAGTATGGCAATGCGGCAGAAGTGTCCGACGGATGGTTTGGCCCGTCTCCTTCGTTGAGCGACTGGCGTTCCTATTCTACTTCCGACGGCGTGACCTTCGAGTGCGACACGGTGGGCATGACCTATACGAGTGCCGGTGAGGTTCGTCCGTACTCCCAGTTGGCTTGCACGGGTATGAACGTGGCCGAGTTGAACGGCAGGTTGTATATTGCCGGCGGCTATATCCCGTCGTTCGGGATGTGGCAATCCGTCCAAAAGTTTGCCTATACCGAGAATGGAAAGGATTGGAATGCCTTGTCGCCCAAGGCGACCGGGGATGACCAAAGCATAGAAGGAATCCTGGCCGGTGCGTTCTTCTCGTTCAAAGGCAAGTTGTGGATGGTCGGCGGGTTCAAGAATTTTGTGAGCGCGGACAACATGACCAATGCCATCTATTCTTCCGCCGATGGCGAGAACTGGACGAAAGAAGCCGACCTGCCGGAAAGCATGACGAACATGTTCGGTATGAAGGTGGTGGCCGGCGAGGATGTGGCTTACATGTTCGGCGGGGAAGCCTTCGGCGAAGGCAGCAATGACTTTGCCGCACAGCAGATTTTCCGTTCCGAGGATGGCGTGAACTGGGAAGCCGTGGAGGTTCCGGCCAACTTTACCGCCCGCCGCAACGCACGTGCCGCCGTGGCAGGCCATGTGGCTTGGGTGTTCG
This sequence comes from uncultured Paraprevotella sp., assembly GCA_944321565.1. Lineage (GTDB taxonomy): Bacteria > Bacteroidota > Bacteroidia > Bacteroidales > Bacteroidaceae > Paraprevotella. The sequence goes on along the minus strand of CALULT010000011.1, from coordinate 9,112 downwards.
GTGGCAACACTTCCAATGCTTCGGGCAACTACGCTTATCCGGCAGACGGGGACACGTATGTTTACGACACGTGGGCGGTGCTGATGCAATAATAATATAATAATGTATAAGGCAGAAGACTTTTGCACCCGGACGTAAGGCGTGGAAGTCTTCTGCTTTTTTATAAAGCAGATACATGAAAATAAGAATTTTGGCAGGAATGCTCCTCTTGTGGCTGGCCCTGCCCGCTTGGGCGCAGCAGCGCATGATTCGCGGCCGCGTGGTGGACCAGAACGGGCAGCCGGTGGCTTCGGTGCTGGTCAACGTGAAGGGCACCAACCGGGCGGTCAGCACGGGAGAGGACGGCACATACCAGATTGAAGCGAAGAAGGGCGACGTGCTGGCCTTCTCGCTGATTGGCTTCGACAAGGCATCCGTGACGGTGGGCGACCGCAACGAGGTCAACCTCACGATGCGCGAAAGCGAGGCGTTCAAGATGAGCGACGTAGTGGTCGTGGGCTACAGCAAGCAGGAGCGGCGCGACCTGACGGGTTCCGTCTCCTCCGTGAAGCCCAAGGACGATATCGGCTTCCAAACTGTGGACCAGATGCTGCAGGGCGCAGCCCCCGGCGTATATATGTCCAACTCCTCCGGCGCGTTGGGTTCGGCGAACGTGTTGACCATCCGCGGCATCAGTTCCATCATGGGCGACAACAACCCGCTCTATGTCATCGACGGGGTGCCGGTGTATAGTACCGACCGCGACAATAACTCCATCAGCAACTCGGGAGGTTCCGTGCCGGGAGCTTCGGTGGGTGGCAACCAAATTGGCGGCGGCTCCTTGGATTACAACTATGACCTGAAGTATTCTTTCGAGAAAAACCCGTTGGCCACGTTGAATCCCGAGGACATCGAATCCATTGAAATACTGAAGGACGCTTTCGCTACGGCCATCTATGGTTCGCGCGGTGCGGCGGGGGTCATCCTTATCACCACGAAGAAGGGCAGCCGTGACAAGACGCGCATCAACGTGGGCTACACGCTGAGCCTCGACCGTCCGCTGGGCAAGCTTGACTTGCTCAACGGGGACCAGTATGCCATGGTGTATAACCAATACGACAACACGTCGGACTATTCGCTTTCCACGGCCAACACAGACTGGGTGGATGCCGTGACGCGCACGGCAGTGAGCAACAGCCTGTCGGCTTCCGTCTCCGGCGGGGCGGGACGTTCCACGTATTTCGTGAGCCTCTCCTACGACAACAACGAGTCGTACATCATCAACAACGACATGCAGCGGTTCTCCGCCCGCCTGAACCTGAACGCGGAACTGAACAAGTACTTGGACTTGGGAATTAACGTGTCGCTCACCCGGCTGAACAACAATGCACTGCAGGCCAGCGAGATTTATTCCGCCGCGTTGAAGAAAGCCCCCAACCTGCCCATCTATGGCGACGACGGCGATTATTACTACGGCTACGCGCCCAACCCGAAGGGCGATCCCGAGGCATACAACCCTGTGGCCATGGCTTATATCAACGACGAGGGCGTGGAAGACACCCGCGTGGTGGGCAACGGCTATCTGGAGTACAAGCCTGCGGACTGGATTTCCCTGCGGAGCGAGGTGGGTACGGACATTTATAACACGTTTTCTAACATTCGCAAAGGCGAACTGCCCGAGGGATTGAGTGGCGTGACCGGCAACAAGGCGCAGGAAACCACGAAGTTGAACTACAAGATTGTCGTGAACAACCTCATCAACGTGAACAAGGTGTTTGGCGACCATTTCCTGCAAGGTGTGTTGGGCCAGAGCTACGAATACACTCGCGAGCGGTACAATTCCGTGGCCGGAAGCGACTTCTTCAGCCCAGAGCTGAACGGTGTGGGGGCTGCGCAGACCACGCGGGTAGCCGGTGCCTACATGCAGCAGTCGGCTTTGTTCTCCGCCTTCGCCCGCATCAACTACCAGTGGAAGCTCCGCTACATGGCGGGCGTGACCTACCGTCTCGACGGTTCTTCGCGCTTCAACCGCGAGCACCGCTACCTGAGCACCCCTTCGTTCTCGTTGGGCTGGCGCATGTCGCAGGAGAATTTCATCAAGAACAACCTTCCCTTCGTGAACGACCTGAAGATTCGCGGTTCCGTGGGACTTTCGAGCAAGGACGGCAACAACAGCTACTATGGGGCGCAGGCCGTGTATGAGCTGAACACGCTGACCACCTATGGCGGGCACAATTACCTGCAGATGTCGCAACCGGGCAATGAGAATCTCGACTGGGAGCGCACGGTGACCTACGATGCCGGACTGGACTTGGCCATGTTCGATAACCGGGTGAAGGTGACGCTGGACTATTATTATAAGAAGACCACGAACATGCTCTTCTCTTCCGACCTGCCCCTCTACACGGGCTATACGAAAGAGAACCAGAACATCGCGGACATGATGAACCAGGGCTTTGAACTGCAGCTGGTGACGATGAACATGCAACGGCCGGACTTCCAGTGGCAGACCATCCTGAACCTCTCGCGCTCGACCAACAAAATCCTGCGCCTGAATTTCGAGGGCAACCAGCTGGACCAGGCCAACAGTTCCTACAAGTACTATGCCGTGGGCTATCCCGTGGCGCAATGGTACTTACACAAGTGGGCGGGAGTAGATTCCCAAACGGGTGACCCGTTGTGGCAGTATGCCGACGGTTCGCTGTCCACCACGCCCCCGGCATCCAACAACGCGATTTCCCAAGCCAACAAGTTTGTCATGGGGACGGCTATGCCCGACCTGTACGGGTCAATGACGAACATCTTGGCGTATAAGGATTTCGAACTGGACTTCATGTTCACCTTCTCGTTGGGCAGCCGCATGATGAACGGCACCCGTGCCAACCTGCTCACGTATTCGCAGGACGATGCCAACAACCTGTCAAGCGAAATGATGTCGATGTGGCAGATGCCGGGCCAGCGGACCGACATCCCGAAACTGGACAACAAGTCCATCATCGCGGGCTACGACTACACGGTCTCCATTACTTCGGACCGTTTCCTGGAGAACAATTCCTACTTGCGGCTGAAGACGCTCACCTTGTCCTACTCCCTGCCCCAAAAGGCATTGAAGAAGCTCAAGGTCATGGAGCAGTTCAAGTTCTTCGTCACGTTGACCAACGTGTTCACCATCACCAAGTATTCCGGGCTCGACCCCGAGGTGAGCGCGTTCGGCTCGTCCGCGCTGGCGGCTGGCTACGACAACATGACGATGCCGCAATCGCGAAGCTATCAGTTCGGCATACGTGCAAGTTTCTAAAATAAGGAGGAGAGAAGCGATGAAGAAAAAATCAAGTTTGATAGGTTTGTGTTTCGGGGCTTGCCTTGCCCTCCTGTCTTGCGACTTGGACTATGCACCCGAGAACACGTTGGTGGACGAAAAGGTATATAAGGACGAAGGCACGGCGGAAGCCGCGCTGATGGGGGCATACGTGCGGCTGAACGTGTTCTTGGCCGGTGCGCCCCAGGACCAAAACAACTATGCCAACACGGGCTATATGTTCCAGCTGGCCGATGTGGGCACGGAAAACTTGGCAGTCCGCAACACTGCGGCCGATTACCTGGCCGTGGAGACGGGCGAGTACAGTTCAGCCGTACACGACGGCATGCTCTACAATCTGTGGCATTGGTGCTACAATGCGGTGGACATGGCCAACAACGTCATCTCGGGCATCCAGCGTTTCGGGGATTATGATCCGGCGATGGAAGCCCAGCATATTGCGGAGGCCAAGTTCATCCGCGCCTACTGTTACTTTGCCATGTTGTGTGCCTTCGGCGACCAGGCGTTGCTGGGCAACGATGAAGGGCAGGGAATCGTGCTCCGTCTTGATCCATACAATGGATATAACCCCGAAGAAGTGGAAGGACGCTCCACGAACGCGGAGTGTTGGAACCGCATCATCACCGACTTGACAGAGGCTATTCCCGACCTGCCGGAAGCCGTGCCTGCCGCAGCTGAGCGCATCCGGGCCAACAGGGCGGTGGCGCAAGCTTTGCTGAGCCGTGTCTATCTCTATAAGGGAACTTACACGAACAACGTGGAAGAACTGACGGCTGCACGCGACTATGCGGCGACCGTGTTGGGTGTTTCGGGCTACACCTTCTCTACGTCCAGCACGGAGTTCAGCACTGCCCTTTTCCCGAGCAACGAGTATTCCCAAACCACGTCCTATCCCGACCCGACGACGCGCAGCGGTGAGCTGTTGTTCTTTGAACCGAGCCGCATTTATGCGGACAACTATCCCAACGGGATGTACTACTACGAGAAGCGGTCCTACTATGTGCCGCAGGAGCGGCTGTCGCTCTATGATGCCGACGACGTGCGCCGCACTTACTTGTTGCGGACAGGCTCGCGGTCAAGCAACCCGAATGACAGCACTTGCATGAAGTATTCGGGCGGGCAGTATGACGATGTGATTTTCATCCGCCTGGCCGAAGTGAAGCTGACCTATGCCGAGACGTTGGTACGCGTGGGTGGTGTCGTGACCCAGGAGGCTGTGAATCAACTGAACGACATCCACCAGCGGGCTTATCCCGATGATTTGAAGCCTGCGGTTTACACGTTGGCCGACTTCTCGTCCACAGATGATTTTCTGCGCACATTGCTCACTGAACGTAACCGTGAGCTGGCCTACGAAGGTCATTATCGTTGGGACTTGATGCGCACAGGCAACTTCTTGGGCGATACGAAGCTGGGAGCCGTGGACAAGGCGCGTTGGAACCTGCCGGTACCCGACTACGAAATCCGGATATCGGAAGGAATCATTTCTCAAAATTCGGGATATAATCAATAATTCAAAATAGGAAAACGATGAAAGGAAAATTGCTGTTGCTCCTGGCTGCCGTGTGTTGCTGTTTCGGCGGCCTGCGGGCACAAGAGGCTGAAGGCGGCGTGAAGTTCGTGGAAGGCAAGACTTTCAACGAGGCGTTGGCCATGGCCAAAGAGAGTGGGAAACTGTTGTTCGTGGACTGCTACACCAGTTGGTGCGGCCCTTGCCGCATGATGGCCACGAAGGTGTTTCCCCAAAAGCTGATTGGTGACTACTTCAACGAGAAGTTTGTGAGCGTGAAGATTGACATGGAGAAGGGCGAAGGGCCAGACTTGCACGACCGGTTCAACGTGCGCGCCTATCCTACTTTCTTGTTCCTGGACGGTGAAGGCAAGGTGATGCACCGCATTGTGGGCGGCGATGCCGATGCGGCTAAGTTCCTTGCCAAGGTGAAGGAAGGGCTGGGCGAGAAAGGCTTGGCGGCCATGACTGCCCGTTACGACGGCGGCGAACGCGACACGACCTTCCTCATGGACTATCTGGAGGTGCTCGACGGGGCTTATGATGCCGAGAAGAGCGCGGAGGTGGCCGAGGTGTTGTTGAAAGGCCGTGGGGCGGACATGCTGTTGAACCCTCGTCTCTACGGGGCTTTCTTGAAGTATAACACTTCTCCTTTGTCTGAGTCGTTCCGCTACGTGTTCTCCCACAAGGATGAGTTCTATGCCCGTTACGGCAAGGAAGGACTTGACCGCATGATGTCGGCGGCTTGGATGTCTTATCCCCGCAACTTCATCAAGAAAGATGCCGATGGCAAGGTGACCTACGACAAGGAGGGCATGGCCGCCTACGTGGAGGAAATGAAGAAGTGCAACGTGGAAAACTGTGACGAGATTGTGTTGCTCTCGGACATCAACGTGGCTGAGGCCACGGGCGACTGGAAGACATACGCCGCCAATTGCTCTCGTTATATTAAGGAATATGGTGCGAAGGACATGTACATCTACAATTGGGTGTTGCGTATTCAAAAGAATTGCCCGGACGACGCCGAGGTAAAGGCTACGGCCGTAGCCTGGATGAAAGACCGCATTGCCGCGCTGGAGGCTGAGAAGGCCAAGTTGCCTCCTTTGAAGGAAGGCGAAATTCGCGCCATGCCCATGATGGACTTCTCCCGCTATTACGAGAAGCTGATTAAGGACTTGGAAAATTGAGGGTCCATACTGGTTCCATAAAATTCCGCCCCGGCATACGGACACGTTCCTGTGCCGGGGCGGAGTCTGTAAATACGTTCGTGGCTCGAATGGCCATTCGAAATGGCACAGTTCCTAATCTTGGGGATTTAACAGATGACGAATGTTCGTTTGTGGTCAAATGCATTGCCTCCCATTGCTTGTCTGTCCGGAGGCAAACTCCTCCGCCTTGTAGGGGAGGTGGCCCGCAGGGTCGGAGGGGTTTCCCATGCACAAGAGTGATTTTCTCCTGTTTCTGACTTGTTTATGTTGTCCGTGGATGTGTCCGGTGTTGTGTTCTCGTGGGCGTGAGACCCCCTCCGCCCCTTTGGGGCTCGTCCCCCTGCGAGGCGGGACAGTTTTGGCATCCGCATGGCAAACAAAACGGCCATTATGGCTGCCGCATGGAGAACAGAAGGGGCGTTACGTCCTAACCCCCACTAAATTTCGACTGCCGCGTTAAATCCCCAAAATGCAAACTGCCCCATTATGGTCGGGGCAATACAAATCATGCGGAGAGGAACAAAGAATCGCGCCGGGAAAGTTCCCGGCGCGACCACATCAAAAAAATAAAAAAATGAAAAATTCCGAAGTCTGTGTGTGCTTATGAGATGGGAGTGATTACCACATGTCCCACACGTTGTCGCGGTTGGCTCCGCTACCCAAATTCCGATCAAAATTTTCTTGTGATACCTGTGGTACACTTGACGCCATAGGCATTTCCACATCGAATTCCCTTACCTCTACTTGAGGCATTTCATATTTCTTTTTTTCCATTGTTTTTCTGTTTTATGAGTTTTACAGTTTTATTTCACAATCACTTTCTTCACTGTGCCGTCCGACATTTTCATCAGGTTGATACCCTTCACTGGTGCGCTGACCTTCCGGCCTGAGAGGTCATAGATTTCCACTACTGTGGCAGCGGAAGTCGCGGCTTCCACGTTTTCGATACCTGTCACCTCGTCATTAAAATTGAAGGTGAGCATGTTCACGTTGGCCTGATTGCCGGAATTGCTCAGGTAAGCTGTGAACGGAGTCATCTTGATGGCATCGTCACCTGAATTCTCATTTACATAATAGAACGCCCATCCATCCTTGTTCGTTTGGTTCTGGAGCACATAGCTTCCTTCCGGAATCACCGTTGTTGCATCATATACGCCAGTCAGGGCACCATTGGTCATGCTTGCCGGATTGGCTTCTATGGTCACATTTGATGCTTTTAGTTCATAATTGCCAGCATTGAGCAATACGGGTTGGTTGGCTTCGATGGTCGTTATCAGGTCTCCATTCACCACAGTTCCATTCACGTCGGTCAACTCATAAACCTTACCCGCAGTCACGTTGTTAACCGCGTAAGGCAACACCAAAGTGGCGAATCCGCCTTCTGCTACTGTCTTCGTCATGCTGGCTAAATTCGCAGTGAAGTCAAACGGTGCACGGAAGGCTTTGCCAGTTTCCAATACCAGATTAGCGCAAATGTATCCACCGTTTTCATCTGCAATCAACACGTTGCTTTCGTTGGCCAAGATGCCTTCGTTGGCAATGTACAAACAGTTGGGATTGGCAAACTTGATTTGATCCGTAGCCTTTGTTACACCTGTGGCATCAATCAAAGTCGCATTTTCATCTGCAAGAAGTGTTTTACCTTCAGAAGTCAAATCGCCTGCACCTTTAAAAATATAATCTACGCCATTTTTACTAACTGTTACATCTTCTAAAGTTGCAGCAGGGCTTCCCCAGCCTAACTTGATTGCATTTAGATGCACATAGTCATATTGGGTCAGATCTACCGTAGCCAAACCATCCTCATTTGCCACTGGGTTTAATTCAATTTGATCTTGAGCTGCAGTTTTCCTGTTCAACAATACACGTAATTGAGCACCAGGGGTAATTTTAACATTCAATATATCATAATTTGATAATTCCGCATAATTTAAACAATCCACGTTCCCATCTCCGTAAATTGTTGCACCTGCCGTTTTCTCTTGATTTATATTGAATTCAAAATTAGGACGCTCATTTGTTGCAGTTCCATCTGCAGAAGATGCAGTCCAACGTTTAAAGTCATCACTCAAAAGAGATATTTCTTTTCCTCCGCGCAAGAGTGTCTTTGTAATCGTGATGGATTTGATTGTCATTTCCCCGACTTGTCCATTCGTTTCAATTACAAATCTGTCCACAATAGGACCAAGTTCTTGATATGTTCTCTGTGGAATATTAGTGTCATTTGTCCACACAGAACTATAGTCAAAATTGTATTTGGAAGAATACCAACCGCCGCCTACGCGAGTTTGCGAATCTGAAGGGAAGATGCTTATACAGCTGATGACATCATTTTGTTTGTAATTTGGGTCTGGATTTTCTTCTGGCGCTGTTCCATCTAGTTCGTCTTGTGGAATTTCTGTCTCTATTTTGACTGTGGTTACATTTGCAAATCTTTCATTGTCCAAATATAACGTCAACGACCAATCCCCACCTTTGCTGGTAATTTTACCAGTAGATGGATCCCATATCACGTTTTCAGGAGTATTGCCTGTTACTACAATGTCTTTTAAATCTACAGTGGCTACTCCTAGCTCATTGAAATCCAAGTTCACAGGCTCCGGTGTCGTAGGTGCAGTTGTTTCTTGCCCTTGCGTTTGCGCATTTGCGCCAACAAGAAGCATTAGAAACATTAAACTCTTTAGTCTTTTGTGTACCATTTTCTCATAAATCTTTTAAGTTTAACAATAAATTAAAAATTCAACGGTGCAAAAATAGGGGGATTGTGTGGATTTTTGCATATAATTCTGTTACATGATTTTTTGAATTTGTAACATTACCCCCCCCCGTTAACTATTTTTATACTTTCGCAACGATATTCGTTTGCATGGTGAACGAAACGGAGCCTTTCCGAGGAGGGGTATATATGCGGAGTGACTTTCATCCTGTTGCTGCTTGTTTTTGTGGATGCACATGTGGGTGTGAGACCCCCTCCGCCCCTTTGGGGCTCGTCCCCCTGCGAGGCGGGACAGTTTTGCCTTGCGGTTCGGCCGAGTCAATGGAAAATCACGTTTTTCCTTGCCTCGTCTCTCACCTTTGGCATATTTGCTTCGCGAA